>JAYOVN010000103.1:0-768 GCA_038151515.1 Gammaproteobacteria bacterium | reverse complement strand
CTGCGGTCCGGGTATTTATTTTACAACCCTAAAAATTGGTCGATCAACCCCAAACCCTTGGGTGGGCGGTTGAGCGACCCGTTCGGCGTACTAGCTGAGCGGGGTTAAGCCACGTGGTATGGCGTCAAACTTCTACCAAGCTGAGCTACACTCCGATGCGCCCATGGTAAAACTCGTTAGCCTTTTGGGCCAATTTTGCCTCGGGTTACCACTTCAGCACTGCCAACGCTGCTGGCCGCCCTCGATAGCGCTCATCCCATGCACGCAACAACGGGCGCTCACCAAATACATCGGCCTCCACAAATCGGGTGAATTGCAGGAACGACTGAAGGGTACAGTCCGCGACGTTGACATGATCACCACCGAGTAGGGGGCGCCCGTCGCTTAACAGGGTCTCCAAGTAATCTAGGGGCGTCTGCATGGACTCTAGATACGCAGCCGCCTTTTCCGGCTCCGGGGGGCGTCCCAGTGGTGAATTGGTGGCGTGTCCGAAAGCTCCCATGGGACCGCCCAGTCTAAGATCGATCACCCGCTCTAGGTCTCTGGCCTTACCTCGTTCCTCTGGTGTGCCTTGGTACATGGTATTTTCCGGAAACTTGTCCTCAAGGTAGTGGACGATGGCAAGTGACTCCACCAAGTGGCTACCATCCTCCAGTTCCAGTGCCGGTACAGTGCCAAAAGGGTTACGGGCTAGGTGTTCGGGCTCTCTGTGTCGCCCCTTCACCGTATTCACCACAATTTGTTCGATGTTCATTTGAACACCCAGCT
>JAYOVN010000102.1:0-5903 GCA_038151515.1 Gammaproteobacteria bacterium | reverse complement strand
ATGCTCACATTTTGCAAAATGCACAGTTTGGGTAACGACTTTGTCGTCATCGACGGCGTTACCACGCCAACCCACTTGGATTCCGAGAAGATTGCTGCCTTGGCTGACCGCAATCGCGGGGTCGGCTTTGATCAATTGCTACTGGTAGCCCCGCCGTCTCAACCTGACTGTGATTTTGAATACGTCATTTTCAACGCCGATGGCAGTGAGGCCGAGCAATGTGGCAACGGCACCCGCTGCGTGACTGACTTTGTCCACAGGCAAGGCTTGAGCCGAAAGAGCTCACTTTTCTGGCATTCCAAAGGTGGCGTTTTTCAGACTGCCCTGCGCCCAGATGGCATGATCGAAACATGCATGCCAGAGCCTCGCAGCGAGGCCGAACGCGTGCCTTTCATCGGCCAAGATTCCAATGGTGATACAACCCTACGCACCGAGGTTGGTGATTTTACGGTGCATCCGATATCCGTTGGCAATCCACATGGCGTAGTCTTTGTGGGCGATGTCATTGGCCTCGATGTTGAGCGCATTGGTTCGGCCTTGTCCAATCATCCAGCTTTTCCGGAACGAGCGAATATTGGTTTCTGCCAGATCATCAATCCGGGCTTTGTGCGCCTTCGCGTTTTCGAGCGAGGCGCCGCCGAGACCTTGGCCTGTGGCAGCGGTGCCTCTGCCGCAGTTGTCGCAGGCCGAATGGCAGGCAAGCTGGGCGACAAGGTCAAAGTCTCCCTGCCAGGGGGCAAGCTCAAGATTGAATGGCCAAATGGCCAAGGCCCGATCAAGCTAATCGGCGACTCGACCTTCGTCTATCGCGGACAAATGGATACGTAACATGACTATCGATCACATCAAGCCCGCCACCTTGGCCAAATCATTGGACGATCAGTCCGTGCTGGATTTTCTTCGAAAGTCTCCGGACTTCTTTCTTCGACATCCCAGCGCCCTGTCAGAGCTAACCTTGCCCCACGAATCCGGCCAGGCCGTTTCTTTGATTGAGCGGCAGGTCGACATTCTTCGCGACCGCAATGTCACCATGCGCAAACGTATGAACGAACTACTGCAAGCCGCACGGGCCAACGATGAAATATTTGCGAAGACGCGATCACTGAATCTGGCGCTCTTAGAGGTGTCCAGTTGGCCGGAACTCAATGAGGTGCTCGCCACCCACGTGCTCGTCGACTTTGAGGCTGACTTTGTGTGTGCTCACCTGTGCGGGGCCGGCATGGCGCTGGCCTTGGATCATATTCAGCACCACAACCATGAGATGCCACTGCAACACCTGCAAAGTAATACCAGCGCCCAATGTATTTCCTTACGCAAGGATGAACTGACCCAGATGTTCCCGCTTTCAGATCATGATGACACCGGCAGCGCTGCCATATTGGATCTAACCATTCGTAATGGTTCTGGGGCTCTGTGCATTGGCAGCAGAGACCCGGGGCGTTTTTCTAAGGGCATGGACACGTTATTTGTTACCTATATTGCCGATATCGTAGCCAAAGTAATGGATCGCCTGGCTGGCTCATGAGCGATATGGGGAAGCGCGATGCCACATACCTCGAGGCTTTTCTTTCAAAGTTAGCGCAGCAACGCGATTATTCCGCCCTCACCGTCAGTGCCTACAAACGCGAAGTCAGCCGCTATATAGAATGGCTGGATACCAGCGCTGATAATGCCACCGCACAGATTGTCTCGGCATACATTGGTCACCTCAAAAGCATTGGCCTAGCCAACAACAGCATTCAGCGGAACCTTTCTGCCATCCGCAGCTTCTACCGCTTTTTGCAGAACCAAGGAGTCGTTTCAAGCAATCCCGCAGCTGCAAGTCGTGGTCCGAAACACAAGCGCCGATTGCCCAAGGTGCTGGACGCTGATCAAGCTTCGCAGCTTTTGAATTTCGAGGAAATGTCGCCTCAAACCCTTCGAGACAAAGCTTTGTTGGAGTTATTTTACGGCAGCGGATTACGCCTGAGTGAGGTCGCAAACTTGGCCAATACTGACCTTGATTTGGAGCAGGGCATGGTTCGGGTCACGGGCAAGGGGGGCAAAACAAGAGACGTGCCCTTGGGCCGAGTGTGCATACAAGTACTGCAGCGCTGGCTCGACGTCAGCGGTTGCAGCCATTGGCTGTTTCCGGGCCGAGCCGGCAAGAGTATTTCTCCTCGTACGGTACAAAATCGACTGAAACAGGTAGCCGCACAACAACTCGGTGATACCAGTCTGCATCCACATATGTTGCGCCACAGTTACGCCACGCATATGTTGGAATCTTCCGGCGATTTACGAGGCATTCAGGAACTGCTTGGCCATAGCGATATTGCCACAACACAGATTTATACCCACCTCGACTTTCAACACCTAGCCCAGGTGTATGACAAAGCTCATCCTAGGGCCTTGGTCAATAAGAGTGGGGGAACCAAGGACAACCAGGACTAATGCACAAAGTGGATTCCATACAGGTCATTACATTTGATTTAGATAACACCCTGTGGGATGTGGGGCAGACCATTCGCCGTGCGGAAACGTCACTCAGACAATGGATGCAGGACAACACACCCAGCGCCCTAGAAGTTTACGCTTCGGATGCTGTTGAGGGGATACGCGCTGACGTCGTAGCCCGCAACCCAAACCAGCGCCATGATTTGTCCTTTCTACGTACTCAAGTACTTCGTTCTTGCATGCTGGAAAGTGGTTTGGATGAAAACCAAGCCCAAGAATTGGCCGAGGCAGCCTTCGATGTGTTTTTCGTTGGTCGCAACGATGTGGTGTTTTTTGATAATGCCCTGAAGGTGCTAAATGACCTAAGCCAGGAGTATCGTTTGTTCGCTCTGACCAATGGCAATGCCGATATCCACCGGGTCGGCATTGGCCAGTTCTTCGAAGGCGCAATAAGCAGTGCTGATGTGGGTGCCAGCAAACCAGATCCAGCGATGTTCAGCGCAGTGTTAACCCGTGCAAAGGTGACAGCGGCAGCAGCGGTCCACATTGGCGATCATTTGTCCGACGATATTTTGGGCGCGAACCGCGCTGGCATGCACTCCATCTGGTTTAACCGTGATGGTGCCTACGACAACGATGGAGAATCTAAACCCTCCGCTGAAGTGCAATCCTTGTCGGCGCTTCCGGCCTCCATAGCAGGATTGTCCTGATTCGTCGTCGGCAGATCACTTCACCCCCAGACTGGAGACCAGATAGGCCTTTACCGCCTCAATATCACAGGGCAGTGGATGACTGCGCTTGGGCAATCCTTCCAGCGCTGTCAGCGTAGGGTGGGTCGGCTCTGAGCCAGTCGCCTCCTCCACCGCCTCTGGAAATTTCGCCGGATGAGCTGTGCCCACCACGACCACTGGTGTCCCCGAGTGCTCATCGGACTGCTCAACAAGTCGTCTGGCTGCGTAGTAGCCTACGGCGGTATGTGGATCTAACACATATCCAAACTGATCATTGACCTCTCGCATGGCTTCGAGGGTTTGTTCGCGATTCACCGCGACACTGGACATCAGCACTTCCGTTGGCGGCGCTCCAATACTGGCTTGTCCATGATCCGCAAAGTCTTCCATAAACTGGGTCAGGCGTGCACTGTCTTGATCAAAGTGATAGTACAAAAATCGCTCAAAGTTACTGGCGACCTGTATGTCCATGGCTGGCGAAATGGTTTGATGCACAGTGCCGCGAGCATAGATTCCGGTAGCAAAAAACCGAGCTAAAATATCGTTGTCATTCGTTGCAACTAACAGGTGCTTAATCGGGAACCCCATCCGCTTGGCAAGATAGGCGGCAAATACGTTGCCGAAGTTCCCTGTGGGGACACAGAACACCGATGGTTCAGGGTGTCGCAGGCTGGCGTAGCCGTAATAGACGATTTGCGCCAGCACCCTAGCCCAGTTAACCGAGTTCACCGCCCCTAACTGATACTTCGCCTTATAGTCTGCGTCCGCAAACACCGTTTTCATGATGTTCTGACAGTCGTCGAAGCTGCCTTCTAACTCGATACAGTGCACGTTGTCATCAGCAACCGTGGTCATTTGCAGCTCTTGGAGGGGGCTGACTCGACCCTTGGGATACATGATAAAAATATCGACGTTTTTCTGACCACGTACGCCGTCAATGGCCGCGCTGCCGGTATCGCCACTGGTGGCACCCAAAATATTCAGGCGCTGTTGGCGTTGCCCTAAGACATGCTCAAAGAGTTTACCCAGTAACTGCAGGGCCACATCTTTGAACGCTAAGGTCGGCCCGTGGAATAGCTCCAACACGGTAAGGCTGCCCAGCGTCTGCATGCCCACCACATCCTCATGGTCAAAACTCTCATAGGATTCCGCAATGAGATTTTTCAACACACGAGGCTCTATGTCATCGATAAACAGCGGCATCAACTCTTGAGCTAGCTCCACAAAGCCCAGCTCTTGCCACTGTACTAACTTGTCAGTGATGTCAGGGATGCTCTCAGGGACTAACAGTCCGTTGTCTGAGGCTAGCCCCATTAACAAGGCATCGCTAAAGCTCAACCCCGATACTTGGCCTCGGGTACTTTTATATTTCATGAACACTCATTCGAACCGTAATAAGCGCGTAGTTTAAACCTTCCAACCACCGGATGACCAAAAAGTTCGAAAGATAACCACAAAAAAGCCGCCCGAAGGCGGCCTTTATTGAAGCGACAATCGCCGTCGCTTATGGGGTTCTCTACTTGGAGAACTCTGGGTAAGCGACGATGCCGATCTCAGCGGCGTCAGCGCCAACCAGCTGATCTTCATCCGACAGTCGAATGCCGAAGATCATCTTGATCACGAACCACACGACTAAGGCCGCTGCGAAGGTGAAGCCAAAAATCGTGGCTAAGCCCGTGAGCTGTCCTGTCAGCGTCGCGCCGTCGGTGGTAATCAATACCGCCATCAAGCCCCAGATACCGCAAGTACCGTGGACCGAAATCGCACCCACCGGATCATCTATGCGCATCTTGTCCAAGGCGACGATGGAGAGCACGACGAGCAGTCCCCCTACCGCACCAATGAGCATGGACTCAACGTTGGTACCGGACAACGGTTCTGCAGTGATTGAGACCAAGCCAGCAAGAGCGCCATTCAACGCCATGGTCAAGTCAGCTTTGCCGAACATGATGCGCGCCAAGATCAGGGCTGCAATTAAGCCGCCTGCTGCTGCCATATTGGTATTCACAAACACTTGGGCGACTGCATTGGCTTCGTCGATGTTGCTCAGCTTAAGCTCAGATCCACCGTTAAAACCGAACCAACCGAACCACAGGATAAACATACCCAGCGTTGCCAGAGGCATGTTTGAACCTTGGATCGCGTTTACCTCGCCATTCGGGCCGTACTTGCCTTGGCGTGGTCCAAGCAGCAGTACGCCGGCTAGGGCTGCCGCGGCGCCGCACATGTGCACGATGCCAGAGCCTGCGAAATCTACGAATCCAGCATCGGACAGGAATCCACCGCCCCAGCTCCAGCTTCCCTGTAGCGGATAGATGAATCCGGTCATCACGACAGCAAACAGTAGGAAAGACCAAAGCTTCATACGTTCGGCAACCGCACCAGAGATGATGGACATTGCCGTTGCAACGAATACAACTTGGAAAAAGAAGTCGGATCGAGCGCTGTAATAAACGTCGCCGCCAGAGGCTAAAACGTCGTCTACGGTGTTTTCTGCGCCGATTAACATGCCGCCGCCGCCGTACATGATGGCGTACCCGACCAAGAGGTACATGACACAGGAAATAGCGAACAACGCCACGTTCTTGGTCAGAATCTCAGAGGTGTTTTTGCTTCGGACCATGCCGGCTTCCAGCATGGCAAACCCGGGGGCCATAAACATCACCATGGCACCCATTATTAAAAAGTAGAACGTGTCTACTGCGTAACTTAGTTGAATCAGATCTTCCACAATCT
>JAYOVN010000101.1:0-5992 GCA_038151515.1 Gammaproteobacteria bacterium | reverse complement strand
TGGTTTGGATCGATTTGGAAATGACCGGCCTAGACCCGTCCCACGACCGAATCATCGAGATGGCCACCATCATTACCGACAGTGACCTAAACGTCATTGAAGAAGGCCCTGTGTTGGCCATTAGTCAGCCTAAGGCACTGCTTGACGGTATGGATGATTGGAATCAAACCCATCACAGCGCGTCTGGGCTGCTGGACCGCATCGCGTCCGAGGGTGTGAGCGAAACCGAGGCCGAAGCGCTGTCTCTTGCCTTTATCGAAAAACATGTGAAGCCCGGGGCAGCTCCCCTGTGCGGCAATACCATCTGGCAGGATCGGCGGTTCTTATCCCGATATATGCCAACCTTAGAAAGCTACCTGCATTACCGCATGATCGATGTCAGCAGTATCAAGGAATTGGCCAAGCGTTGGCATCCGGCCATCGCGTCCGGCGTGGTGAAAACCAACCAACACACGGCGTTAGCGGATATTCGCGAGTCTATTGAAGAGTTGCGCTATTACCGGGCCAAGCTGTTCGTTCAAGAACCGTCCAGTTGAGCCAGGGCCCACTGTATGTGTTCATCCACCATGGCGTTAACCCGTCCCAGTCCTTGAGTGAGGGCGTGCACAACCGCGTCGCCCCCTTGGCTGTTGCCAAGGCCGATTGCCAGATTGCGCTGCCACTGAGCATAGCCAATTCGGCGCATGGCTGAGCCTTCGGTCATGGCTAGAAACTCCGCCTCTGATAATTCGAACAGGTCTACTAGGCGGGGCTTGTCTAGGCCGTTGCGAACAGCGAAGTCTGCTTCTGTCGTGGTCGGCGCCTCGCGGTTCCAAGGGCAAAACAATTGGCAGTCGTCGCAGCCATAAACCCGATTGCCCATGGCCTGACGAAATTCTAAAGGAATGGTGCCTTTGTGCTCGATGGTCAAATAAGAAATACAGCGTCTGGCATCCAGTCGGCGCGGTGAGACGATGGCATCGGTGGGGCAGACGGTCATACAGGCACTGCACTTGCCGCAGGCATCCTCGCTGTCAGGTTGGTCGACGGGGAGTGGCGCATTGGTGTAAATCTCGCCCAGAAAAAACCATGAGCCTGCGTCTTTTTCCAGCAACAGCGTGTGCTTGCCAATCCAGCCCAGTCCTGACTTTTCACCCAGCGCTTTTTCCAGCACCGGGGCGGAATCGGTAAACGCTCGAAAGGTGAAAGGTGGTTGCTCTTTCTCAAGGGTGATATTGATTTGTTGGGCAAGTTTCGCCAGCCGCCGCCGCATCACTTTGTGATAGTCCCTACCCAGGGCGTATCGTGAGATGTAGGCAAGATCGCTGTTTTCCAGCACGTGAATGGGTTGGGTGTCTGCGGGCAAATACTGCATTCGGGCGGTAATGATGCGGCAGGTGCTGGGTTCCAACAATTCCGGATGGGCTCGCTTTTCTACGTTACGTGCCATATAGCCCATGTCGCCAGCAAAGCCTGCTGCCAGCCATTCCCGCAAATGCGGCGTGTGCCGGGAAAGATCGGTGTCGGTGATCGCTAACTTATCAAAGCCGAGGGCTTTTCCTTGAGCCAGTATTTGGGTTTTCACCCGGTCCGGGTCCCAACCAATGGGGTAAGCTGTTGAATCCGTGGGTGTGTTGATGACTGACTCGCTGATAGCAGATCGTCCAAAGTATACTGAATTGCGGGGTCGGAGTGAGTGATTGCGAGGGCGGACATTGAGAACACTGATTAAGGGTTGGCATGACTGAAGGGCGCAATACCGATAACCAAGCAGACCTAAAGCTGTACACGGCTGACGCCTGTCGAGCCGTAGATGCTCAAGCCATGGCGTCACAGTCATCTGGTGGTATGGGCCTTGGGGGCGACGTTCTGATGGAGCGAGCAGCACAATTTGCCTTAGATACCCTTATGGCGCTTCATCCCAGTCTCGTGGGCATCAGTGTCGTTTGCGGCAAGGGCAATAACGGTGGCGACGGCTACTGGATGGCCTTACTTGCCCAGCGCTTAGGAATCGCTGTGCAAATCATAGGGGTCGCACCCAAAGAGCAATTGACCGGCGATGCCTTGGGCGCACGCGAACAGGCAGAAGCCGCTGGTTTGAGCGTCGAAGGTCCGGAAGCAGCGTTGGGTTACCCCGTTATCATTGATGCCCTGCTGGGTATCGGCGGGCGCGGCGAACCCAGACCCGCCTATGCCCGTGTCATTAAGGAGATAAACCAAGCTGGTGGTTTCGTTCTCAGCTTGGATCTGCCTTCAGGCCTAAATGCGGACACTGGTGAAGCGGGTTTGGCGGTTCAGGCAGACGCTACCGTCTCGTTTATTGTGCGCAATATCGGCTTGTATACCGGGCAGGGGCCAAAGCTGTGCGGCCAGCGTTTTTTCTCAGATCTGGGTGTGTCATCAACCTTTGCCGAGGCGCATCCCCACGTACCACTGCGTTTTTGGCGGCAGACCTTGTTGCCTCGGGTGCCTGTGGATGCCTACAAGCATCAGCGCGGGCATGTGGTCATCGTCGGAGGCTGCAAGGGCATGGGTGGTGCGGTCATTCTGGCGGCGGAAGCTGCCTTACGCAGTGGCGCGGGCTTGATCACTGTGGCCACGGATATTTGCAACTTGCCGGGTCTGCAAGCTCGGGTGCCGGAAGCCATGTGGGTAGACCCAGTAGACCATACCTCGGAACAAACTCTGAAACAGACACTCGACAAGGCCGATGTCGTCGTTTTGGGGCCGGGCTTGGGCCGGTCTGATTGGGCAGAGGCGGTTCTTGAAGGCCTAGTCGACTACCCGGGGCCCATGCTGGTGGACGCTGACGGCCTGTTTTGGCTCGGCCAGTTGCATCGGCAATCACGAGGCATTGCCGGCGGAGGCGAGCTTTACCTGACCCCCCATGGCGGGGAGGCGGCAGGGCTGCTGGAGTGCTCAGTGCAGCAAGTGTCCGGCGACCGGCTGGGCGCCTTGTCCGATATGACCGCGCGATACGACGCTTTGGGTTTGATCAAGGGCCCGGGCACGGTGATGGGTAATGTTCAGGAACACGGGATTTGTGGCCACGGGAATCCGGGTATGGCAACCGCCGGCATGGGGGATGTGCTTGCCGGTTTAGCCGGCAGCCTGATGGCCCAGCATCCGGACCGTCCGCGGGCGGCTTTTTTTGCCTCAGTGCTGCTGCACAGTGCGGCCGGAGACCTTGCCGCTGAAGATCTGGGGATGCGCCCCTTAACCGCAAGTGCCGTGATTGACCGTATTGCACAGTTGCTAAAAGACTAGGTAAGGACCGATGGGCGTTTTGGCTCCAACCGTTAACGCCATGACCCTGAGGTTTACTATTTGATCGCTGAAACCTAGCCGAGAGCGGGTCGGCAAGAAGAAAAATAAACCGGCCCTAGGCTCGCCTTGGCGCGTCAGGTAGGTACACTTTCACTGACAGGTTCGCTCACCTTTCAAACAAACCCTCAGCATTCAGGAGTCGAGCAAGCGTTAATGAGCAAAGCCGAACACGTGATGGATCAAGTGCTGACAGACGAGGCTGCCACAGTCGCCTTCGGTGCTCAGCTGCGCCAAGCAATTTGCTCCCGTTTGGGTGAATCGGCCATTGTTTATTTACATGGCGATTTGGGGGCAGGCAAAACCACATTGGTGCGTGGCATGCTCCGCAGCTTGGGCCATATGGGCGCAGTGAAAAGCCCCACATACACGTTGTTAGAACCTTATCAAACCACCGATCTCGATGTGTTTCATTTCGATTTGTATCGGTTGAAGTCCCCGGAGGAGCTGGAATTTCTAGGTTTTGACGAGATCTTCGAAGGTCCTGGGTTGAAATGCCTGGAATGGCCAGAGCAAGGACACGGTTGGCTACCAGCAGCAGATGTGGAGGTGACATTGAGTTTGTATCGCGATGAATCATTGCCGGCGTCCACGGCCGATGACCCAAGCCGAATACAGCGGCATGTGAGTGTGCGCTTTGCCTAGGTTTGGGCTTTCTGCCGTCACATGGCTACTTCTGGCGGCAGCGCCATGGGTTCATGCCAATGTGATTCAAAGTGTGCGAACCCACGAAGCCCCGGATTACATTCGGGTGGTGCTCGACACCTCCAAGCCCTCTGAGTTTTCGGTTTTTGCCCTAGAGAACCCAAACCGTATTGTCATCGATGTGAAGGATGCCAAGACCGCAAGGGGCTTCGCCCTTCAGGCCACCAAGGATTTGACCCACATCAAAGGACTGCGCGGCGGCAAACGTAAGGACGGTTACCGTATCGTCGTGGATGCAGAGGTGGCCTTTTCTCCGAAAACGTTTACCTTGAACCCCATACCCCCTTACGGCCATCGCCTTGTCACGGATCTTTATTTCCCCAAAGCGAAAAAGCCCCCAAGCCAAGCTCAGCCCACGCCAAAGCCTCGGCCTAAAGCGCGTGACGTGATGATTGCGGTAGACGCAGGACACGGCGGTGAAGATCCCGGTGCGCTGGGCCCCCGAAAAGCCCTTGAGAAAAACGTCGTGCTGCAGATTGCTCGCCGCACTGTAGATCAAATCAAACGGCAAAAAGGTTTTGACGCGTTCTTGGTTCGCGACGGCGACTACTATCTTGGACACCGTAAACGCACAGCCATAGCCCGGGAGAAGCGGGCGGACCTGTTCGTGTCCATTCACGCCGACGCCTTCAAGCAATCTTCGGTATCCGGGGCATCGGTGTATACGCTGTCGGATCGTGGCGCCACCAGTGAGACGGCGAAATGGTTGGCCGAGCGGGAAAATCAGTCAGACATGCTAGGCGGAGTCGGTAATGTCAGCCTAGACGATAAGGACCCCATGCTCGCACAGGTGTTGCTGGATCTGTCTATGGACGGCAATCGCAGCCAAAGCATTCGTGTGGGCGAGTCTGTGCTGCGAAATATGGGGGAGGTCACAAAGCTGCACAAAAAGCAGGTCGAGCAGGCAGCATTTTTGGTTCTTAAGTCACCGGATATGCCATCTATACTGGTAGAGACCGGGTTTATCTCTAATCCCGGCGAAGCCAGAAAATTGTCTCAGGCCTCGCATCAGCAGAAGTTGGCAAAAGCAATTGCAGCCGGCATTGAAGAATTTATGCGGGCTAATCCCCCGCCGGCCACCTTTTTGGCAGAGCGTCGCGAAGAAATTCGATACACAGTGAGCCGGGGGGATACGATCTCGGAAATCGCCGCCCGCTACGGGGTATCAACCACCCAGCTAAAGCGGCGTAACCGATTGACCGGTGACACCATTCGGGTGGGTCAAAAAATTACGATTCCCGGTGGATAGTGGGGCAAAGAATCGCAGATGACATTCAATAGAGTCAAAAAACTCGGAAGTTTTGTTGCCGACCAGATCGCCGCCGGCGAAGTGGTGGAACGCCCATCGTCCATCGTTAAGGAACTGCTGGAAAACAGTCTAGACGCTCAGGCCACCAATATTGAGGTGCGCACTGAAGCAGGTGGAGTCGACTTAGTTTGGATCCGCGACAACGGCAGTGGTATTCATGCCGACGACTTACCTTTGGCGTTGCAGCGTCACGCCACCAGCAAGATTCAATCCGCCGAAGATCTCGTCGGTATCGGAAGCTTGGGTTTTCGCGGCGAGGCCTTGGCCAGTGTGGCCTCGGTAGCCAAAGTGAGGCTCAGCTCCGCTGCCGAGCCACAGGGCGGCGGTTGGTTTATTGAAAGCCATGGTGGTGAGGTGATCGAAAGCGGCCCGGTGGCCCATGCTCAGGGCACTACGGTGGAGGTGCGAGATCTGTTCTACAACACGCCGGCACGACGGAAGTTTCTGAAAGCCGAGCGCACTGAGGTGGCCCAAATTGACCAAACCCTGCGGCGACTAAGTTTGGCGCACATGGATGTGGGCTTTACCTTGGCTCAGGCGAGGACTTCAGGAAGTTCCGCCCGAGTGAATCGACCACTTACCTTAGCTGCCGGAAATCCAGAGGACCGGCTGGCAAGAGTGCTAAGTCAGGATTTCGTTGAAAACTCGGTTTACATCGACGAACAAAATCAAGAT
>JAYOVN010000100.1:0-6154 GCA_038151515.1 Gammaproteobacteria bacterium | reverse complement strand
ACGGCTACTACGACATTGAACTGCTGGGCCTGCACCCCAGCGACAGCAGTAAGAATATGCGAGTACGGGTTAAAGGCGACAAAGATCCGGGTTATGGCTCGACATCTAAGATGATTGCCGAAAGCGCTCTGGCCTTGGCCCAAGACGATTTACCCGTTAACGGTGGATTTTGGACACCCGCATCCGCCATGGGCGACGCCTTGCTGAAGCGTCTGCCCCAAAGCGCAGGCGTTACCTTTGAGGTGATCGGCGGGTAAGCAAAGGATTGGGCAAGAGGCGTCAAAACGGCTGCCCCAAAACAAAAAAGCCAGGAATCACCTGGCTTTTTTACACGTGGGTTTATTCCCTACTAGATCAACTCTTCGGGTTCATTCACCGAGTAGTTGAGGTCATATCGGGACACTGGCAGCTGCCGAACCCGAGTGCCTGTCGCTTGGAATACCGCGTTCGCCAAAGCCGGAGCCACGCCGGGAGTACCGGGTTCGCCGGCACCGCCCCATGCCTCACCACTGTTCACGATGTGAGTTTCGATCACTGGCGCATCCACCATACGAACTACCGGATAGTCGTTGTAGGCGCTTTGTACCACCCGACCCTCTTCGACGTTGATCTCTCCGTACAAGGCCGCGCTTAAACCGAAGATCACGCCGGACTCCATCTGGGCTGTCAGTCCGTCTGGGGATACGGCAAAGCCGGGATCCACAGCCACCACCACCCGATCAACGGTCACTTCGCCGCCGTCCACGGTGACCTCCACCACTTGGGCCACCAAGGACCCAAAGGACTCTTGCAACGAGATGCCGCGGCCACGGCCTTCCGCCAGAGGCTGATCCCAACCGGCTTTTTCCGCGGCAAGATCCAACAGCTTTCGGTGCCGAGGCTTGTTGGCTAACAACTCACGACGCAACAGGTACGGATCTTTTCCTGCTGCTTCTGCTACTTCGTCGAAGAAGGCTTCTGTGAAGAAGCCATGCTGAGAGTGGTCCACACTACGCCATGCTCCAAAGGGTATATGCGTGGGGCTGTCGGTGTAGTGAATGTGCTGAGCCGCTACGTCGTAGGGGATCACTGGCGCTTCAATCGGCTCTTTCTTTTCGTGGTACACGTTGTCCCAAGCGAGAATTTGACCTGCGCCGTCCAAGGCAACTCGGAAATTCGACGCGACGCCGGGCCGATAAAAATCGTGTTGCATATCTTCTGCCCGGGACAGGATGAGCTTCACAGGTACCCCAACTTCTCTGGCAATTTGGGCCGCTTGGACCTGCACATCGCTCTGGGACCGGCGGCCAAAACCACCGCCCATGGGATGCTGATGCAGGATCACGTCTTCGGTCTCCAACTCCAAGGCTGCCGCGACTTCATAGCGAGAGCCCAGCGGATTCTGGGTTCCTGTCCAAATCTCGCACTTGCCGTCCACGAAGCGGGCGGTGGCGTTCATTGGCTCCATACAGGCGTGGGCCAAAAACGGCACTTCATAGGTGGCTTCAATTACTTGAGCCGCATTGGCAAAGGCTGCTGGCACATCGCCAATTTCCACATCTGCGCCGGTTCCGCCACTGATACGAGCCTTGGCCAAGTCACCGCGAAACTGCTCGGTGAGCGTCGCGCTGCTGACGTTGTCACTGTCGGTCTTGGTCCACTGAACTTGCACAGTGTTGAGTGCCTGTTCCGCACTCCAATAGCTTTCGGCCACTACGGCAATGGCATTGCCTAGGTTCACAATTTGGGTGACGCCGGGCTTCGCCTTGGCTGCCGCTCCATCAAAGGACTGCACTTGAGCTCCAAATACTGGCGCATTGCGAATTGCCGCGTACTGCATACCCGGTACCTGAGCATCGATACCAAACACTGTTTCGCCGGTCACCTTGGCTGGAATGTCATGTCTGGGAAGGCTTTTGCCCATCAGGGTGAATTGGTCGCTTTGCTTCAGTACCGGCTTCACTGACGGCTCGAAACGTGCGGCTGCACTGGCCAACTCGCCATAGCTGGCGCTGCGACCGGATGCTTTGTGGGTCACCACACTGTTCGCCGTTGTCAGCTCCGACTCGCCGACCTGCCACTTACCCGCGGCGGCTTTTACCATCATCTCTTTGGCAGCAGCCCCGGCCACACGCATGCCCGCCTGACCCGTAGAACGAATGCTGTAGCTACCGCCAGTAATTTGTTGCACCAGCTCATTCGCTGCGTGATACATCGCGCCATTTAAGGTTGGCAGCAGTACCTTGGGAATGTCTGCACCGGGAAACAGCACGCCCTTGGCCATATCGCCGTTGGCGTATTCCACCTCGGCAGGCGCTTCAACGAAACTCACATCAGCCCAGTTGGCATCCATCTCGTCCGCCAGCATTTGGGTCAGCACCGTTTGAGCGCCTTGGCCCATTTCGCTGTGGGGAACGATGGCCGTGATACCGCCAGCCTCATCAACTTTGACCCACATGTTCAAAAGGGCCTCGCCTTCTTCGGTCACAAGGTCGGCGACCTGATCCCGGCGGTCACCGCGACGCAGGGCGACACCCACCACAAGACCACCACCCACTAAGGCCCCGGCGGAAATAAAGCCCCGACGAGTCCACTTAGCTAAGCCTGAACGTTCTTTAGCCTGAGTATCCAATTCTTGTGCTTGATCAGACATGG
This sequence comes from Gammaproteobacteria bacterium, assembly GCA_038151515.1. Lineage (GTDB taxonomy): Bacteria > Pseudomonadota > Gammaproteobacteria > Pseudomonadales > Azotimanducaceae > UBA4421. Next base: position 3,520 of record JAYOVN010000100.1, on the reverse strand, counting down.
TCTGCCTCCTTAGTCGCCCTTTGCGGTGCCGCCGGATCAAAAATGCCTACCACCGCGTTGCTGCCAGCAGCACGCTTAATAGCCTTTCGGATTCGCTGATACATACCGCAGCGACAGATATTGCCCGACATGGCTTGATCAATGGCCGCGTCGTCCGGGTTGGGATTACTGGCCAGCAATGCCGCCGCAGACATAATTTGTCCAGACTGACAATAGCCACACTGGGGCGCCTGCTCGTCTATCCACGCTTGTTGAAGCGGATGTAACGCCTCATCAGACGACAGACCCTCTATGGTGGTCACCGCGCCGCCTTGTACCGCCGCCACAGGAGTTACGCAGGACCGAATGGCATTACCATTGACATGAACCGTGCAGGCACCGCACTGGGCCAGACCGCAGCCGAACTTAGTACCGGTAAGCCCGAGATTTTCGCGGATAGCCCATAACAGGGGCATGCTTGGATCCACATCCAAGGTTTGCTCCTCGCCGTTTAAACGAAACGTAACCATTGATTTTTCCTCTGAGTTTAGCCAACCACGTAAACCACCGCCTGAGCGCGTCGGATTGATTTACGAGATCGATAAGGGGTTATGGGCCGTATAGTAGTCAGACCGTCGTCATTTTCAACACAAGAGGCGAATGGTTCCCTTTTGCCTACGGATGATCAAACCATGCATCAGAACGAGGGGCGTCTTGGCTCTGGCACCGTATCTGTGCCAGAGCGCGTTCGTTTCATCAGACCTGGTTTACCAAGTGTCTACGTTAGGCCGCTTTTTGCCCTCACGTTTCGCCTTGGCCGGTATTGAAGCCAGTCCTCGCACGATCCAATGGCGGGTTTCCGCCGGATCAATGACATCGTCCAGCTCGAAGTGGGAGGCCATGTTGACGGCCTTGCCTCGGCGGTACATGTTTTCCACCATTTCGTCATAGGCAGCAGCCCGCTCCGCAGGATCTTCGATGGCCTGCAACTCTTTGCGGTAGCCCAACTTCACCGCACCTTCTAAGCCCATGCCGCCAAATTCCCCGGTTGGCCAGGTCACGGTAAACAGGGTCGCCTTGAAACCACCACCGGCCATGGCCTGAGCACCAAGCCCATAACCCTTACGTGTAACCACTGTCATTAAGGGCACGTCGATATTGGCGCTGGTGACAAACATACGGGCGGCGTGGCGAACCACGGCGGTTTTCTCGATTTCCGGACCCACCATGATTCCCGGGCAATCACACAGTGAGAGAATTGGGATATCGAAGGCGTCACACAACTGCATAAAGCGAGTGCCCTTGTCCGCCCCGGGTGCGTCGATGGCCCCGGATAAGTGGGCCGGATTGTTGGCGATCACACCCATGGGCCGACCTTCGACTCGAATAAACGCAGTAATGATGCCGATTCCCCAGTGCTCTCGCAGCTCTAAGATCGAACCGATATCCGCTATGCCTTCGATCACTTTACGAATGTCGTAATAGCGCAATCGATTTTCTGGCACGATGAAGCGCAGTTCCCTAGGATCCGGCGCTTCCCATTCATCCACAGGCCCCTGAAAGTAAGACAGATATTGTTTGGCGCGCAGAACGGCTTCCGCTTCGTCCTCCACTTCAATGTCCACCACGCCGTTGGGCACCTGAACATCCATGGGCCCCACCTCGTCCGGAGTAAAGACCCCAAGCCCACCGCCTTCGATCATGGCAGGCCCACCGATACCGATGTTGGAACCCTTGGTGGCGATGATTACGTCGCAACAGCCTAACAGGACAGCGTTACCCGCAAAGCAGCGACCAGTGGTGATACCCACCGTGGGCACCAAGCCCGATAGTCGAGCGAAGTAGGTAAACGCCAGACAATCTAATCCGGCAACACCGGATCCGTCGGTGTCGCCGGGCCGGCCGCCGCCCCCTTCGGCAAACAGCACCACGGGCAGCTGGAACTGCTCGGCCACCTCAAACAAACGATCTTTTTTGTCGTGGTTTTTCATGCCCTGGGTACCGGCTAGCACCATGTAGTCGTAGGACATGATCATGGCACGGCTGCGGTCTTCCGGGAACAAGCTGCCATTGATCTGGCCAAGCCCTGCAACCATGCCGTCGCCGGTAGTGTTCTTAATTAGGTCTTCGATGGAACGTCGTCGGCGCTGACCCGCCAGCACGACGGAGCCGTACTCAACAAACGTACCCTCATCGCACAGATCTGCCACATTTTCCCGCGCTGTGCGTCGGCCTGTTTTGCGACGCTTGGCGACGGCTTCCGGGCGGTTTTCATCTAAGCCCGCACCCTTGCGGTCAAAGACTTCCTGCAAGTCTGGCCGGATGTAATCCAGATCTAGTATTTCGTCTGTTTCTTCGTCTGCACTGGCCACCTCTTGCTCGCGCAGCACAATCAGCGGGTGGCCTTCAAAAACCGTGTCTCCGGGGCCAACGCCAAGGCGCTCAACCACACCGCTGATGTCCGCCCGGACCTCGTGCTCCATTTTCATGGCTTCCATGACCAGCACCAGTTTGCCCGCATAAACCTCGTCGCCGGGTTCCACCTCAAAACTCACCACGGTGCCCTGCATAGGTGCAGCAATGGCTGCCTCCCCCGATCCGATTTGTTCTGGCGTCAGTTCGGCTTGGGCTGGCCCAGAAGACGCCGACGCCAGGCCGCTTTTACCGTGCTCCAGCACCGCCAAGGGGTCATTGGCATCGATCTGAGCACCTGCCTGATTGGACAGATCACCGCTGGCCGCCTCGGCGGCTGGCACAAAGTCCATCAGATGGTCGTCCAAATAACGCGTTGTGAATCGGTTATCTTGGAACGCCTGATCTTCAAGGATGTTCTGCAGCAGTGATATGTTCATCTCGATGCCATCGATAACAAAGTCGCGAAGACCCCGTCTGGCTCTGATGATGGCGTCCTGATAGTCATTGCTTGGCGAATAACAGATCAGCTTAGCCAGCATCGAGTCGTAATTCGGATTCGTCGTGTAGCCAGCATAACCGTAGGTGTCCGTGCGCAGGCCCGGGCCGGTGGGCACAGAAAACTGGGTAAGCCGTCCCCCGGTGGGCTTGAATTCGCCATTTGGTGTAACGATTTCCGTATTGATCCGCAGCTGAATGGCGTAGCCCCGGGGCACTGGAACAGATGCTTGCTCGAGGGCTAGATCCTTAAGAGAACTTCCTGCGGCAACCTTTAACTGGCTGCGCACCAGATCGACACCAGTGACTTCTTCGGTCACGGTATGCTCAACCTGCAAACGGGCATTGGCTTCAATGAAATAGTGTTGGCCGGTAGCTTCGTTCAGCAAAAATTCGATGGTGCCCAGCCCTCGGTAGTTCAAAGCCTGTCCTAACTTGACGGCATCGCTGCACAGGGTCTGGCGAATCGTCTCGTCCAAGCTGGGGCTGGGTGCGACTTCTATGAGTTTTTGGTGCCGACGCTGCACACTGCACTCTCTTTCCCACAAATGACTGACCGCGCCGCTGCCGTCACCAATGATCTGCACTTCAATGTGGCGGGCTTGATCAACCAACTGCTCGGCATACAAGC
>JAYOVN010000099.1:0-6291 GCA_038151515.1 Gammaproteobacteria bacterium | reverse complement strand
ACGGGGTCCGGGAATTCGGCATGACGGCGATCAGCAACGGCATTCAGCTTCATGGTGGTTATCGCCCATTCACCGGAACCTTTTTGATCTTCATGGAATACGCTCGCAATGCCGTGCGCTTGGCGGCGCTAATGCAGGTGCCCAACATCTTTGTTTACACCCACGACTCGGTAGCGGTGGGCGAAGACGGGCCTACTCACCAGCCGGTAGAGCAGCTGGCGAATTTGCGTACCACACCCAATCTTTCCACATGGCGCCCCTGCGATACCGTAGAGACGGCATTTGCGTGGAAGGCTGCCATTGCCAGCACCAGTACCCCGTCTGCTCTAGTGTTTACTCGGCAAAAAACTGCGGCTCAAGCACGGTCCGAGGAAGCGTTTGCCAACATCGCAAAGGGCGGTTATGTGCTGCACGAACCCGAGTCCGAGCCACAGGTCATTCTGATTGCTACGGGGTCAGAAGTAGCGCTTACCCTAGAAGCGGCTGCGACCTTGGCAACCCAAGGGGTGGCGGCACGGGTGGTTTCCATGCCATGTGTTGAAGTGTTTGCCGGTCAGGACCAAGCCTATCGTGAAGCGGTTTTGCCCAGCGCGATTCGAGCGCGGGTGGCCGTCGAGGCGGGCCATCCCGACACATGGTTTAAGTACGTGGGTTTGGACGGTGCAGTGATTGGTGTTGACCGATTCGGCCTTTCAGCGCCCGGGGCTCAGGCGCTGCAGGAAATGGGTATCAGCGCTGAGCAGGTAGTGGCCAAAGCCCAAGCGGTACTCGGTGTCTAATCGGCCTCAGGGCATGGCTGTTTAGCATGCCCACAACGGCCCAGAGACGCCAAAAGCAAGAAACCAAACATTGAGTATGCAGGGTCGCGAACGACGATGAATCTCCCACCCATTAAAGCGATGTCCGAGCTTGAGCTACGCGGTAAGCGCGTGCTCATTCGTGCGGATCTGAATGTACCCCTTAGCGACGGTCGGGTGACCAGCGATACACGGATTCGTGCGTCGGTACCCACCATTCAAGCTGCCTTGGATCAGGGAGCCAGTGTCGTGGTCATGTCACACCTAGGGCGCCCGGTGGAAGGGGAGTTCGATGAAGCCTATTCGCTGGCGCCAGTGGCCGCGGTTTTGGGCGAGGTGCTGGGCGAGCCGGTGCAGCTGATTCCAGAGCTGGAGCAATGCAGCGCCGTGAAGGCCGGACAAGTTGCCCTGCTAGAAAACGTGCGATTTTTGCCCGGAGAAAAAGCAGACGATAACGAGCTGGCTATCCGTATGGCGGCTGTCTGCGATGTCTTTGTTATGGATGCCTTTGGTACGGCCCATCGTGCTCAGGCTTCTACCCATGGGGTGGTGCAGCATGCACCCGAGGCTTGCGCGGGCCTGTTGCTGGATGCGGAGTTAAAGGCGTTTCAGCAGGCGCTGGCCCAACCGGCCAAGCCCATGGTGGCAATCATCGGTGGTGCCAAGGTGTCGACTAAGTTAGAGGTGCTCGGGTCTCTGGCTAACATAGCCGACAGCATTATTGTCGGGGGCGGTATCGCGAATACGTTTATCGCTGCGGCGGGTTATGAGGTAGGCAGCTCCCTTTACGAAAAAGACCTGTTGGACAGCGCCCGCCGCATTGCCGAACAGGTGGACATTCCCATTCCCGTTGATGTGGTGGTGGCCAAGAGTTTCTCCGCAGACGCCCCTGGCGTGGTGAAGCCTATCGACGAGGTGTGCAGCGACGACATGATTTTAGACATTGGCCCCATTACTGCCCGGGCTTGGGCGGAGAATTTGATGGACGCCAAAACCATTCTTTGGAATGGTCCCGTGGGAGTATTCGAGTTTGCTCAGTTTGGGCAAGGTACCAAGGTTATTGGCGAGGCCATCGCATCAAGCTCAGCGTTTTCTATTGCGGGCGGAGGCGATACTCTGGCGGCGGTAGAAACTTACAACCTTGCGCAGCGCATCTCGTATATCTCGACGGGTGGGGGTGCGTTTTTGGAGTTAGTGGAAGGTAAAACCCTACCAGCGGTGGCTGCGCTAGGCGCCCGGAGTGCGGGGTAGGGCCTCAGAATAGCGGTCAGTGGCAAGCCAAGCCGCGGTAACAAGTAACTGAATCGGAGAAGAATCATGGCACTGATTAGCATGCGTCAGCTTTTGGATCACGCGGCCGAGAACGACTACGGCGTGCCTGCGTTTAACGTCAATAATCTGGAGCAAATGCGCGCCATTATGGAAGGTGCTGACGAGACCAACAGCCCGGTTATCGTCCAAGCCTCTGCGGGTGCGAGAAAATATGCCGGTCCTAACTTTCTGCGTCACCTGATGCTGGCGGCGGTAGAGGAGTTTCCCCACATTCCCGTTGTGATGCACCAGGATCACGGTGCTTCGGCAGATGTTTGCCAACGTTCCATGCAGATGGGCTTTACCTCAGTCATGATGGACGGCTCATTGCTCGAAGATCAAAAGACACCCGCGGACTACGAATACAATGTGGATGTCACCCGTCGCGTGGTCGACATGGCACACGCCTGTGGCGTTTCCGTTGAGGGCGAACTTGGTTGCCTGGGATCCCTAGAAACTGGCACTGCTGGTGAAGAGGACGGCGTCGGTGCAGAGGGCGTGTTAAATATGGATCAACTGCTCACCGATCCAGAAGAAGCCGCTGACTTTGTGGCCAAGACCGAGGTGGATGCGTTAGCCATAGCCATTGGTACCTCACACGGTGCTTATAAGTTCAGTCGGCCACCCTCCGGTGATATCTTGGCCATTGAGCGTATCAAGGCGATCCATCAGCGCCTGCCGAATACGCACCTAGTAATGCACGGCAGTTCCTCAGTACCCCAAGAGCTGTTGCAAGAGATCAATGCCCATGGCGGTGAAATTGCCGAAACCTATGGCGTGCCGGTGGAAGAAATTCAGCAAGGCATCAAACATGGCGTGCGTAAGGTCAATATCGACACAGACCTTCGTCTGGCGTCTACGGCGTCTATCCGCAAGTTCCTCGCCGCCAACCCAGCGGAATTCGATCCCCGTAAATATCTTGCGGTGTCACAGCAAGCCATGAAGGATGTTGTGGTCGCGCGTTATCAGGCATTTGGAACAGCAGGCCACGCGGACAAGATACAAGCCAAATCCCTTGAGTCTATGTTCATGCAGTACGCGGCCGGGGATCTTGCCCCGCAAATCGCTTAGGGCCGCCTCTTGGTGCAACTAGCCAAGCGAGGCCAGAGCGCCTTCGATGATGCCGCCTTGATACATAGTTTGGCAGCGCCTCCTGTGGACGAAGGTACTTGGTGCGAGGTGGAAGCGGTGTTGTTCCAAGAGTACAACGCCTACTACAGCCTCGACTTTGACAGCGTGGGTGCGTCACGCTCCTACGGCCTGGCTGCTGTCGGTGAAGAACGCATTTTCATGCAAACCTTCATACCCTCTGGTGGCAAGCCGGTGGCATGGGCATTGCTCTGCCACGGCTACTATGACCATATGGGCCTATACGGTCATCTGGTAGGCCAGTTGCTGGATCGCAACATTGCGGTTTTCGGCTTCGATCAAATCGGTCACGGCCTTTCCACCGGCCCCCAAGCCACCATCAGTGATTTCCAGCGCTACATTCAAGTGGTGGAGGTCGCTCATAAGTTCGCCCAGCGGCTTTGTGGCGACTTGCCCTTGCACTGGTTCGGGCAAAGCATGGGCGGCGCCCTGACCATGGAGTATTGGCAGCAGCAGCGTTTGGCTCAAGAATCTAAGCCGACAGGGGAAATGGTGCTGCTGGCCCCCTTGGTTCGTCCCTACGCTTGGGTGGCTATGCGATGGGTGTTCGAGGTTGCCAAACGAACCGTAGAGCACCGGCCTAGAGATGTTTCGACAAACATCGACAACCCAGAATTTGTCGCCCTGCTGACCCAAGACCCGCTGCAGGCAAAAACCTTGCCGGTGGCCTGGGTAAACGCCATGGTGAACTGGTTCCACCAGTTCGAAGCAGGGGCATCCTCGGTGCTGGCGCCCAAGGTAATTCATGGCTACGGCGATAGAACCGTGAGTTATCGCCACAACCTTCCGGTGATCGAGCGTCTGTTCCCCCAAGGAATTGTGCACATTGTGCCTCCGGCGCGACATCACTTGGTCAACGAAGTACCAGAAATTCAGGCCGCCATATGGGAATGGTTAGACGTTGCCTGCGACTGGGGGAAATTCCAGGGAGAATCTCATGCTGGCTGATGTATTGGCTCCGAAACAGATAAAGGAAGATGCCGAGAGCCTGCAGATCTGGGGTAAGGATTGGACCAACGGATTTGTGGTTGCGCCCAGTGCGGTGGTTTTTCCTGAGAGCATCGAACAACTCCAAGACCTCGTAGCCTATGCCCGGGCCAGCAGCACCAAGCTGGTGCCTTCCGGTGGACGCACCGGTTTATCCGGCGGCGCCGTGGCCAGTCAGGGTGAAGTCGTGGTGTCTTTTGATCGCATGAACAAAATTCTGGACTTTTCCGCCAAGGATCGCATCGTCACCTGCCAGCCCGGGCTTATCACAGCGAACCTGCAAGCCTTTGCCGAGGAGCAGGGTCTCTTCTATCCCGTGGATTTTGCATCCTCCGGCTCCTCTCAGATTGGCGGTAACGTGGCCACCAACGCCGGCGGCATTAAAGTCATCCGCTACGGGCTGACCCGTGACTGGGTTGCAGGTATGAAAGTGGTGACGGGAACCGGAGCGCTGCTGGATTGCAACGCTGGACTCATCAAAAACGCCACTGGCTACGATTTTCGACACCTGATGATCGGCTCCGAAGGCACCCTCGGCTTAATTGGTGAACTGGACATGCATCTGGCGCCGGAACCTCAGCCTCAGATTGTGATGGTTGTTGGCGTTCCCCAGATCACCGACCTGCTGAATATCCTCCACGCCTTTGGCGACAAGCTCACCCTATCGGCGTTCGAGTTTTTCTCAGATCTGGCTTTACAGAAAGTTCAGGCTCACCGGCAACTGCCGGATCCGCTGGCCAGCCGCGTGGACAATTATGCGTTGCTTGAATTCGACGAGACGGATTTGGCCAAAGCAGAGGAAGCTTTTGCCCACTGCATGGAGGCCGATTGGCTTGTGGACGGGGTGGTCAGTCAGTCTCAAGCCCAAGCGGCGGCATTGTGGCAACTGCGAGAAGGCATTTCCGAGAGCTTGGCACCATACACGCCCTATAAAAACGATTTATCCGTGCGCATCAGCGAAGTGCCGGCGTTCCTTGCGGATGTGGATCGGTACGTCAGCGAGGGTTATCCGGATTTTGAGGTGTGCTGGTATGGCCATATAGGTGACGGCAATCTGCACCTGAACATTCTGCGCCCCGAGTCGTTGTCGGTGGAAGAGTTTTTCCACCTTGGTCATGCCATGAGTCCGAAGATTTTCGAGTTGGTTCAAGCACGACGAGGCAGTATTTCTGCGGAACATGGGGTAGGCCTGCTGAAGCGGGATTTTTTAGGCTACAGCCGCAGCGATGACGAGATAGCGCTCATGCGCGGTTTAAAAGACCTGTTCGATCCAGACCAGATTCTAAACCCGGACAAGTTGCTGCCGCTGTCGGATAACTCGCCCGAATAGCGCTGCCGCGGCAGCCAGTGCCTAGCGATTATCGCCATCAAGCAATCGGCCTAATCCTCCAAGCACAGACCCTTCACCCTTGTCCTTTCCCTCGCCTTGAGGCGCGGCGGCAAAAATCCGGTCGGCCATACGAGAAAAGGGCAGGCTTTGCAGCCAAACTGTGCCGGTGCCGCGCAGGGTGGCAAGGAAGAGGCCTTCACCGCCAAACACCATTGACTTAAGCCCGCCGGCCCTTTCGATGTCGTATTCCACACCGGGCGTAAAAGCGACCAAGCAGCCGGTATCGACCCGAAGTGTCTCGTTGTTCAGTTGCTTTTTGATAATGGTGCCGCCGGCTTGAATAAAGGCCATGCCGTCGCCTTCCAGTCGCTGCAGAATGAATCCTTCGCCGCCGAATAGGCCCGCGCCCAGTTTACGATTCAACGCAATGTCCAGTTTGGTGCCTAGTGCAGCGCAGAGGAAGGCGTCTTTTTGGCAAATAAGCTGTTCGCCAATGCCAGCCATATTCACCGGAATGATGTCACCTGGATACGGTGCGGCAAAAGCCACTCGGCGCTTAGTGCCACCACTATTAGAAAAGTGGGTGGTGAACAGTGACTCGCCCATAATCATGCGTTTACCGGCACCGAAGAGCTTCCCCATCATGCCTTCGTCGGCGTCCGAGCCATCGCCCATCTTGGTCTCAAAGTTAATCCCGTCCTCCATGTAGGTCATGGC
>JAYOVN010000098.1:5399-6458 GCA_038151515.1 Gammaproteobacteria bacterium | reverse complement strand
CAGACTTTGCCGAAGGGGTGCGTGCCTTGCTCATCGACAAAGACCTGACGCCAAAGTGGTCGGTCAACTCCATCTCCGAGATGCCTCAGTCATTGATTGACGAGCACTTTGTCGGATTTTGGCAAGGGGCAGGGCAGCCTCATCCGTTGGCGGATCTGACGACGCTCTCTGTAGGTTAGCTTAAACTGAACGAATCCAAAGACCGATTCCCGATCCGGTCGTCTCAGGCTGGCATTGAGCACTGATCACCGTGCCACTGCCGTGCTCGGCATCTTCCCAACTGTCCCCCGGGGCAGGGCAGTTACCGCGCCAGCTAAACTGATCCACACCACGCTTCACCGCGCCGCGAAACTGGGCGCGGGCGACAATCTCCTGTCCCAGATAGCAGCCCTTATCAAAATCCACGGCACCGGCGCCTGGCATGCCTAATACTTGAGGTAGGAATTTTGCGGATACCGCCTCACTGACCCAAGCAAAGGGCTGATTAATCAGGGCCTGACTAATGGCCATGGATTGGTCTTCGCTGGCTGCGCTATCCGGAGTCAATATGCCGGGGGCGAATGCCCACTGACCACAAAACGGTCTGCAAAACTCACCGCCGGCTTCTGCGGCTTGAGTGACGCTGACGGCTTCTGTTTGTACCTCAATCTGGATTTTTGAAAACATGGCGTAGGGTTTGAGGAAGGTGGCTACGGCTGGGGCTAAAGACCGGTGAACCACCAGCATGACCTGCTCGTCGTCACCCAAGGCCCAGCCATTGGCAATGACCCGACCCTTGAGATTGCATAGTGTCATAGGTGTGGGCGCGTTTTTTTCAATGCGATCGCTATTGCAAGTAAGGTAGCCTTGCAAAAACACTTTCACAGCGCGTCCGCTAAGGCTGACAACTTGTGCGTCTGACCATGTATCCAAGAGAGGTACCTGTCTTACTTAAGAATGGGGTCAGACTGCCTGATAGCGCCAAACAAAAGCAATAACCTAAGGGACATTCGTGATTCCAGTTGATCTAAAGCATATTTATTGGCGTAGCCGCCGCGGTTTAACAGAGCTGGAATTGAA
>JAYOVN010000098.1:0-5299 GCA_038151515.1 Gammaproteobacteria bacterium | reverse complement strand
TGCGGCAAAGCTGTGTGGCGGTTTGGGTGATGGCAACGGGCTTCGGTCTGTATCAACTGCTGGGGCTTACGGGTCTGGCCTTAGCTGCGATCTATGTCACCGCGGGTATTCGAGAGAATCGCCGCCATTGCCGGCTGGAGTTGATCTTGGCCGGGAACGAGGCTGTCAACGGTGTGGAGGCCGGAGAAAACGGATCGCCTCAATCTCGCGGGGCACAATCAGTCCCGTTAACCAAGCAGCCCTTAATCGGCAGGCCCTTGCAATGCTGGATCTGTCCCTGGTGTGTCGCGATACCGGATCAAAGCGGTAATTTGCAGTGGATATTTGCGGATGAAGTGTCCGCCGAGAATTTTGCTCGAATCCGTCGCAGGGCCTTGCTGCCCAGCTACCATGTAGATTAGCCGAGCTGACCCAGTTTTTTAGGCCGGCGATTCTTCGTTAATGGCTCTTTGTTTTGTGGCGCTTTGTTTCGTGGCTCTTTGTTTAGTGCTTTTGGTTTAACGGCTGGGCTGCTGCAGCACCGGATCTAACATCATGCTGTCTAAGCTGCCCGGGGCTAAGATGGTGTCAACGGCCTGGGCAGCCAGCTCTGGGTAGTCCATGTTGTAATTCAGTCCCCGGCTTTCCTTGCGCTTTAGGGCACTGCGCACGATCAGATCCGCCACATGCAGCAAATTCCGAAGCTCGATCAAGTCGTTGGTAACCCGATAGGTGGCGTAGTAGTCCTGAATTTCCTGTTTCAACAACTCGATACGGCGGTGGGCACGCATCAGGCGTTTGTCGGTTCGCACAATGCCCACATAGTCCCACATGAAGCGCCGTAGCTCGTCCCAGTTGTGGGCGATGATGACGGACTCGTCAGAGTCGGTGACCTTGGATTCGTCCCACTTGGGTATGTAGGGAGCGGTTTGCGGTTTATCCAACAAACCGATGATTTTCTCTGCTGCCCGCTGACCGTAAACAAAGCACTCCAGCAGCGAGTTGCTGGCCAGCCGATTTGCTCCGTGCAGGCCGGTGCAGCTTACTTCGCCAATCGCGTAAAGGTTCGCCAGATCCGTGCGCCCATCGTCATCGACTACCACGCCACCGCAGGTGTAGTGAGCGGCGGGTACCACTGGTATGGGATCCTTGGTGACATCAATACCAAGCTCGGCACACTTTTGAGCGATGTTGGGGAAGTGGTTGTGAATAAAGCTGGCAGACAAGTGGCTAACATCCAAATACACGCAGTCAGCACCAATACGCTTCATCTCATGGTCGATGGCTCGAGCCACAATGTCCCGGGGAGCCAACTCTAGCCGCTCGTCAAAACGCTGCATAAAGCGCTGACCGTTAGGCAGGCGCAAGATGCCGCCTTCACCGCGGACGGCTTCAGAGATCAAAAACGAGCCGGCATGGGGGTGATACAGGCAGGTAGGGTGAAACTGATTGAATTCCATGTTGGCCACACGACAGCCAGCACGCCATGCCATGGCAATGCCGTCGCCGGTGGAGCTGTCTGGATTGCTGGTGTACAGGTAGACCTTGCTGGCCCCGCCAGTGGCTAGAATCACGAAACGCGACTGGAACACCTCCACCCGGCCGGTTGTTCGATTGAGCACATAGGCACCGGCACAACGACTGTGATGGCGGCCAAGGGTAGAGAGATTGATCAGGTCAATGGCGACCCGGTCGTTGAACAGCTCAATGTTGCCGTTGTCCAGAACTTGGTCCGTCAAGGTTTGGGTGATGGCCTTACCGGTCGCGTCTGCCACATGCACGACTCGGCGATGGGAGTGGCCACCTTCCCGAGTCAAGTGCAGGGCATTACCTTCGGTATCAAAAACCACGCCACGTTCGGTGAGCTTTGCGATGGCATCAGGTCCCGCTGATACCGTGGCCCGAACGACCTCGGGATCGCACAGGCCTGCACCTGCGTCCAAGGTATCGGCAATATGGGATTCGAAGCTGTCCTCAGGATCGGTCACTGCCGCCACACCGCCCTGAGCCCAGTGAGAGGATCCGCTGGTGATATCGCCCTTGCACAGCACGGTCACCCGGGCGTGTTGGGCCAGCGCCAAGGCAGCGGAAAGGCCGGCGGCGCCGCCGCCGATGATCAGAACGTCAGTATTAAATCGTTGAGACATGGCGCTCATTGCAGGAACTAAGGCTAGAAAGTATAGCGCGGCGGGCGGTTCAAGTGCGATGCAGTCATGTTTTGGGTAACAGGTTGGCTGCCTAAGCAGCTACGAATCCTCGCCCGGCAAGAATCGTTGCTTTTGCAGACACTGCGGCACCCAAGTCTATGCCAAAAGGGACCTTGCTGATTACGTCGTTCTGCGACTGTGCAGTTTGGACACGCCTTTGCCCAGCAGAGAAATTGCTCACACATGGATGTCTGAGCGCGCACACTGGTTTGACCTGGACGCTGATCTGGCTAGACACGAGGAAGGGATTGAGGGTGCTTAACTCCTAGACGGGGCTTTTACCGCCACGGACCAAATTACCTTATAGTGTTGGGCGTTGGCCTCGATAAAGTAGACCTATGCCCGAACTGAAACGCCCAGTCCTGTTCTCAAAAGCGGACGACCAACTGCAGATTCTGCCAGCAGATGCGGCCTGCGCCAGCTGTCCTGCGCCCTGTCGCCCGGTGGTCACCGCCCCTAAAGACGCGACTCCCGGGGATCTGTCCCTGTCTTCGGGCCTGTTGAACCGGCTGGCGGTGGCATTCTTTGGTGTGCCGCTGTTGTTCATTGGATGCGCTATTTATGTCCTTGACGCGCTTAGCAGCCAATCATTCACGCCTGTGGCGCTGCTTGGTGGTGTGGCTTTGGCCTGCGCCTTGGGTGGCAAACTTGCCCAGCGATACTCGCATGACGTGATCAGTGCGCTCAAGAGTTCAGAGATCGTCTAGATCGCTGGAAAAGCAGGGCGGGCGGCGTTGTCAAAACCCCGCAAATCTCAAGTTGCTGTAATTTTCTCGAGCTTTTAAATAAACGGTCTTGGCCGATACCTGGGGCGAGCAGAGTAGTTTTTCACTCTGCCTACCTTTCGGCAAAAAACCTTACAAAGTGTTTCATTAGGTAACCACGTCTTGAAAGCACAGGGCCAGATACCCAATATCCTCGTCAGGTCTAACAACCCGAATTCGATTTTTGTTAATAAGGAGCGCGCCATGCGTCCACGGATATCCACTCCTCAGGCTGAACCTGTTAAACCGGCCATCGGCTTCAATACCTCCAATATAGGACGACGAGCTTTGCTGGCCGTTATCGGTGCTCTGGCATTTTTGGTCAGTATGACCGCCCGAGCGGAACTGCCAGACTTCACAGCGCTGGTGAAAGCGAATGAAGCCGCGGTGGTGAACATCAGTACCGTGGGTGAGGCGCCGTCCCGCCGCTCTAACGTGCCAAACGATCCGAGGTTAGAGGAGTTTTATCGTTTCTTCGGGCCGCCGAATCAGCGTGGTGGGCAGGGCAATGGTCGTCCGGCTAACCCTCGCCGCTCCCTAGGCAGTGGTTTTATTATTGAAGAAGATGGCTACATTTTGACCAATCACCACGTCGTGGATGGTGCGGCTGAAATCATCGTGCGCATGAGCGACCGCAGCGAGTACGAGGCGGAGTTGATTGGCAGCGACCAGCGTTCTGACCTTGCGCTGCTCAAGATACAGGCGGACGACGATCTGCCGGTCTTGAAGATGGGCAATTTTGACGACGTGCAAGTAGGGCAGTGGGTACTGGCCATCGGCTCACCCTTCGGATTCGATTACTCGGTCACCGCCGGTATCGTTAGCGCTAAGGGCCGCAGCCTAACCACCCGACAAACCGGGGATTACGTGCCTTTTATACAAACCGATGTGGCTATCAATCCCGGTAACTCCGGCGGCCCTCTGTTCAACTTGGACGGTGAGGTTATCGGCATTAACGCGCAGATTTATTCTAATTCTGGAGGGTTTATGGGCGTGAGCTTCGCCATTCCCATCGACATTGCCACGGGTGTGGTCGCACAGCTAAAAGAAAATGGTCGGGTCGCCCGGGGCTGGCTTGGGGTTGAAATACTGGAGCTGACTAAAGATCTGGCCGAGGGCTTTGGCCTTGACCGGCCTCGAGGGGCGCTGATTGCGCGAGTAATGGCCGGCAGCCCGGCAGAAGCTGGGGGCATTCAGGACGAAGACATCATCGTGCGGTTTAACGGTGAGGAGATTTCTCGGGCTGGCGAGCTGCCTCATTGGGTAGGACGCACGCCCGTAGGTGAGGCTTCCAAGGTAGTGGTGTTCCGCGGGGGCAAGGAGGTCACATTGGAGGTGGTGCTGGGTGAACTGCCCGAGGATCCCCGGGTGGCGTCCAGCGGCGGCACGGGTGGGTCGGATCGGCAGACCGCACTTGGTATTACTGCGCGTGACGTTGCGAGCAGCCGTCTGAGCGATCTGGACATCGACGGCGGTGCCGAGGTTGTCGGGGTCTCTGGCATTGCCGAAGACGCCGGGCTGCAAGCAGGGGATGTGGTGCTGCGTATGAAAGGGCGAATCATCGACAGTGCCGATACCTTGCGCGAGGTAGCGGAAGCAGCCGAGGCTGGGGATGTCATTCCGGTGTTGGTGCTGCGTCAGCAAGGCAATGCGGCGAGACGCACCTACATTACCTTGCGCGTTCCGGACGAAGACTAGCGTCGGCTAAGGCAAGCAGCAGATTGAAACGGCTTGAACGGTTTGGGCCCGTGGTCCCAAATCGTTCCTTACCAAAACCTTGCCCGGGTCCATTTACTATCGGACTCGGGCCAAACCCGTGTGATGGTTGCTATATAGCCAGTCGCGTATGAGCTAAACTGCGCCCCTTCCAATCAAGAGTACATGCCGCGTGGCAGACAACCAGCACATTCGCAATTTCTCGATCATCGCCCACATCGACCACGGTAAGTCCACCTTGGCCGATCGTTTTATTCAACGCTGCGGTGGTCTGTCCGATCGAGAGATGGAAGCCCAAGTGCTGGATTCCATGGATCTAGAGCGGGAGCGGGGCATTACCATCAAGGCTCAGTGTGTGACCCTGCACTACCAGCACAGCAATGGCGAAACCTATCAGCTGAATTTTATCGACACGCCCGGGCACGTGGATTTCAGTTACGAGGTCTCACGTTCTTTGGCCGCCTGTGAAGGCGCCTTGTTAGTCGTGGATGCCGCCCAAGGGGTTGAGGCCCAAAGCGTCGCTAACTGTTACACCGCCATTGAGCAGGGCTTGGAAGTGCTGCCGGTGCTGAACAAGATCGATTTGCCACAGGCGGAGCCAGAGCGCGTAGCCGGCGAAATCGAAGACATTAT
>JAYOVN010000097.1:0-6577 GCA_038151515.1 Gammaproteobacteria bacterium | reverse complement strand
CTGAGACTCGACAAGAGTCCTACGTTGTCGCCCAACTGGCGGCGGAGGCGAAACGTCACGACGTGGCGGCTCCTGCCACCATCGATTCCCTAATTGCTAGCCTGAGCTACCTCAGCGATGAGGAGCAGGCCTTGGTTAGGCAAGCCCACGAATATGCCAGCCAAGCCCACCTAGGCCAGCGCCGCCGTACCGGTCACGATTACATCAGTCACCCCACCGCCGTGGCGCAAATTCTGGCCAACATGAACATGGACCATCAGTCATTGATGGCCGCCTTGCTCCACGACGTAATCGAAGATTCCGAGGTCAATCGGGCGGGTCTTGGAGAGATCTTCGGTTCGTCCGTCGCCGACATCGTCGACGGCGTTTCCAAGCTCAGCAAAATCTTCGCCAGCCGGGACGAGGCCCAAGCCGAGAACCTGCAGAAAATGGCCATGGCCATGGCTAAAGACATTCGCGTCATCATGGTAAAGATGGCCGACCGACTGCACAACATGCGCACCATTGGGGTGATGTCGAATGCCCAGCGAAAACGTATCGCAAGGGAAACGCTTGAATTCTATGCGCCTATCGCCAATCGCCTGGGAGTTCAAACCATCAAGGGTGAGCTTGAGGAGTTAGCCTTTCGAGCCCTTTACCCCTTACGTTCAGACCTGATCTCTCGGGCGGTCAAAGCAGCCAGAGGCAACCGCAGCGCCATGGTGGACGAGATTCAAACCGCCATTGTGGCGGCGCTTAATCGAGAGGGCATTGTCGGCGACGTCATCGGACGGCAAAAAAATACGTTTTCGATTTATCGCAAAATGAAAACCCAGCATAAATCCTTTGCGGAAATCATGGATGTGTTTGGTTTTCGCATCATCGTCGATCAGCCCGACGCCTGCTATCGCGCCCTAGGCATCGTGCACAGCCTGTACAGTCCCTTGGCCGCTCGCTTCAAAGACTATATCGCCATTCCAAAAGTAAATGGCTACCAGTCTCTACACACCACACTAATGGGGCCTCAGGGCGCGCCTATCGAAGTGCAAATTCGCACCAAGCAACAGCAAGCCGTCGCCGAGAACGGCATCGCCGGCCACTGGCTATACCGCTCGAACTCGGAGTTTGAATCCAGTCAGCAGCGCGCTCGGCAATGGGTGTCGGATTTGATGGAGTTGCAAAGCCGAGCGGGCAATCCAATGGAATTTATCGAAAGTCTGAAAATCGATTTGTTCCCGGACGAAGTTTATGTCTTCACCCCGAAGGGAAAGATTCTGGAGCTGCCGCGGGGCGCTAGCCCAGTGGATTTTGCCTACTTTGTGCACACGGCGGTGGGCAACCACTGTATGAGCTGCCGAATTGACGGGCAGTTGGCACCGCTGTCGCAGCAACTGCAAAGCGGGCAGCAGGTGGAAATCATCACCGCACCAGATGGCAAACCCAACCCGGCTTGGCTCAATTTCGCCGTCACCTCGAAAGCGCGATCTGCCATCCGCAGCGAGCTGAAACAGCAACACGCTGGCCAGTCTGTGGCCCTTGGCCGGAAGCTCTTGAACCGTGTGTTAGGAGCCGCCGACACCAGTATTAATGACTTGGACTTTCGGCGCCTGCGACGGGTGTTTTCCGAGCTAGGCGTACGCAAGCTAGACGAATTGCTGGAATCCATTGGCAGTGGCGAGGTCTCGGCTCACTTGGCGGCACAGAAATTACTCTCCGCGGACAACCCGGACTACAGAGCGATAGCGGTGGAAGGCGCAGGCCCAGTGACCATCGCTGGTGGTGAAGGCTTGGTGGTTAGCTATGGTCGATGCTGCAGCCCTCTGCCCGGAGACCACATCGTTGGACAGATGACGCCGGGTAAAGGATTCGTCGTACACATTGAAACCTGCAAGAATTTAAGCGAGGTTCGCCGGCGCAGCCCTCACGAAATTACTCCAGCCCGCTGGACGTCCCAGGTAGAGGGCGAATTCCCAACGGTTCTGCGGGTCAATGTAAGGCGGCGTAAGGGCATCATGGCGGAGATCGCAGCAGAGATAACCTCCAGCGACGCTGGGGTTGAAAGCATCAATGTCGAGGAGCGCAACGCAGAAATCAGCACCGTCAACGTTGGTATCACCGTTCGCAGCCGAGATCATCTAGCCACGCTAATGCGCAGACTGCGGCGCATTAGCGCAGTTATCAACGTGGCCCGCCGGGTCAGCTAAACGCGTTTACCTTTGCAACAACATCAGGAAAGTTCATGAGTCGCGAGATCATTTCTACTGACAATGCGCCCAGCGCCATCGGCACCTATTCTCAGGCAGTCAAATCCGAGGCCGGGCAGTTAGTGTTTATTTCCGGACAGATTCCACTGGCACCCGGGGGCGATCCCGCAAGCGCTGATCTGGTAAGCGCCGACTTTGTGGATCAAGCCCATCAGGTGTTTAAGAACATTGAGGCCGTCGCTAAAGCCGCCGGCGGCAGCATCAACGACTGCGTCAAGCTCACCATTTATCTTACCGATCTGGGTCAGTTCGCCTTGGTAAATGAGGTCATGGCTCAGTACTTTGCCGAACCCTATCCCGCCCGAGCGGCAGTAGAGGTGTCGGCGCTACCCAAGGGCGCCCAGATCGAATCCGATGCCATTATGGTTTTACGTTAGACCAACCCTTACAGGACATTGACTGTGTCAGTGGATCCACAGGGCAGCGTTGCCCAACTCAAGGGTATCGGTCCAAAGCTGCAAGAAACTCTCGGGCGCCTTGGCATCTTTCGACTGCTGGACTTACTCACGCATCTGCCCGCACGTTATCAGGATCGGTCAAAGGTAACGCCCTTGGCTGCGCTACGTGCCGGAGACGATTGTTTGGTGGATGGCGAGGTTATCGGCAGCAAGGTGACCTTTGGTCGCAGCCGGGGGCTGGAAGTCGTCATCAACGACGGCCAGCGCGATCTGAGACTGCGCTTTTTCCATTTCAACAAATCCCAGCAGCGCTCTTTCGAGGCCGGAAAATATGTAAGAGCCTTCGGCACCGCTGCCTTCATCGGGCGCCACCTTGCGATGGCTCACCCGGAATACCAGATTTTTGATGGTCCACCCCCACCACCCAAGCCCGAACTCATTCCCGTGTATCCCACCACTCAGGGCCTTGGCCAAGCACGCCTGCGTAATCTGACCCGAGCCTTGCAGCCCCTTGAATGGCCAAGCCAGCCGGGAACCCCTTTCGAAAAGTTGCTGTATCTACACCGGCCCGACGATTTTGCCGGCATCGAACAGACACGAGAGTCATTGGCCTTGGACGAGCTTTGTGCCTACTACGTCGTGATGAAGCGTCGAGCCTTAAAACGCCGAAAACAGCAGGCCACGGCCCTGCCGCAAAAGTCTGGTTTGGGCAGAGAACTCCGGGACAACTTGGCTTTTAAGCTGACCCAGGCTCAGACACGGGTCATCCGGGAAACTCTGGAAGATCTGGGTAAGGAGACCCCCATGCTCCGGCTCATACAGGGAGACGTGGGATCGGGCAAAACCATCGTGGCGGCTTTCGCTGCCATCAGAGCCATCGAACACGGCTGCCAAACCGCTGTCATGGCCCCGACAGAACTTCTCGCCGAACAGCATCATTTGAATTTTCAGCAATGGCTTGAACCGCTGGGGATTCGCGTGGGCCTGCTTACAGGTCAAATGCCAGCCAAGGCCCAGCGTGAGACATTAGCTTGTATCGCCAACGGAGAGCTTCAGGTCGTCATTGGCACCCACGCACTGTTCCAAGAAAAGGTAGCCTTCAAGCAGCTAGCCTTAGTGATTATCGATGAGCAGCACCGCTTTGGTGTACACCAACGTATGACGCTGCAAAACAAGGGTGCCTTTCCGCATCAATTGGTAATGACCGCAACCCCCATCCCGCGCACTCTGACCATGACGCTTTACGCCGACATGGACGTATCCGTTATCGACGAGCTTCCCAAGGGCCGGCAACCCATCACCACCCACACCGCGGCTCAACCCAACCGGCCTGAACTGATCATGCGGCTTAGAGAGGTTCTGGCCCAAGGACAGCAGGCTTATTGGGTCTGCACATTGATCGAACCTTCAGATGAAATTGATGCCTTGGCTGCTGAAGAAGCCTTTGAGCTGCTCAGGACAGCGCTGCCAGATTTTCAGGTGGCCTTGCTGCATGGGCGCATGAAAGGCGAGGACAAAGTGGAAATCATGCGGGCATTCAAGGCCGGCGAATATCAGTTGTTGGTGGCGACAACGGTTGTCGAGGTGGGGGTTGATGTGCCCAACGCTACCCATATGTTTATCGAGAACGCCGAGCGACTCGGGCTTGCTCAGCTGCATCAACTACGAGGCAGAGTAGGGCGAGGGCATCTTGCCAGCCGCTGCTTTTTGCTATTTAAACCCGGGGTAAGTCAGGCAGGTCAACATCGACTGAACGCCTTGCGTGAAAGTCAGGACGGATTTTTTTTGGCTGAGCAGGACCTGAAGCTGCGGGGTCCTGGCGATATTTTGGGAACCCGTCAGTCCGGAGAGCAAAGCTTCAAAATCGCGGACCTAGGCGAAGACGCCCATCTAATGCCCAAGGTTGTTGAGCGAAGCGAGGCACTGATGAAGGCTTCAAAGGACTCTGCCGAGCATGCCTACCTAAACAGCCTACTAAACACATGGGCCTCAGCGGACTCTGAACACCTGTCTGTTTAAATCCGTCGAACCCAACCTGAAAAGACGTTAAGGCTTTACAGAAAACGATGCAGTTCGCATTTCCTGCAAGAATTCATCTTGAAAAGCATCTCAGCGTTGCCTACAGGATATCTAATACGCAACCTGCCTAGCGGCTGAGCATTTGCAGAGCAGATGCTCGTTACCTTGGTATCGCTTAGGATCCGCTATGGACAATAAAATCGTCGTCATCATCGTTTCAATTCTTCTTCCACCCTTGGCCGTCTTTTTAAAAAAAGGCGCCGGCCAAGACTTAATCATCAACATTGTGCTGACCTTACTTGGAGGCATCCCGGGCATCATTCACGCACTTTGGCTGTTGGTGTACAAAGAGGGAACCAGCGCCTCTGGCTAGAGAATTGGGTTGCTTGGCAGGAACTTCCTCGCCAAGCAGCCCACGTTCTGACTGGGCTTTACCTAGGCTGGCTGCTGACTGGGCGATTGCTCTGACATAAACACATCACGATCCAACTGCCCCTCGCTGGACGCCACAATGGTCGCAACCGCCGCGTCACCGGTAACGTTCACTGCAGTCCGAAGCATATCGAGCAATCGATCCACACCAATAATCAAAGCAATACCCTCCACGGGCAAGCCAACTTGATCGAGCACCAAGGTCAGTGTGATCAGTCCCACACCGGGAACCGCTGCGGTGCCAATGGAGGCTAGGGTCGCCGTAAGCACTACCGTGAGTAGGGCGCTAATCGTTAGGTCGATACCGTAAAACTGAGCAATAAAGACCGTGGCCACACCCTGCATGATGGCGGTGCCGTCCATATTGATAGTGGCACCCAGGGGCACCGCAAAGGAGGCCACGTTGTTGGGCACACCCAACTTATATTCCACGGTTCGCAAAGTTACCGGTAACGTGGCTCCGCTGGAGGAGGTGGAGAACGCCACCAGCAGCGGTTCGCGCATTTTTGCCAAAAATACTTTGGGACTCAGGCCTGCAAAGCTCTTCAGCAACATCGGGTAAACCAGAGAGCCATGCACCAAGAGGGCCAGTACAAGAGTCAAGAAGTACATGCCTACCTTGGCGATCTCCGCCAGTCCTAGGGTAGCCCCGAGCTGGGTCATCAGACAGAAAACCCCGATGGGCGTTAACGCAATAATCATGGTGATCAAGCGCATCATCACTTCGTTAAGGTCTGCGAAGATACTTCGCAGCCTTGTGCCACTGTCGCCGGCCTTGCTCAGGGCGAGCCCCAGCAACAGGGCGAACAGGATAACTTGCAACATCTGACCGTCAGCCATCGCTGCAATGGGATTGCTGGGCACAATGTTGAGTAGCGTGTCTTTGATGCTGGGGGCCTGCTTAGGCTGGAAGCTTTCGGTAACTCCTTCTTCTTTCAGGTCGGTACTGCTCAAGCCGGGATCTGTTGTCAACGCAATCAGCATGGCCAGAGAAACCGCCAAGCCCGTGGTTAGTAAGTAAAGGCCGATGGTTTTGCCGCCCAGGCGGCCCACGGCACCGCTATCACCAAGACTGGCGGCGCCGCACACCAAGGAGACAAACACGAGAGGTACGACCAACATCTTCAGCAAGGAAATGAAGATTCGACCGCCGCCGTCGATAAACCCGTTGAGCAAAACCGACGTCACGAAGTGATCCTGAGGCAGGGCCAGCCACTGCAGCATGGCACCGAGGCCAATGCCCAGCCCCATGGCGACAAGTATTCTTTGTGTCAGGCTCATGCTGGCTCCTAATTTCGCGTGATCGAGCCGAATATACCGGTACTAGCCTATTTCGATCATCTCGAAATCCGCCTTACCCACACCGCACTCTGGACAAACAAAGTCTTCATCTACATCGTCCCAGGCAGTACCCGGCGCGATCCCTTCGTCCTCGTATCCCTCTGCCTCATCATAAATCCAACCGCAGACAATGCACTGCCACTT
>JAYOVN010000096.1:0-6611 GCA_038151515.1 Gammaproteobacteria bacterium | reverse complement strand
TGCGCTTCCAACAGTGGATTGGCTCGATCGAAAAGCAAATCCCCCCAAGTTCTTTAAAGAGCTGTCCTACGCCCTGTCTGAATTCGGGTTTATGGTGCTAACGAATGCTCAGGGGCTGGACGACGAGTTCCAGCAGCGTGCTTTTCGTGACGTCAGGGCGTTTTTCGATTCCCCTATGGAATTGAAGAAAACCGCTCATATTTCGAACTCGCCATATTTCCGAGGGTACAGCCTGCCCACGCCTGCGGATCGCGGACACGGCCAAGTGATCGAAGCCTTCCAATACGGATTTGAACAAGAACCAATATGCGCCCATGATGATGTATCGCATCCCATTCACGAGCGGTTATTTCGAGGACCAAACACCTGGCCAGATGCCGCTTCACTACCCGCATTTAAACCCTTGGTTGAGGAGCTTAACGCTATTTATCATCGGCTGACCCACGAGCTTGGTGAGGCCATCGTCGAATCTCTGGGCGAGGACCCTAAGGCCTTTCGCGAGTACTTCCGCTTTGACGATCCGGATTTAGCGGCCAGTCTGAACCACAATTACGGTCTAGAGGCCTTCGCGGAAAAAGATCGGGAATCTGTTCGGGCTGCTTACGAAAAGTTTGATAGCGATAACGTAGGGGCACATATCGATGGTCCGCCATTTATCGCCTTGTTAATTAACGACCGGCCAGGCTTGCAAGTTGTGGCAGGAGAAGGACAGTGGATCGACGCGCCAGTCACCTGCAGAACGGCGCCGGGGGATTATGATGTGCCAGTGATTCCCGGTTCAGTCATCGTAAATACTGGCGGTACGCTAATGCACCTTAGTGAAGGGCGTTATTCGGCTACCCTGCATCGTGTGAACACCACCCTGATTCCTGCGGGCGAAACCCGTGTTTCTATGCCGTATTTTTTGCTCCCTAAAATGGAGGGCGACCTTGTGCCATTTGGCAAGAGCGAGGCCGCCACCCTTGGAGCTGCTGGCTACAAAGCGGGGCGCGATCGGGGCGCAAACGCCAGCGTGAACCGCATGGGTACTTTCCCTCAAGTTACCCGGCGCTGGTGGGTCAAAGAATACGAAGAGCTGCGACAAAGGCAGCGCGACGAAGTAGAAGCAGAGACCCGTGCGGCGTTCAGGTTAGCTGACGCCAGAGGACGACGCTTTAAAGCAGGCGCCGGTGAATCTTGACGGGGAGTCCGTTCAAGGGCGCTCTCTTGCAAGCCGGGCGATAAACTACTGCAACCATGGTTTGAGAGAATCTAGTATTCGATCTGTTGGTCAATACCCGATCGAATCACCCGCGTTTCTACCATCGGGAGAGATATGAACGACCGCCTGCAACCCAAAGGATGGGCGACCAAACCGAAAAATGATCCCTCTGTTCAGGCATTGCAAGGCCATCTGCAGCGGAACAACGGCATCAAGGGTCTAGAGGTTTTGAGTCCTAAGGATGTTGATCGAGCCGTAACCTTGTTCCGTCGGGATGGTTTTGTTGTTGTCGCCGACGTTCTGTCTGAGGAACAAACCAACTTCCTGGCTGCGGGCTGTGATCAAGTAGTGTCGGAAATCGTCGCCTTGGATGCGGACAACAAGGGCAATAGAGGAACCCATCGTTATTCCTTCGGTGGTTCCAGTCTAACTCGCAGCCAACTGCACAGACCCGAGTGGCAAATGCTGCTGGACTTGCCGTCGGTAGATCAGCTGGTAAGCGCCATATTTGGATCCAAAGACTATGCGTTGCGCTCAGCCAGTGGAGACTTTTGCCTGCCCGGGGCCGTTCATTACCAACCCCTGCACTCAGACATTCGCGACTATGTTAGTGCAGAAAAAACACCGTTTAGTGCGTTTATTGATCCCAGCAACAATCTCACGATAAGAGATCTACCCTGCCCATACGTCTGCGTGAATTTCCTGCCGCAAGAACTGACCGCGCTTAATGGTCCAACCCGACAGATACCGGGTACACAACATTCTCGACAGCCGATACCAACGCTAGCGGACGAACCGGAGTGGATGCGATTGAGCACGGTGTGCCCGGCACCGGCGGGCAGTATTATGATTCGAGACGTCAGGGCATGGCATGGTGGAACGCCCAACCTGTCTGACGCCACTCGTTCAATTCCAAATTTAGAGTTTTATGCCCCGTGGTTTCGTGAGCCCATGGTCCCGGGGATCAGCCATGAGGACTATAAAAAACTGTCCGAACACGCGCAAAAATTAGCCCGCTTTTGCGTCGCAGACTCCGGCGATGAATTGCTTGTCGGACCGACCTTGCGCGCCCCTTAACCACCCCTATGAGTTTCATTATGCAGTACCGTCAGCTAGGTCGATCAGGCCTGAAAGTCAGCAGCCTATGCCTGGGTACCATGAATTTCGGCTCAAGGACTACGGCAAAAGAGTCCTTCAACATCCTATCCTGCGCCATGGACTCAGGTATTAATTTTATTGATACCGCAGATCAATACGGCGGCGATGCCGGGCTAGGGACGACGGAAACCATCATTGGTCAATGGTTCGCGCAAAACCCCGCGCAGCGTCACAGCGCGATCATCGCCACCAAGGTGCATGAACCAATGTCCGATGATGTAAACGATCGAGGGCTGTCAGCTCACCATATACAGCAGGCCTGTGAGGCCAGCTTAAAGCGCCTACAGGTGGAGCACATTGATCTTTATCAAATGCATCACATTGATCGAATTACACCCATCGACGAGATCTGGCAGGCTATGGACCGGCTCTATCAGCAGGGCAAGATCACCTACGTTGGATCGAGTAATTTTCCCGGCTGGGGGATCGCCCAAGCCAATGAGCGTGCCATGAACCAACAGCGTTTAGGCCTGGTGGCAGAGCAGGGACTTTACAATTTGCTGGAGCGCCGAGCTGAACTGGAGGTAATACCTGCTTGTGAGGCCTACGGGCTTGGCTTGATCCCATGGAGCCCCTTAGCGGGTGGGGTGCTTGCTGGAGATCAAGACGCTCCGGGACGGCGGCAGTCTTCGACAGTACAGCAGGCCCGCCAAGATCGTGCTGAGCAACTTGGCGCGTTTCATGCGTTGTGTAACGATCTTGATGAATCGCCCAGTCATGTTGCTTTGGCGTGGTTACTTCATCAGCCCAGCGTGTCAGCTACGATTATTGGTCCGGGCAGTACTGAGCAGCTGGCGGATGTTCTGGCGGTCCCTGAGCTTGTTTTGTCCCAAGAGACGTTAGACGCTCTGGATCGTATCTTCCCGCCTTGCGGTGCAGCCCCGGAAGCCTATGCTTGGTGAGGGCTGGGGCAATCAAAAAGGCCCTAGCTGGAGCGGAAAAAGTCCGCCACTAAGGCGATGTAGTCAGTGAAATTCTCGCGCCGGATGTTGTGTCCCGCGTTGCTCACCTGAGCTGTGATGAAGTAAGAGTTTAGCGCCTGCACAAAATCAGCGGTGTCAGGGGTTACGATGCCATCCCATGAAGGGTCGGCGTAGATCAGCAAACTCGGACAGGCAACGCGCTTGGCAAAGGACTGCCAGTTGCCCATCTCTAGCATGGCCATCGCATCTGGGGATACTTGGCGATTGCTGAGTCCCCAAGGGGCATAGTCTTCCTCTGACCACGCTGGATGCTGCTTGCGACCGTACTGGCGCATTTCTTTATCGCTAAACTGAGCCATCCTCTTGATTAGCTTGCGAAAGGCAGCGTCCCGGGAAGGAGCCGGCTTGCGTGACACCTTTGAGCTTGTCTCCGACGTTGTCTGATCTTTGGCTGCAGAGCGCCATGGTGGATCTTCCAGAACAAGCCGTGAGACCAACTGGGGGTAATCTGCGGCGAGGGCCATGACCACGTTCGCCCCAACCGAGTGCCCCAGAGCGTTAGTGGGGCCCAATTCTAGCGCCATCACCACAGCCGCTAAGTCGCTGGCCAGGGATTGAATATCCGCAGGACCAGCCCCAGACCTGCCATGGTTGCGCGCATCCACCATGACCACGTCAAAATCTGATGCAAGGGCTGCAGTGGTACGAGACCAACACAGCCCATTGTCGGTAAAGCCGTGGGACAACAACAATGCAGGCTTGTTCCTGTCGCCGGCCCGGTAGTAGTGGACATTTATGCCACTGGATTGAATGTCGCCTTCGTGCCAATCGAACATAGAGATCCTTATTTGCGTCCTCATCAATCAAGGTTGTTCCACCATAGGCAAAGAGCCGTTCTGAAGTGAAACGAAGAAGGACGGCTGCGGTGAAGTGGCCTAAGGCACAAAGGGATTGAGGCGGCAGTGATGCAACCACCGCCTCGATAGGCGGATGTCAGTCTTCAAAACCCAGGAAGGTAGCCGCTTCATCCACGCTCTTTCGCTCAGAAACCACGGCATTGGCAGGAAAGGAATCGTCTGGCCAGCCAAGCGCCACGGCTTTCATGATGACCTGATCTTCAGCGATCTTCGCATGCTCACGTACAACCGGGGACTGCATGATGCCCTGACTGTTAATCACCGCACCAAGGCCCCGAGACCAAGCCGCGTTTACGAGGGCTGTGGTGACCGCGCCACAGTCAAAAGGCGTGTCGTCGCTATCCGCTAGCACGGCGTCGTAGGTGATGATCACACACACCGGAGCATCGAACTGGCGAAAACCACGCAGTACCCAATCTTGGCGTTTTTCTTGGTCCTCTCGGGCAATATCCATGGCTGCGAACAATTGCTTTGCGACGCCTACTTGACGATCGCGATGTTGACCGGCGAATGCTTGCCCGATGCGAAACTCCCGAGAATGAGGCACACCAGCGAGGTTACGCTCGGTATTGCCTTGGCGAATCAGGTTCAGCGTTTCGCCAGAAACAACCGTGAAATTCCAGGGTTGTGTATTCATTGAGGATGGTGAGCGCATGGCTAAGGCGAGAATTTCTTTGATCAGAGATTTGGGTACCGGATCCGATTTATAGCCTCGAATACTACGACGCCCTAGGACAACTTCATCAAACTGCACTGTCTATCTCCCTCAAATGGTAAAGCGGTAGTTTAGAGGAATACGCTGACTTCAGAAATGTGATTCGGTGACGAGTTACCCAGAAGCTGTGGAGGTTGTACTGTAAGCGCGATACAAAACCTGTCTCGGATCGGGTACCGCGACTGATGGTGAGTCCCCAAGGTGGCGATCTGATTTGACGTTTAAACGCCACCTAGGAGAACGAGGACCGGTTATCTACACTGCGTAAACACATGGGTACCTCAGTGGTGTCCCATCGAAGCGAGTAAATTGGATCAGAATATGAACCTAGACCAACGAACGGCCCTGATTGTCGGTGGGGGGCAAACACCGGGTGCGACCATAGGTAATGGACGCGCCACAGCTCTCGCCTTCGCTAAGGCTGGCGCGAAAGTGGCGGTGGCAGATCGCAAGCTAGAATCTGCAGAAGAGACGGCTCAGCAAATCATTGATAGCGGTGGGCAGGCCATAGCGCTGCAACTCGACGTTCTTAGTGAGGAAGCCATCCAGCAGGCTGTGCGCACCACATGTTCGACCTTCGGTGGCCTTGATATTCTTCACAACAACGTAGGTGTTGCCGCCGGGGCAGGTCATCGCGATGCGCGAATTGAGCACATCGAAGCGGACGACTTCTCGTTTTTGGTGGATGTCAATTTGCGCGGAATGGTGCTTACAAGTAAGCACGCGCTTCCGGTCATGCGGGAAGCGGGCCGAGGGGTGATCATCAATATTTCAAGCCTTGCTGCATTAAAGCCTTATCCGCTGGTTGGCTATAAGACAACTAAGGCCGGGGTCATAGCATTCACTCAACAAATTGCTGCGAACTATGCCCGCTATGGCATTCGAGCAAACGTTATTTTGCCGGGGCTGATGGAAACGCCCATGGCAGTGGAAGGGCAGGTTGGCAAGAAGTCCCGAAATGAAATTGTTGCGGAGCGTGATGCACAAGTGCCTCTGGGCAACAAGATGGGCTCCGCTTGGGACGTAGCAAATGCCGCGTTATTCCTTGCCTCGGACCTTGCCCAGTACATCACTGGCGCAGTTTTACCCGTGGATGGGGGCCTGTCTGTATCGTGAAAGGCTTGGCTTCATGCTTACTGAATCCATACCGCCAAACGTCGCTTACTACCGCTCGCTTTCTTTTGGGCGCTCAAGTGGTCATATTCGATCCAAATGAAACAGGAGAGCCCTATGGCTGGCATAAGTCTTGAGAAAACCGATGACGTTTTTATTCTCACTATGGATGCGGGAGAAAACCGCTGGAATACTGCCTTGGTTGATGAACTGACCCTAGCCTTAGATGAAGTTGAGGCCAGCACAGGTGCCGCAGCCTTAGTCACAACCGGTGCGAGCGAGAAGTTCTACTCCAATGGCCTAGATCTTGACTGGCGCCGGGCGCCGGATGAGCACCCTGAGGCAGGTGATCCAAATGCGTTCTTTTTCATGGAGTTCATGAGTCGCATGATCACGTTACCGTTACCCACTATTGCCGCGGTAAACGGCCACGCCTTTGGTGCAGGATTTATGTTTGCTCTGTGCCATGACTACAGAATCATGAGGCAGGATCGCGGCTATCTTTGTGCCAACGAAATCCAACTTGGAATGATCATTCCGGCACCTGAGTTATCGCTGTTTCGCCATAAACTGCCTGCCCACGT
>JAYOVN010000095.1:0-6674 GCA_038151515.1 Gammaproteobacteria bacterium | reverse complement strand
GCCAGCCCAAAGTGATTACCGGGCGAATGGCGTCGCGGAAACTTGGTGTTGTGCCAGTGAGGGTATGAGTCATGGGCGGGGAGCATGCCAGTAGCGGCCGCCAAATGGAAAGCTCATCAGTCGCCGGTTGCGAGGATCAACGAATCAATAACAAGAAAAGACCACCGCCGAATGCCTCGGCGGTGGCAGAACGGCGCTGTTGCGGCGCCGATGTTGGCTACGGGTTAATCGGGTAGGCCCAGCACGCGTTTCGCGATGATGTTGGCTTGGATCTCGTTGCTGCCGCCGTAGATCGTGGTTGCCTTGGTGTGCAGCCATTCTTCAACCGAGGTGAGTTCTGCATCGCTGAAGCCCTCGCCTTGGGCACCTAGACCCTGAAAGCCCATCAGCTCGCGCTTGAGCTCGGCACCATCTTGCTGCAGCGCCGCACCGTAGAGTTTGAAAATTGAAGTGGCAGCCCCTGGGGTGCCGGACTTGTTTTCGGCGTTAGCACGCTGGGCGGTTAAACGGAACGACGCCCGATTCATGTTCAGGGTCGTCACCTTTTCTCGAATGGCTGGATCACTGATTCGGCCATTGTCCTCGCCGATGTATTTCTTGGCGATGTCTGGCAGCGAGGTACCGGCTTCACTGGGCCGCGCTCCACCGCTAAGGCCGCCGATGCCCGAGCGTTCAAATTGCAGTAATCGTTTGCCAACGGTCCAGCCGCGGTTCAGGTCGCCGACAAGGTCATCCTTGGATGCCACGGCGTTGTCGAGGAAGGTTTCGCAAAACGGTGAGGAACCAGAGATCAGCCGGATGGGTTTGACGGTCACGCCGGGTTGATCCATTGGCAGCAGCACGAAGCTGATACCGTCATGCTTAGGAGCATCAAAATCCGTTCGTACCAAGGCGAACATCCAGTCTGCGGTATAGGCGCCGGAGGTCCAAATTTTCTGCCCGTTGAGCAGGTAGTGGTCGCCCTGGTCTTCGGCTCGGGTATTGAGCGCCGCAAGGTCGGACCCTGCGTTAGGTTCAGAGTATCCCTGGCACCACTGCAGCTCACCGCGAATAATTTTTGGCATGTGGCGCTCTTTCTGCGCCTGGGTGCCGTACTCCAGCAGGGTAGGTCCAATCATGGTCATGCCCATGCCGGTTAACGGTGTTCTGGCGTTCGCCTTGCCCATTTCTTCGTAAAATACTTTAGCCAAGTCAGGGGATAGACCGCCGCCGCCAAATTCCGTTGGCCAAGTGGGTGCGGTGAAACCTTTTTCAACACAGCGCTCAAGCCAGAGGGCAACGTCTTTTTCCAGCTCGATCTTGGTGCTGCCGTTGGCCATTTGACCTGGACCCTTGGCGCCATCCGGGCAGTTCTCTGCGATCCATGCGCTGACGTCGCTGCGAAACTCGGCTACTTCACTCATGCTTTTTCCCTAAAAGTTACTCTGCAGACAAGCCTACAGGGGTTAGACTGTTGAACTCAAGACTCGGCGATGACACATAGTTAGGGAGGGAAGTGTGGTCTCAGTTCCGGCGTATCAGCTTGAAAATTTGGCGGGTGAAACCGTTGCCAGCCCCCAGAGAACCCAGGCATTGATCTGCTTCGTTAAAGAAGATTGTCCGACCTGCAAAGAAGTAATGCCGGTCCTCGACGCATTCTATCGGCAGTTCTCACCGCACATGCCGATGCACGTCATTGGCCAAACTCAGGAGGGCAACGCGGCCCTGGCTCAGGCATATCAACCGCCGTTCTCTCTTTTGGATGACAGCGCTTTACAGGTGTCGTTTGCTGCGGATATCGAAACGGTACCGACGTTACTGGCGCTGGATAGTGCCGGTGAAATTGCGTCTACGCTGGTGGGCTTCGTTAAAGAAGAATGGCAGCAACTGGCTGCAGACCTTGCCCAAGAGTTTGCGACAGCAGGGGTTAAGCTGGATTGGGCCAGCCTTCCGGATTGGCGACCGGGTTGCGGGTCCTTGTCGGTAGATCCTGCCAATGAGCCGCGCCTGCGAGCCATGGCCGACGGCAGCCCGATCCGCGCTCGACGCATCGACATCGGCAGTCAAGACGACGACGTAGAGTTTATGTTCGACCAGGGGTTCTCCGACGGGCTCCCGCTGGTTCCGCCCACACCAGAGCGAGTAGTGGCCATGCTGGCAGGCACCGCTCGTGATGCTCAGGAGGTGCTGGGCGAAATGGCGCCGAATATGGGTGTAGTGACCATTGAAAAGGTTGCGATCAATGCAGTTATGGCGGGCTGCAAACCCGCTTATCTGCCCGTGGTGTTAGCCGCGGTGGAAGCCATACTGACTGACGATTACAACATTCACGGGGTTATGGCCACGACCATGGGGGCCAGTCCGGTCATCGTAGTGAACGGTCCCATTCGCCAGCGCATCGGCATGAACATGGGCATGAGCGCGCTGGGTCAGGGCAATCGAGCCAACGCCACCATTGGCCGTGCTGTTCGTTTGGTGGTGCGCAATGTCGGTGGCGCGCGGCCCGGTGAAACCGAGCGTTCGACCCTGGGTAATCCAATGAAATACACCATGTGCTTTGCCGAGTGGGAGGAACGTAATCCTTGGAGCCCCCTCCACGTGGAGCGAGGATTTCGCGCCGAGGAGTCCGTGGTTACCGTATTTACCATGAGCAGTGGCCCCACCCTTATTGTGGATCAAGACTCCCGTACCGGATCCCAGTTGGCCGGTACTCTGGGTCAGGGCCTACAAACCGTCTTTGGTCCCAAGGCCTATTTTGCTACGGACTGTTTGCTGGTGGTGGTGCCGGAACACGTGGATACTTTTACCAGAGACAACTACGGCAAAGAGGAAATTCGGCGGCGCATTCAGGAGGTCACCGCACGGCCAATGCGTGAACTGGTGGCGGATGAGCGTTCTGCTACGGGGATTAAAGCCGAGAGCGCGGCAAAAATGGATGAAGCCACCTTGAATAAGCTCATGACCAAGTTTCGCCAGGACGAGGACATTCACATCGTTGTGGCGGGCAGTGACGCGGGTAAATTCAGCGGCGCTTTCCACGGCTGGGTAACCGGCAGCGTCGGCTCCATTCCGGTGTCGCGAAAAATCGAAGACGTCTCCTGACTAAACGTCATAAGAAGTCTGCAAAGAAGTGTAGTAAAAAGAAGCAAACGCAAATCGGCGTAAAGCCAAACTGTGAGAGAGGAGTAGTGATGACCACGATATTGGACCCAACGGATGAGCGCGTGCCGGTCACCCGGCAACTGAGCCCGCGGCCTAGTGAGATAACAGGCCGAGTTGCCTTGCTGGATATTTCCAAACCCCGGGGTAGCGTGCTGCTGGATCAGCTTGAAGAAGTGCTGGCGAAACAGCTACCGGGTGTCACATTGACACGTTATGCCAAACCCACCTTTTCGAAGCCGGCACCTGGCCCACTGCGGGAAGAAATTCACCAGAACAACGATTTTGTGATTGAGGCACTGGCCGACTGAGGATCCTGTACTACGTGCAGTTTGCATGACACGGTATGGTTTGAAATTCAGGGTACGCCAGCAGTTTCAATTGCGTCGTCGGAGTTTGTGACGGCGGCCACGGCCCAAGCCGACGCCCTCGGCATGCCCGACGCCAATCGCATCTTTGTTCAGCATCCGATTCAGGATGCCACCGATGCAGAAATGCGTGAAAAGGCAGATGCCATTGTTGAACAAGTTCTGCAGGCCTTAACGGCCTAGGCATTCATCAGTTTGGTGCCCTGTACTCCAGGGCATCGTTCTCTGCTGCCGGTTTGAATCCACGGCAGCCCTTCTTTTGTGTGGAAAAATTTTGCCTGACACGAATTCTCGGTCCCCGGTTTATTACGGCTATTACCTGGTTGGCGTCGCTTTTGTTGCTCAGTTCATCTCGACGGGCATGTACAGCTACGTGCTGGGATCGTTTATGGAGCCCATGACCACAGAGCTCGGCTGGAGTCGCGCAGACTTCACTCTAACTAGAACCATCGGCCAAATGGTGATGGCCGTGGTTGGGATCTATATTGGTTCCAGGGTCGACCTCTATGGTGGTCGGCCCATTATGCTGTGCGGCAGTCTGCTGTTGGGCGCAACCTTGGCGTTAACCAGCTTCGTGGACAGCCTAGGCGCGTGGCTGCTCCTCAATGGCGTGCTGGTAACCATCGGCTGCGCCATGTTGGGCAACTTGGTGGTAAACGTCACGTTGTCTAAGTGGTTTGTCGAGCGACGGGGCATCGTGATTTCCATTGCCGCCATGGGCGTGTCTTTTGGCGGTGTGGTGCTGACGCCACTGGCTACGTGGTTGGTGGATACCATCGGCTGGCGTGACGCGTGGATTTGGCTGGGTTTTGGCGCTACGGCATTAACCCTGCCCCTGGCGCTGATTATGCGCCGGGCCCCGGAGGATCATGGCCTTCATCCGGACGGTTATTCAGCGGAGCAAATTGCCCAGGGCCGGGGGGAACGTGCGCGAGCGGAACTGGCGTCCTCGTTTACCCGCTCTCAAGCGGTTCGGACATTTTCGTTTTACGCCCTGGTGATTGCGTTCGGATTTTTTTCCATCAATATTTTTGTGCTGCTTATTCACACGGTGCCGTTTTTAACCGACGCCGGGCTTTCTCGCAATGAAGCCTCTTTTGCCATGCTGGTGGCTTCCATACCGGCCATGATCAGCAAACCCTTCTGGGGGTACTGGATCGACCGTAGCCCAGCGAAGCCTTTGGCGGCGATTTCCGCTTCGGTAACGGGGATAGCGTTGTTTCTTATTGTTTACGCGGCCGCCTCCAGGGAGCCGGTGTGGATTTTCTCCGCTTACGCGGTCTTGGGCCTGGGTTGGGGCGGCATGATTCCCATGCAGGAGGTGATTTGGGCATCGTTTTTTGGTCGCCGCTTCATCGGCGCAATTCGCGGCGCGGCAATGCCTTTTGCTTTAGCCTTGAGCGCGATAGCGCCTTGGTTAGTCTCGGTTTATCGAGATACACTCGGGGTTTATGACGGCGCGCTGATCATTGTTGCCACCTTAAACGTTATGTCTGGGGTGCTGATTTTCTTCGCGCCACCGCCAAAGCGTCGATCCGTCGAGACCTGAGGGCAACCTGGTGGTCACGGGGGCGCCAGCCCTGGCGGTGACCAATGAGAAAACTGGATTGGGGGAGATCCTAATGGGGAACCAGCTAAAGCTTAAAAGTCTCGGAGCCCTGGGCGCGTTGGTGGAAGACATCGATCTTTGCCAGGTAACTCCGGATCAGCTCAACGCCTTGAAACACGCCTTCGCCGAGCATGAGGTGCTGTTTTTTGCGGACCAGAACTTAACGCCGGAGGCTCATCTGGCCTTCGCGGAACGCTGGGGTGAGATCAACATCAATCGTTTTTTTGCCACGGTGCCCGAGTACCCGGCCATTGCTCAAGTGGTCAAAGAGCCAGAACAACAGAGCAACATTGGCGGCTACTGGCATACCGATCATTCCTACGACCAGATTCCTGCGCTGGGTTCCATGTTGCTGGCACGCGAAACGCCGCCCTTGGGTGGAGATACTCTATTCGCTTCTTGTACTCGGGCGTTTGCCAGCCTGTCTCAAGGAATGCAGCAAATGTTGATGTCGCTGCGGGCTGTGCACTCGGCTCGGCATGTATTCGGCGCGCAGTCTGAGTACATACAGGCCATGAAAGGTCGCTTGGGTAACTCCAATGAGGCAGACTTGGATGCGGTGCATCCGGTAGTGGTACGTCATCCGCTGTCCGGCAGGCCTTCGTTGTACGTCAACCCGGGGTTTACCCTGCGCTTTGAAGGCTGGACCGACAGGGAGTCAGCGCCGCTTTTAGAGTACCTATATCAGCACATTGGTCGCGCTGAGCACACCATTCGCTATCAGTGGAGCGAGGGCGCGTTAGCCTTTTGGGATAATCGGGCCACCTGGCATTGGGCGGTGAACGACTACCAAGGCAGTCGGCGAGAAATGCACCGCATCACCATTGAGGGCGAGGCGCTGCATTCCGCTCAGCGGTAGCTCAGGGCTGGGGCATGCCTGCGAAGCACTCGCGCAGGTCGCCGACAAAGGTTTCCGGCTGCTCAAAGGCAGCAAAGTGCCCGCCAACGTCTTTGTCGCGCCAAAACACAATATTTTGGTACACGGCGCTGGCGAAGCGTTGGCTGGTGCGGAAGATTTCTTTTGGAAAAATCGAGGCACCCATAGGAACTGTCACCGGTAAGGCATTGCCAGCCGCGGCGCCAAAGCTTTCCCAGTAAATCCGGGCTGACGATGCGCCCGCGCCGTTGAGCCAGTACACCATGATGTTATCCAGCAGTTCGTCCCGACTGACGACGTTTTCGGGATGGCCATCACAGTCCATCCACTGATAGAACTTTTCAACAATCCAGGCGGCCTGACCTGCAGGACTGTCCACTAGCCCATAGCCCAGAGTTTGGGGCCGCGTGGACTGTTGTTTGGAGTAGCCAGAGTCCCACTCTTGATAAAATTGCCAGCCCGCTAGAGCCGACTTTTCAATGTCGGTGAGATCTGCGGCGTTGGCATCTGGCGGCACGACGACCATGTTGATGTGTATGCCCAAACAGTGTTCTGGGTCCCTGCGTCCAATGTGGGAGGTGACTATGGCACCCCAATCACCGCCTTGGGCAAAGTATTTGCCGTAACCCAGCTGCGCCATGAGAGTCGCCCAGGCGTCCGCGGTCTTTTCGACACCCCAGCC
>JAYOVN010000094.1:0-7032 GCA_038151515.1 Gammaproteobacteria bacterium | reverse complement strand
CAGCCTTTAAACGGCTAGAGCGTGATCTGGACTTTGGCGATAAGGATTATCACGGCGACAGCGGGCCCATCACCATACGCCGTTACCCATGGGAGGAACTGGAGCCTCAGCATCAGGCCTTCTTGGATACCGCTGCTGATTTAGGGTATCCCGAGTGTTCTGATGCAAACGACCCCCAAGCTTATGGTGCAGGTCCCCAGCCTATGAATAAGCTTGGGCGGCTGCGAATTTCTGCCGCAGTAGGGTATCTGGCTCCGGCCCGTATTCGGCCGAACTTGACCGTTCGAGCCGATACTACAGTGAGAGAACTTTTGTTTACGGATAGCCGCTGTACTGGTGCTCAAGTCCAGCCCAGCAATGTCCCGGACGGGGATCAGGTCAGTACTTTGAGTGCGCGTCTGGTCATTCTCAGCGCAGGTGCCTTAATGTCCCCGACGATTCTGCTGCGCTCGGGCATTGGCTCCAAGGATCAGCTGGCTCGCTTAGGTAAGGCACCGGTGCGAATAGCCCCCGGCGTGGGTCAGAATCTGTGCGACCACCCGGCCCTAGGTGTGGTTTGCGAAGTTAAGGACCCAAGCCTGATCGACTTTGACCGGCCTATCATTCAAACCATCTTGCGCTACACCGCCGAGGGTTCAGACAAACGCAATGATCTACAAATAGAGCAAATCAGTTTTGCTGGGCGTCGGGGTGGGCCGCCGTTATTTATGTTGGCGCCGGTGTTGGAGTATCAATACGGCCGTGGTGAACTCACCCTGCCCGACTTGGGCGTTTTTACCCCTCCAACGGTAGCTAACCGATTTTGCGAGGACCCAAGAGATGCTCAGCGTCTGGCCTCCTGCATGCGGGATACGCTGGCCTTCACTCAGACCGGTGCCTTGGCTCAGATGATACAGGGGGTCACATTCCCGGATGCCTCCCGAGGCATTGGCCAAGAAGATTTGGAGCGACTGTGCCGGTCGTTCTCGGGGTCTGGTTACCATCCCTGCGGTACCGCAAAAATGGGGCCGCAGGAAGATCCCATGGCCGTGGTAGACGCCATGGGGCGTTGTCATGGCCTTGAACAGTTGGTGGTAGCCGACGCCTCCATCATGCCCACGGTGCCGCGAGCGAACACCAACCTAACCTGCTTTATGATTGGTGAGCGCATAGGTGAGTGGGTGCGTACCCAGCCAAGTGAATACGGCCTGTAGTTCAAGGGTCACTGGACCTTACCCTAGAGGTGTGGGGTTACCACTGATGCGCGACTATCTACTGAGCAACTATTGGCGAGCCAATGACTAACCAAGAAAGCGTTACAGCAAACTAACGCACTGAACACACACAAAGGATAGGGACATGAACGATTTGATCTTCCGCCAAGTACGAATTCTGGACGGTAGCGGTGGGCCGGAGTGGGTGGGCGACGTCAGCGTAAGGGACGGTCGCATTAACGAAGTGGGCACAGTGCGTGATGGCTTAGCGCCCCAAGGTCGAGAAATAGTCGCCGATGGCGCGGTACTGTGTCCGGGACTGATCGACACCCACGCCCACGACGATGGCGCCTTTTTTAGGCACCCGGGCATGGAATTCAAGTTATCTCAGGGTGTGACCACCGTGGTGAGCGGCAACTGCGGCTTCTCCGCCATACCCGCAGACCCCAGCAAAGATTCCGTTGCCGCCAGCGGCGGCATTTTGGCGGGGTTGGAAGGGGAATTTACAGACCTCAATGGCTATTACGCTGCCGCTTTGGCGAGGAATCCGGCTATCAATAACATGATGCTGGTGGGCCACAATACCGTGCGCTCCTTGGTCATGGGCGAAAGCAAACAAGCCCCTAGTGACGCCCAAATGACTGAAATGCAGGCTCATGTAACCCGGGCGCTGGAGCAGGGAGCCTGCGGTTTCTCAAGCGGTCTGATCTACCGCCCCGGCCGTTACAGTGATACCGATGAAGTCACCGAACTGGCAAAAATGGCGGCCCCGTTTGATGCCCTGTACACGACCCACATGCGTAACGAAGGCGACAAGCTGCTTGAAGCAGTAGAAGAGAGTTTGCAAATTGCACGGGATAGCGGGGTGCACCTGCATATTTCCCACCACAAAGCTGCTGGTAAGGGCAATTGGGGCAAGGTACAACAGTCTTTAAATCGCGTAGATGAGGCGCTGCGGCAAGGCCAGCCGGTCACGTTGGACGTTTATCCCTACACTGCGGGTAGCGGCCGTATGATCGAGTATTTCAATCTGGATAGGGTCAGCGAAGACCTAGCAGAAGTAGTGCGCATTGCCAGCTGCAAGGCGTTTCGTAAATACGAAGGCCGCATGCTGGTGGATATTGCTGCCGAGGAGAATATCTCCCTCACGGACTTGGTCATCAAAATCCTCACTGCACCTTTTGGCGATCGAACCCTGTGTATTCACTTCATTATTGATGAAGCGGATGTAGAAACTAACCTGGCCCACGCGGACATGATGGTGGGTAGCGATGGCATTCCCGATCTGCGGGGCAAACCTCATCCTAGGCTGTTTGGTACCTTTCCTAAGGTGTTGGGCTACTACGTGCGGGAGCGTGGGGTGTTGTCCCTACCGGAAGCCGTGCGCCGTATGACGTCGCTATCAGCAAAAACCTTCGGCCTAAGCGAGAGAGGGGAAATAAAGCCCGGCTATTGGGCAGACCTGATGCTGTTTCGCCCCGATGATATTGTGGATCAAGCTACCTACGACGAGCCAAAAACCGAAGCTGCGGGTATCGATATGGTTGTGGTGAATGGGCACATTGCGTTAGAGGCCGGCCAGCACAGTGGTGTGGGGAGTGGGCAAATGCTGCGGTATCGCGATACACCTTTTCCACTCTGATAGGTAACATGACCACTTCTACGCAGTGCTCTTGCTGCATGTTTCTACCTAGAATGGAGCATCCATGGCTTTTTTAACTCGTTCTCTCGATAACCACGTATTGACTCTAACCATGTCCAGTCCGGACACGCGAAATGCTCTGACCGGCCCAGAGCAGTTCGACGACATTGTTCAAGTCTGCCAAGAGATCAACGACAACATGGCCATTCGAGCTGTGGTACTTACGGGAGAGGGCAGTGCGTTTTGCGCTGGCGGTAACGTGAAAGACATGCGAGATCGCACGGGTATGTTCAGCGGCGACCCTATGGATCAGGCCGAGGCTTATCGCAAGGGTATACAGCGCATTCCTCGAGCGATCTACAGCCTGAATGTGCCAATCATTGCCGCAGTCAATGGTCCGGCGGTGGGTGCAGGCTGTGACCTCGCCACCATGTGCGACATTCGCATCGCTAGCACCAAGGCCATGTTTGCCGAGAGCTTTGCCAAACTGGGCCTGATTCCCGGCGACGGCGGTGCATGGTTTTTGCCTCGGGCTGTTGGCTACTCCAACGCCTGTCTGATGGCCTTTGCCGGCGAGCCTGTAAAGGCCGAGGCGGCATTACAAATGGGGCTGGTCTCAGAAGTGGTGGAGCCAGAAGCCTTGGTGGAGCGGGCTCAGACTCTAGCGGCAGCCATTGCAGCAAATCCACCCCACGCGGTGCGACTGACTAAACAACTGATGCGCGCCAGCCAGAATGCTAGCCTGGATGAATTGCTGGATAAGTCCGCGAGCTATCAGGCCATTTGTCATGCAGAACCCGATCACGCGGAAGCCATTGAAGCATTCTTTGACAAACGCCCGGGCAACTATCGAACCGAATAGTCCTGCGCCTCAGCACTAAATTTATTAGTACAAAAAAGATTCCGACAGCACGCAGCTCTAGGGCTGCGTCGGCGGTGGGCTGTCAGAGGGCGGCCCATTCGTTGCTGCAGTTTGCCCGGCTGCGGACGGTGTTGCGGTGGCAGGCCCAGCGGTCAGGGGTTGGGCTGGCGGGCCGCCAAAGAAACTGCGTATTTTTGCGAAAACAAATTTCACGCCACGCCAGACCTTCGGTAGCAGCCAAACCAATAGCAGCAAGAACACCACTAGCAAACCCACAAACACCCAAGGCTGATTCAGCATCAACCAAACGCCCCCAAACACCGAGACATCCTCGGCAATGGAGGCGGTCCAATTGGAGAAGGGTTCCGGGCTGGTATTGATCAGTACCCGAGAGCCTGCCTTGGTGGCATGGGATGTGGCCGCCAGACCCCCGCCGACAATGGCTGCGGCAATTTCCAGCCCCATGGATTGATCCTCGAACATGCCCGCAGCAAGCAGCGCGCCGGCTGGCAATCGAATGAAGGTATGCAGGGTGTCCCAAACCGAGTCGACCCCCGGCACCTTATCCGCACAAAACTCCACTAGGTACATCAGGCCTGCGGCTGCGATTACTAAGGGGTTTTCAACT
Organism: Gammaproteobacteria bacterium; assembly: GCA_038151515.1. GTDB lineage: Bacteria > Pseudomonadota > Gammaproteobacteria > Pseudomonadales > Azotimanducaceae > UBA4421. The sequence continues at coordinate 2,707 of JAYOVN010000094.1, read as the reverse complement.
GCCTCTAGGCCCGGGGGTAAGTCCGCATAGCCGGTAGAGCCGGCCAAGCCTAAGGCCAGTACTGCAGCGTACAGGTTGATGCCGCTGGCCCAGCCCACGCCCAAGGTTATTGCCATTAGGGTTGAAAGTTCCGCCATGTCCATAAAGTTACCAGCCATCGAAAAGTCGGGACTAATGTGGCACATGCAGGTGCTTTGTTTGAGGGTTTTGTCGCTCAGCGATTCGGAAAACTCTGTTTGGATTTGATAACTGTGAAGGAGTTCGCAGGATACCGCTGAGGTGTCTCATGCAGCGTGACTTGGGCGCTGATCAATCCAACCACTTGATGGCTCGGATCAACTCTTCATCAAATTCTTGGGCTGCGTACAGGGCCCGGGCGCGCTCGTTGCGGGCGAACACATGCAGGGTCAATGATTGGGCACCTAAGTCTCTTACCCGACGCTCGCAGTGTTCCATTAGCCGTTTGCCCAAACCGGTGCCTCGTGCTCGCGGGTCTACGACAATGGCTTCCAGGTGGGCGCTGGGTTCGTGACTGAGCATTTCCTCCCTTAGGCTCACCATAATCAATCCTAAGATGTGGTCATCTAAATCTGTGGCCACATCAATGAAGGATGACGGGGTCTCAGCGGCTAAAATTGCCTCGGCCATTTCAGCATCACCAGCCCAGAGGTGTTCGGCTCGCCTTTTTGGCGGAATCGAAAAGTCCGCGAGGTAGGGTAGAAGCGCCAGAATTTTTGACCTGTCCGCCCCAGTGGCAGGCCGCAGAGTCACTTGGCTTGCGAAATTATTTTCGTGCATGGCAAACAATCCTTAAGGTAATTCCGGCGATTATGAACGAAGATAGTCGCGCCTGATCACTAACAATGCTAAGGGTTCCGCCGGCGCGGATTCGATCATGCCCAACTGCGAGGATCAATGAACCAAACCGAGAATTTATTCAGCCAGCGTACGGCAGTTACTCTCGTGATTGCCAACATGGTTGGTACCGGCGTATTCACCAGCTTGGGTTTTCAGTTGCTGGACATTCAGCATGCGGGAATTATTTTGCTGCTTTGGCTGATTGGCGGCATCGTCGCCCTTTGTGGGGCGCTTTGTTACGCCGAGCTTGGGGCGGCATTGCCGCGGTCTGGCGGCGAGTACAATTTCCTCAGTCGTATCTATCACCCGGCTGCCGGATTCATCTCCGGCTGGGTTTCCGTCACCGTGGGTTTTTCCGCCCCGACTGCGGCGGCAGCAATAACAGCAGCGACCTATCTCCGCTCTGTGTTTCCCGAACTTGCCATTGTGCCTACCAGTATCGCCTTGGTAGCAGCCATTGGGGCGGTGCACTTCGGCAGTCGCAGCGGCAGCAGCGCCTTTCAACAAACATTCACTGCCATCAAAATACTGCTCATCCTGGCCTTTATGGCGTTGGCTTGGACTCAGGTGGAGACCCTGCAAACCTTAGAATGGGTGCCCCAGTTGTCGGATCTAGGCCTCATGGGCTCCGGCGGCTTTGCGGTGGCGCTGATCTACGTGAACTACGCCTATACGGGCTGGAATGCGGCAACCTACTTAAGCGGTGAGGTAAAGGATCCAACGCGCAATCTACCGCGAATTTTGATAATCGGTACCGCTGCAGTAACAGCCCTGTATTTGGCGTTGCATGTTACTTTTTTGAGCGTTGCGCCCATGGAGGCCATGGCCGGCAAAGTAGAGATCGGCTATGTGGTTGCCGATTATGCCTTTGGCTCCACTGGCGCAGCTCTGATTGGTGGTATGCTCGGCATTTTGCTGGTCTCCACCGTAAGCGCCATGCTGCTGGCCGGTCCTCGGGCCTTGCAGGTGATGGGCCAAGACATTGCTCCTTTGAAGGTGCTTGCGCGCACCACGGCTAGCGGGGTGCCCGCCATCGCAGTAGCAGTGCAGATTGCTCTGACGTTGTTGCTCATCATTACCTCAAGTTTCGAACAAATCATTGTGTTTTCCGGCGCGCTGTTGGCCCTGAATTCGCTACTAACGGTAATTGGCGCCTTGGTGCTGCGATGGCGCGAGCCAAATCTGCCTCGGCCATTTGTTATGCCTTGGTTTCCACTACCCATGATTGTTTACTCAGTGATTATTCTGTGGACCCTGATTTATTTGGTGGGTGAACGACCGGTAGAGGGGTTTATGGCCCTTGCTTTGATTGTCGTTGGGGGACTCGTGTATTGGGTAACCCAATTTGGCGAGAAGCCTCGATAAGCAAAAGTGGTCTGTAGCTCAGCTCACAAGGACGGGCAAGAAGTCGAGGTAGGCAAAGGATAAAAAGAAATCCCTCAGAGTGCGGCTGGTATGGACTTGTAACCGGCGGTAGCATCTTGGGATTACGTATTAGAAGAGGTTGAGATGAGCGAAGCACAATTGATCGAAACTCATGCTCAGGGGATTACTACTCTGACCATGAACCGCCCAGAAGCCCGTAACGCCATGACCGGGGACATCGTACAGGGGTTGCTTGAAGCGCTTCCTCGTTTGGCCCAAGACAGTGAGGTGCGCTGTATCGTACTGACCGGGGCCGGCGGTGCTTTTTGTGCTGGGGGCGACGTTAAAGGGTTTGCCTCAAGTGGCAGCGGTGGCGGTCAGCCTCCCAGCCAGGAGGAGCGTGTTGCCGGTTTGCGTGGGGGATTTGAGGTATCGAAACTGCTGCATGAAATTGCTAAACCAACCTTGGCGGCGATTCCCGGCC
>JAYOVN010000093.1:0-7408 GCA_038151515.1 Gammaproteobacteria bacterium | reverse complement strand
TACCTGCTGGTGCTGTTTGCAATGGCTTGGTCCGGCCATGCGATAGAGGCAGCCTTGCTGTGGTGGGTGCCCATTTTGCTGTCGCAGGTCTATATACGTTACTACCTTAGCTGGAAGCCCCATCATCCGGGTAAGGACACCGGGCGTTACCAGGACACATCTGCCTTTCGCAGTGCCCTTGGCAACCTGGGCTCCTCTGGTATGCAGTACCACATCGTTCATCATCTCTATCCGCGTATCCCTTTGATGCAGACGCCGGCGGCTTACCGGGAACTGCGCCCGATATTGGAGCGCCAGGGTTGTGATCTGGGGAATCTTTGAAGCCTTGGTGCTGGCGAAATTCAGCCAACCTAGTACAGGAATCGGGTGGTAGGATGATGCATGTCCGATATTAGTCAGCCTGCTCAAATCCGCGATCCAGCCTATGGCTGGGTAATGGTCTTCGCCGTGTTTTTACTGAGCGCCTTGGCCTTTGGTGCCCTAGGTTCTATTTCTGTGTTTTTGAAACCCTTGGCGGCCGAATTTGGCTGGAGCCGGGGCCAAACATCCTTCGGCTACACGGTTATTTCATTTTCTTCTGCCCTGTTCGGTGTGCTTTGGGGCTTTATTGCCGACCGCTTTGGTACCCGATGGTTTGGTCTGATCGCGGCCTTCGCCATGTCCGGCAGCCTGTTTGCCTTGAGCGGTCAGGACTCTATTTTGCAATTTTACGGCCTGTACTTTCTCTTCGGCGCATTTGGCAACGCCATGGTGACCGCACCTTTGTTTGCCAACGTCGGTTTTTGGTTTAATCAAAAGCCAGGTTTGGCTCTGGGGATTACCGCGTCCGGTGGCGCAGTGGGACAGGCGGTCGTGCCCTATTTATGCGCGCTAAGCCTGAATCAATATGGCTGGCAGGCTACCTATGTGATCGCTGCCGGAAGCTATCTGGCATTAGCGCTGCCAGCAGCCCTGCTGATTCGCGAGTCCCCGGGCCGAGAACTTGCGCGTTTGCAGCCTCAGGATGAAGTACGCGAGTTTCCGTTGTCCGAACGGGAAGTCATTATATGGATCAGCGTCGCCATCATCTTCTGCTGTAGCTGCATGTCAGTGCCCATCGTGCACCTCGTGCCCCTGCTTACCGACGCCGGTCGTCCACTGGAACAAGCTACATCGGTGCTCATGGTGCTGATGTTTAGTGGTGCGCTGGGACGTATTCTTGGTGGCAAGCTCAGTGATGTTATTGGAGCATTGCCTAGCTACATGTTCATGTCCGCAGGGCAGACTCTGTCCGTGGTGTGGTTCCCGTTTTTGGAGTCCACACTGTCGATTTATGTCGTGGCTGTGATTTTTGGTTTTACCTATTCTGGCGTCATGTCCACGATTTTGGTGTGTACTCGAATGATGGTATCGGCCAACTACGCAGCTCGAGCCATGAGCATCACATCGTTTTTTGGCTGGTTTGGAATGGGGGCAGGGGGCTTTATGGGCGGCCTGTTGTTCGACATCACTGGCAACTACCACGTTTCCTTTATTGCCGCGATGGCGGTAGGAAGCATCAACCTCATGGTGCTGGTGCTCTTTAGTTTGCGGATTCGGCGTCAATCCTCACTTCCTTCTCAAGTTAGCGTATCTGGCAACGCCTAGTGGGAGTGCTAGGGAATACAACCCCGTCTGAGTTTTTGCGCGAGCACTGGCAGCGCAAACCCCTGCTGATACGCGAGGCGCTAACTGGGTATACCTCGCCCCTCAGTGCAGATGAACTCGCGGGTCTCGCTCTGGAAAAAGAAGTGGAATCGCGGCTCGTGGAAGCCGCTGGGGGACAATGGTCTTTGCGTCATGGCCCGTTTGAGGAAGATGATTTCTTAACATTACCCGAACAAGACTGGACGCTTCTTGTGCAAGGGGTAGACCTTTGGGTGCCCGACGTTCAGGAACTGCTGCAGCGTTTCGATTTTTTGCCCCCTTGGCGGCTAGACGACATCATGGTGAGCTTTGCCTGTCCTGGGGGCAGCGTGGGCCCTCACTTTGATCAATACGATGTCTTTCTCCTGCAGGTCGAGGGTCAGCGTCGCTGGCAGATAGGGGCAACCTGCAACAGCCAAACGCCCCTGCGTGAAGACGTGCCCCTTCGGCAAATCAAAGACTTTGTTCCAGAGCAAGAGTGGCTGTTAGAGCCCGGTGACATGCTGTACTTGCCGCCGGGTATTTCCCATTGGGGCATAGCAGAAACCGAGTGCCTGACATTTTCCATCGGTTTTCGCTCCCCCAGCATTGCCGACATGTTGGGTGATCTGTCCGTGGAACTTCTGACCCAAGGTTATGACGCCCATTACCGGGACCCGGTACTGACGCCGACCATGGCATCGCAAACTATCGACCCGGCTTTTATCGCTCAGGCCAAGGCGCAACTGTGGCAGGCCTTGAATGATGATGACTTGATCGGGGATTGGTTTGCGCGATTTATGACCGCGGCTAAGTATCCAGAGCTTGAAGAGATCACTGAGGAGCAACGTCACGCCGCGGTTCGGGAGCGCCGCTATTTCAACGGCGATGCCGTAGACGATAACTTCGAACCCGGTTAAAAAGGTGGCTTAAGCCGAGCGAGAAGGAGTCTGATGGTGAGTAGCAGCAACCAAGAGCAAATCGATTACTGGAATGACAAAGCCGGGCCGAATTGGGTAGACATGCAGGAGCGGCTTGATGGTGTGCTCCAGCCTTTGTCCGATGCGGGGCTCCGGGCGGCCCAAGTGCAGGCTGGAGAGCAGGTGCTGGATGTAGGCTGTGGCTGCGGTGACACCAGCATTGCCCTGCATAACCTTGGAGCCAAGGTACTTGGTGTGGATGTGTCAGGCCCAATGCTCAACCACGCTCGAGGCCGCAACGGCGACATTGATTACCTGCAGGCCGACGCCGCGACATCGGATTTTGGCGGCAATCGTTTCGATCTCGTGTTTTCCCGATTCGGCGTCATGTTCTTTGCCGATCCGGTAGCGGCTTTCCGCAATATCCGAGGCGCCATGAGCGCTAGTGGTCGGCTGCTCTTGGTTTGTTGGCAGCCGCCTGCAGCAAACCCGTGGATGTCGGCGGCGGGTAAGGCCGTTGCCCCGTTTCTACCGGCACCAGACACGCCACCAAACCCTCGCGCTCCGGGACCCTTCGCCTTTGCCGAAGAGGACTATGTGAGGGGGGTACTGACTGAAGCAGGCTTCAGCGATGTATGCATAGATCCGCATCCCGCAAGCCTGAAAGTGGCGGACGCCGTGGATGAGGCTGTACATTTTCAAACGCGACTGGGGCCTGCATCCCGAGCCATTAACGAACTTGTGGATGAGCAGCGGGCGTTAGCCTTAGCCGCAGTGAAAGAAGCCCTTACCCCTTTTGACAACGGACACGGAGTCTACATGGACGCAGCAGTCTGGCTGATTAGCGCCAAGGCGTGATGGCCGGCCAAGCTGAACCAGCGGCTTGGAGTTCAGTGAAGTTCCAACCCCGCCATACTGCCTTCTTCCCGCCAAGCGTCGATAACTTTAAAAAACTTGGTGGGGCCAGCCCCGTAAGCACCATTCTGAACGCTGATGGGGTTTGGTTGACCCTCGTTGTTGTAATAACCCGGCGTGCATTCGGCTTGAAATGACTGGCTCAAGCGAGACATGGCGATGACTTCCTGTACCCAAGCCTCTTCAGCTTCTTGGGTTACCTCTACCACGTTGGCCTTGACCTTCTTACATTCGCCCAGAATGTAAGCGATGTGCTTGGCCTGTTCGTTCATGGCATGGGGGAAGCTCACGGTGAAGCCCGCTTGGGCGGTGTGAATAATAAAGCAGTTGGGGAAGCCTCGAGTTTGAAGTCCGTGTAGGGTGGAGATGCCTTCAGACCATTTTTCTTTAAGGCTCAGACCATCTCGACCAATCAGATCGTAGCCCGAGCGACGGGTGTAGTCGGTGCCGACTTCAAAGCCGGTGGCAAAAATGATGCAGTCCAGTTCAAAGGCCTCGCCATTGGCCACAATGCCGCTTTCTGTGATTTCGTCGATGCCCTTACCTTCGGTATCAATCAAATGGACGTTGGGCCGATTGAAGGCGGGTAAGTATTCGTCGTTAAAGCAGGGCCTTTTGCAGAATTGGCGATAGTACGGCTTTAGTGACTCTGCAGTATTTGGGTCGTTTACGAGTTCTTCTGCTCGGGCCCGGATTTGCTCCATTTTCTGAAAATCTGCCAACTCCATTTTTTCAGCAACCTCGGCCGGTGACAGTCGACCCTGACCTTTAAAGTTCACCATGGAGGCTAGGTTACGGATGATTTCGGTCCAACCATCGTTTACCAGATCCTCATCGGCGAAGCCGCCAGAGACCAAGGTGTTAAAGTTGTCCATGCGCGCTTGTTGCCATCCCGGTTCAAGGCTGGCCGCCCATTCTGGGTCTGTAGGACGGTTGGCGCGCACATCTACGGAACTGGGGGTGCGTTGAAAGACGTAAAGCTCTTTGGCGCTTTTGGCCAAATGGGGCACACACTGAATAGCCGTGGCACCGGTGCCAATAATACCGACTCGTTTATCGGCTAAACCGGTAAGACCGCCCTCCGGGCCGCCGCCGGTATAGGCGTAATCCCAGCGGGAGGTGTGGAATGTGTGGCCTTCGTAGGTGTCGATGCCTTTGATGCCCGGGAGTTTTGGACGGTTCAGGGGGCCGTTGGCCATACACACATATTGGGCAGTCATGGCATCGCCGCGGTTGGTGGTAACGGTCCAGCGCTGAGTGTCTTCGCTCCAACGCATGCCCTCGACCTCGGTTTGAAAGCAGGCGTGCTCATACAAATTAAATGCTTCACCAATGGCCCGGCTGTGGGCCAAAATTTCGGGCGCGTGGGTATATTTCTCTTTGGGAACGAAATTCAGTTCCTCGCACAAGGGCAGATAAACGTAGGACTCCACATCGCAAGCGGCCCCGGGATAACGGTTCCAGTACCAAGTGCCGCCGAAGTCGCCGCCTTTTTCGATGATGCGCACCTTACCCACGCCGGCTTCGGTGAGTCTGGCACCGGTCAGCAAACCGCCGAATCCGCCGCCGACGACGATGACGTCTACGTGGTCGGTTAACGGCTCACGGTTGAGTGGGGCGTCAACGTAGGGGTCATCCACATAGTGAGAGAAGTCGCCGGCTACCTCGAAGTACTGTTCGTTACCATCGGCCCGTAAGCGTTTGTCCCGCTCTTCTCGGTACTTGGCGCGCAGTTCATCCGGATCAAAACCTAGATCTTGGACTGATTGCTGTTCTGCCATGTTCACTCTCTCTCAAAATCAGAACGTCATTGTACATTGGGTGAGCTGATTCGGTCTCAGGCATTGCTGGAAAAGTACTGGGCTGGGTATGCTGGGCCCATAGGTCAGGACGCATGTTAACAACGGGATCTGGGATCAACGTATGCTCGCAATTATTGGTGGCTCGGGCCTGTATCGACTCGATGGTTTGGAAATTCAGCAGCAGCATCAAATCGTCACGCCTTTTGGTGAACCTTCTTCTGCCATCGTGCAGGGCAAGTATCAGGGGCAGCAGGTGCTCTTTTTGGCTAGGCACGGTGCAAATCATCAGTTTTTGCCCAGCGAGGTGAACTATCGCGCAAATATCTTTGCGCTGAAAAAACTCGGTGCGCGCCGGATAGTCGGGGTGTCAGCTGCCGGCAGCCTGCGTCAGGAACTGGAGCCGGGGCAACTGGCCTTGGCGTCCCAGTACTTTGACCATACCCGAGGTAAGCGCGACTACAGCTTCTTTGGTGGCGGCGTAGCCGCTCATGTATCAACGGCCTATCCAGCCTGCCCAAGTTTGTCAGCAGATATTGCAGCGGCGGCCCAGCGCATAGGAGAAACTCTGCATAGGAATAAAACCTATGGCTGTGTTGAAGGGCCACGTTTGGGTACCCGGGCCGAGAGCTTTTTTTTGCGGGATGCTGCGAACTGTGATTTGGTCGGTATGACCAATGTGCCCGAGGCGTTTCTGGCTCGGGAAGCACAGCTGGCCTATTGCGCCATTTGTGTTGTCACCGACTATGACTGCTGGATGGACGATCCCTCTCAGCATGTAAGCGTGGATTTATTTCTGGCGACCTTTCAAAAAGCGACGGACAAGGCTAAGAATGTAATTGCCGAGATGTTGCAGCAACCCTATAGCGAAACCCCTGCCGAGATCCGGCATGCCTTGGCCGGCGCCGTCATGACCCCTGATGAAGCCCTAAGCGAGGAGCAACTGGCTTGGCTTTCTGTGCTGCGGGCTTAATTTATTTGGCGGGGCTAACCACTGCAGGAACCGCCACCCAGAACGCAGAACTTGGCGCAACTGGGATGATTAAGGGCTACCGACCCTGACGCATCCTTCAGCGTCATGCCGAGATCAAATTCCGGTTCATAGGGCAGTAGGGTGCAGGCCATGACTGATGGCTGGCCTTTGCCCTTGTGTTTCACCACCATTCGCGATGACGCGCACATCATTTCTTCCGGATTGACCTCCAAAATACCCCAGCACGCGGTGGTGATCTCCGGCACTTGAACCATTGGGTCAATTTCGGGAAACAGAACTAGTTCGTTGGCATTGTTGGTATCTAGGGTGATACCCAGCTCTTGGAGGGTTTTGGCAAAGCCCTGGCGAAGCGCTTGCTCGCTGTCTCCCCAGCGCGTGCGGCCCGCAATATGGAAGACGAAGTCATTGCGCTGCAACCACTTCAGGCCTGTCACCATGGGTTGCCAAGACTTTAGGCCGCGCTCTTGCTCATGGATGTCTTTGTGAAAGTGATCAATGGAAACCCGTAACGTAAGCCGGCTTCGAAACCGCTTGTTCAGATCCAAAAGACCTGCCTGTATGTTCGGCCGCATCATGGGTCGCATGGCGTTTGTCAGGATCAGCAAGTCAAAGCCGCGATCTAGGCAGGTTTCTGCAATCGCCAAAATGTCCGGATTCATAAAGGGTTCGCCACCGGTGATACCGATAATCTTGGTGCCCAGCCCCTCGGATTCTATTTCGTCTAGGAAACCCAGTGCCTCGGCCAAGGTCAGGTAGGCCAATCGGTCATTTGTGGGTGTGGACTCGATGTAGCAGTTCTCGCAGGCGATATTGCACAGGGTGCCAGTATTGAGCCACAGGGTGTCCAGTTGGGACAGGCTGACTTTAGCCCTAGGTTCGCCCTGAGCCGTGAAGTCGGCGTCAGTAAAGGGTTCTGCCTTTTCAGCGTCCCCAGTATTGATTGGCACGATGGCCTGATCGGTGGCGATAATGGTTACCCAGCTAGAAATATTGAAAGAGTTCGTTTGCGCGCGAGTCTGTCAGACCTTTAAGGCGCTGGACAGACTCCAGACCAGCTTTGTGGCATTTATGCCAAGCTCATCAACACTCTGGCCGGGCTTGTAGAGGGAGCTACCCAAGCCGAATCCGGTGGCCCC
>JAYOVN010000092.1:0-7521 GCA_038151515.1 Gammaproteobacteria bacterium | reverse complement strand
CGATAGCTAGACCGGCGTAAAACCTATGAGTACACATTGGCGTCTGCCCAAGGGGGTAGATGAAGTCCTGCCGCCTCAAGCCTGGGAGCTTGAGCGTTTACGTCGCCGGGTTCTTGACGTGTTCGTCAGCTGGGGATACGACTACCTAGAACCACCGGTGATAGAGTATTTGGATGCGCTACTGGTTGGTAGCGGGGAGGATCTCGACCTGCAAACGCTGAAAGTTGTGGATCAATCCAGTGGCCGGCAGTTAGGCGTTCGTGCGGACATGACCTCCCAAGCTGTCCGTGTGGATGCGCACAGTCGCCCCAGCGATAACATCCAGCGGTTTTGTTATTCCGGGCCGGTGGTTTTCGCCAAACCCCAAGGAAATCAAACATCCAGAGTGCCGTTAAAAGCCGGAGCGGAGATCTTCGGTGCCAGCGGCATAGCAGCGGATGCCGAGGTCATCGGGCTAATGCTCGAAGCCTTGGATGCAGCTGGTATGCAGGCGCCGGTGCTGTTGCTAGGGCATATGGGTATTTATCGCGGCTTGGTAGCTCGACTCATCGAAGAGGGAAGCCTTGATCCCGCGGACCAAGGCCGGTTATTCAGCTGCATTCAGCGCAAAGGTGCCAGCGACATCGCTGCCTTGCTGGGCGAGGGCGCCATTGCTGAGATGGTGATCGGTTTGCCGGATCTTATGGGCGACCCAAGTATTTTCCCGGTAGCCCGAGGACTGTTGCAAGGTGCCCCCTCTGCTGTCGAAGAATCCTTGGCAGAGCTGGAAAGCCTAGCAGCGCTGGTAGCGCAAAATCATCCTCAGGTGGATATGCGTATTGACGTTTCCGAACTCTCAGGATACGGCTACCATAACGGTCCGGTCTTTGCGGTCTATCATCCCGAGCATGGCAGTGCGTTAGCACAAGGCGGACGCTACGATGGGGTTGGCGAAGTGTTCGGCCGTGGTCGTCCAGCAACCGGCTTCGATCTGAACCTGAAGCAATTGATGACGAAGGATGCGACGCCGATAGGCGGGTATTTCGCACCCTATGTGGATGAGGACCGTCGGTCGGGCTTGAACACCTTTGTGCGAGCGCTGCGGGCCAAGGGCGACCGGGTGGTTATAGCGGTCAACGACGGTGAAGAACCGCAAGCCGGTTGTCAGGGCCTAATCGTTGAAGATGAAGGCCAATGGCGAATACAGACAGCGGGTGAGTCCACCGGCAAAGGTTAAAGCGCCAAGGATACAAGTGAGTCGCGGGCAGGACGCGGGGCATGAGGGTGCGCGCAGAGTTTTTAATAGATCTCGACAGCGAGAAGGTGCAAAGAAGAACATGCAAGGAAGAACATGGGCCGTAATGTAGTTGTTATTGGTACCCAGTGGGGAGACGAGGGCAAAGGCAAAATCGTCGATCTGCTGACAGATCAAGTGGACGCCGTGGTGCGATTTCAAGGTGGACACAACGCGGGACATACGCTCGTGATCGACGGCGAGAAAACGGTCTTGCACGTGATTCCGTCGGGGATTTTGCACGATGGCGTGCAGTGCGTGATTGGTAATGGCGTTGTGTTAGAGCCTCACGAGCTGCTTAAAGAGATTACCACATTGGAAGCCCGCGGGGTCCCTGTGCGTGAACGTCTGAAGATCTCACCGGCCTGTCCGTTGATCCTGCCCCACCATGTGGAGCTTGATTTGGCCAGAGAGGAGGCTCGCGGCAAGAAAAAGATCGGCACCACTGGGCGCGGTATTGGGCCTGCTTATGAAGATAAGGCTGCTCGACGTGGTCTGCGTCTGGGCGACATGTTTTATTGGCAAACCTTTGCAGATCGTCTGAACGAGGTGATGGAGTATCACAACTTCATGCTCACCGAGTACTACCGTAAGCCGGCCCTAGATTTCAACAAGACCTTGGACGGGTGCGCGGAAATTGCCGAGCAAATGAAGGCCATGTCGGTGGACGTGGTTCCACTGCTGCATGACCTTCGGGAGCAGGGGAAGAATATCCTGTTCGAGGGCGCGCAAGGCGCCATGTTAGATGTGGACTTAGGTACCTACCCCTATGTGACATCCTCCAATACCACTGCCGGCGGTACTGCCGTGGGCACCGGGTTCGGTCCCCGTTACCTTGACTATGTCTTGGGCATCACCAAGGCCTATGCCACCCGAGTGGGTTCCGGGCCGTTCCCCACAGAGCTGTTTGATGACATCGGCTCCGGACTAGCGGAACGAGGTCACGAGTTTGGCTCAACCACTGGGCGACCCCGCCGTTGTGGTTGGTTTGATGCGGTGGCCCTGCGCCAAGCTGTGCAGGTAAACAGTATTTCTGGCCTGTGTCTGACCAAGCTTGATGTGCTTGATGGTTTGGACACCATTAAAATATGCGTGGGCTATGAGGACGGCGGCATTAAGGATAGCGGGCCAAATTTTGGTAGTGAGTTCTACGACGATGTGACGCCAATTTACGAGGAAGTGCCCGGCTGGAAAGAGACGACTCTGGGCATTCAGGACGTAGCAGATTTGCCTGCTGCGGCTCGAGATTACATTCGGATTGTTGAAGAGGCGGTAGGCGCGCCAGTGGACATTATCTCCACTGGGCCAGACAGAAACGAGACCATCGTCTTAAACGATCCCTTTGATAACGCGCGTAACCTGTAATGGATTCGAAGCTGCTAGAACTATTGGTGTGCCCGGTGACTAAGACCCCCCTAGTCTGGCGTCGGGACGAGGAAGAGCTGTGGTGTGCTGCCAGTCGGCTCGCCTATCCAATTGATGACGGCATTCCCGTCCTAATTCCCGAGCAAGCTAGGGAGTTACAGGACGAGGAACTTCAATCTATCCGGTGATCTAGCCTAGGGCGTAGCCGCGCCACAGTCTGATTTTTTACAGGCGGACTGCCCATCTCGCGATACGCCTCAATGGACACCGTGGAGTCCTTTCTCAAACACCCGTGGGTCGCCAAAGAGTCAGCGCCTTTTATGGATTCGTTCACATTTCGTTGACCGCGCGCTACGTAGCCTGATCCCTCAATTAACACCTCGAAGCAGGATTTATTATGAGTACAGCCAAGCTGGTCTCCGTCCCCGATATGCCAGACATCGCCAACCGAGCGCTGTCTGAGGCCCAAGCCACCCTAGATTGGGTCGGTATGAGCAATGTCCATCAGCCGCTTAAAGTGAAAGACGGCGATCAAATGAAGGACGTCCACGCGAATATCCAAGTGTATGTGAATCTTGCCGACCCGCTGGCGAAGGGTATTCACATGTCCCGCCTCTACTTACTGTTGGACGAACACGCAGCCACAAGACCGTTAACGGCTTCCGGGCTGAAGATGCTGTTGGGCTCGGTGCTTGAATCCCACCATGACCTCAGCACCAATGCCTTTGTGCAGTTTGAGTTTGACCACTTTGTGCGCCGGCGCGCTCTGCTCAGCGATAACGTCGGCTGGGCCTCTTATCCGGTCATGGTCAAAGGCACCCTGATTAAGGGCGAAGTGGCTTTGGAGCTGTCGGTGGAAGTACAGTATTCATCCACCTGCCCCTGCTCTGCTGCGCTGGCGCGCCAGCTGATTCAAGAGCAGTTCAAAAAAGATTTTGGGGCTGCCGGTGAGGTGAGCATTAACGATGTAAACGACTGGCTTGGTACCGAGGAAGGCATCCTAGCGACGCCACACAGTCAGCGTAGCACCGCTAAAATTTTGGTACGGCTGGACAGCAGTCAAGACGACTTGCCCATTACCCAGCTCATTAATCACGTTGAGGATGCGCTCAAGACCCCAGTTCAGAGCGCGGTAAAGCGAGAAGACGAGCAGGAGTTCGCCCGACTTAACGGCAAGAATCTGATGTTCATCGAAGACGCTGGTCGCCGGCTAAAAACCACGCTCAGTGACGATGAGCGGTGGCGTGACTTCTGGGTTCGAATAGAGCATCACGAAAGCTTGCACGCTCATGACGCAGTGGGCGTTTTCACCAAGGGTGAAGAAGACGGTTACCTGCCAATCCCCTAGTCTGGGATCCTGGAGAGTGATTCGAAAAGGGATCATGGAGAGCAACAAGGGCCGTTAAGGCCCTTTTTTTTGTGCCGAAAGGTGCGACGGTGGCGGCGACACGTTGGCCGGCCCAGCGGTTCGCCAGCGACCTAGTCGTCGCCGGGACGCTGGGCCTGTGGCCTCAATGCTTGGTTTGGGTTGGCAGGGATTCCAAATCCAAACCGTCAGCGAGAGCGACAGCCCGCAGAGCGTCCTCGAAAATAGATCGCGCGTGGGCTGTCATATCAGCCAGTTGGCCGTGTAAGGCGCTCTGGGACGGATCATCATCGACACACTGCATGCAATACTTTTCGAATCCATTGATGTCGATCAGTAGCTTGGCAATGTGATTGGGGCACTCGCAGTTAAGACTGGGCATCATGTTGGCGATATGCGACAGTTGTTCCGGATCGAAAGCACTAACCCCCACCTGGTAGCTGGTGCTGTAGGCCTTGGGCGCTTCAACATTCAGATAAGAGCGAATTTTTTCCGAGGTGGCTGGCGCCTTGATGGCTTGGATGCCATGAGAACTCAAGAGCTGCTCAATGCGGCGCGGAGCAAAGGCGTAGATCACCACGATGCGCTGATAGTGCTTGCTTCGCAGAACCACCAGTTGATCGACAACGGCGTCGGGTAGCGTATCGCTCTCAACCACCAAGGTGCCGTGCTTACTGTTCTTTACGTGCTGAGGCTGATCCAGCCACTTTTCCAGTGTCTGGGAGAAGCCGCTAAACGAAGGGGTCAACGATGGCTCCGCCCGCTCGAAGAGGGTCGTGAGGTTCAAGCCCACCACATCGGCACCGCCGTCATGATTGGCTGCGCGACTTTGCTCGTGCCGAACCGCCAGAATGTCCAGTTCGTCGTTGTTTAGTCGAGCCAGCTCCGCCAGCGAATGACCTTCGCCCATAAGACGCTTCACCAGCAGCAGACGTTGGACGTGTTCGTTGGTGTAAAAACGCCGACCAGACTCGCTACGGTTTGGCGTAACAATTGAATGCCTGCTCTCCCACTTTCGAAGGGTATGCGTTGGTACTCCGGTTAAATTGGCGACAGCGCCTATAGTCAGTCTTTCCATGAGATTTTACCTTGATCAGTCGATCAGTATGTTGTCATTGTCTAAGCTGCAGGTATCCAAGCGTTGCACCAGCCCGGGCCTGCGACTAGTTTTCCTGGAATTGCCGTGCACGCACCCAGACCGGCATCTCCGGCGGTATAGAGGGCACAGTTACTGCAAAACTGGCTAGCGCCCGCCGCGCCAGCTCGCTTTGGGTACTTGGCAGTGTCTACCGAAGCAGCATCTTTCTTGTAGCCCAGTGCCAAGGCGATGGGATCCGATTCCAGCAGTTCCGGAGGTCCTTCCGCGATGGTCGTGGTGGGAATCAGCGAGGCCGTCCACAAGGCGATGCCAGCGTTTAAGAAATCACGTCTAGATTGCGTCATAGCTGAGTGCTCCTTTGAGTTAATCTGTCTAAACAAAATCTACCTTGAAGAGGCGGGTGTCAACATTTATTTGGACAAAATAGGAAAAATTCAACAATCACGCCAAATTGACCAGCTTTTGGTTAAGTTATTCCTTGACGAAACGTGATCCGGTAGAGGAAAGGAAAATGAACGTAATGATTCTAGGTGCCGGAGGCGATATTGGCAGGCATCTGCTGGAGCAGTATTTGGCACACCCCGAGGTCCAGCGCATCTACGCTACACACCACAGGGAAGTAAGCAGTATTTGTCCGTCTGTGCGTTGGCTAACCGTGGACATGGCGGATCCCAGTGCTATCGCCGAGTTGGCTGCCGCCATAGATCAACCCATACATCGCTGGATTTGCTGCACTGGCCTGTTGGCAGGCGCCCATGGTCAGCCGGAAAAAACCTTTCGACGTTTGGCCTCACAGAAGCTCCAGCACGATTACGCGGTGAACGCCGTAGGACCGGTTACCCTATTTGCGCAAATGGCCAATCAGCTTCGTTCCGATGAACTCCGTGCGGTTTTTTTGTCCGCCCAAGTGGGTAGTATTGAAGACAACCGCTTGGGCGGTTGGTACGGCTATCGTATGTCTAAGGCGGCCTTGAATATGGGCGTGCGCTGTCTGGCCATCGAATGCGGCCGCTGGCGTAGCCAGCCCACCATTGTTGCTGTCCATCCGGGCACGACGGCGTCGAATTTGTCCAAACCGTTTACGAAAACCCGAACCGCTCCCGTGCAGAGCCCCGAGCAGTGCGCGACTCGGCTCTACCAACTGATAGAGACATTAGAGCCTCAGCACAACGGGCAGTTTCTTAAACTCAGTGGTGAGGTCCTGCCTTGGTAACTCGGTAGGGGCCTATTTGAATGCTGATGGGTCGCAGAGGGGGATCAAGATTTCGTTTTTGCGTAAAAACCACGGCATAAACGGCGGGTCGTATCTGGCCCAGCGGGGTGTGCCGCAAGGGCTGAGGTTCATGGCATTTAAACCGGTCAACAACAACTGCTCGTGGGCCTCATAATTTCGTTGGCTCCAACCGCCGCTGTATTGGATGGCAGCAACCACCAATTCGGGCTGGGCCGTAATTTGCACACCGTCGTCGGATGGGGCTGGAACGTTTTGTTGGTTGAATTCACTGGGCACGACAAAAGAGACAAACCACTTTCGGGACTGGGATAGGTCTGCCGGGGCGCTGGCCTGCTGCAGCACCGGAGCGGTCATGGCGATTTTCTCCGCCTCTATGTTCTCGCCGCTAATGTAGTCAAATAGCGGACGAAAACCCTGGCTGCCCGCCTTGCTGAATTTGCCCTCAACTTTGACCGTGGCGAGCAGATGGGGCCCATAACGCCTGATTTCAATGTCGCCGGCAGTCTTGAGCACTTCATAGGCAAGGGTTTCTAATGCGCCTACCGGCACGGAAAAGCTGCAAAGCAGAACAAAAGAAGCAATCACCGCGTGACGCATGGTTCGACCTCCCGCAAAACGTCTAACTTTCCAAAAGTCGGGTGAATGCGGGATGAAAAATGTGCAGCACGGCCGTCGCTGCACAGTGTGCCTTTTCGCGAGCACCGCGCATTGCACTATCGACGCGCCACGCCCGGTTAACGTGCTTGGCTGTGGTACTCGGGGTTGGGCACCATGGCCGTGCCGCTGGCCACCCGATTGGTCATGTTAAAGAAAGCGGCAACACTGGTGATGTCCCAGATATCTCGATCCGAGAAGCCTTGGTCTCTTAGCCCTTGGCGATGGCTTTCTTCTACGGAGGCGCTGGAGGTGGTAAGCAAGGCGGCAAAGTCCAGCATCGCCCGTTGCCGATCATCCAACTCGGCGGCTTTGTAATTCATGACCAGCTGCTCACCCAGCAGTGGATTTCCCGAAAGTTCCCGTACTGCTGCGCCGTGAGCGGTGAGGCAGTAAAAGCAGCTGTTGATGGACGAGACCACTACCGCAATCATTTCCCTTTCCAGTTTGCTCAACCCGCTGTTGCCAAGCATGAGGTCGTTATAGAACGCGGTGAAGGCATTGAGCTTGTCGATATCAAAGGCATAGGC
>JAYOVN010000091.1:0-7638 GCA_038151515.1 Gammaproteobacteria bacterium | reverse complement strand
GGTTGATCTGACTTTGTAGTGTGTTCATGAGCGTTGCTCCTTAGACTTTTTGCCCCTGTACATGGTGATGCTGTCGCGGCTTCGCTGCTCCCATGCGTCTAGGTCTTGAATCATGTGTTCCAGTTCGGTTTTTTGTGCCAATAGCTGCTCCCGGCGCGCTTGGATTTTCTCGATCAGATGATGGATCTGTTCCTCGTTGTTAGAGCTAGGGTCATACATGCCGATTAGCTCGGCGCTCTCGTCCAAGGTCAGGCCCAACATCTTGCCCCTGAGGATCAGGGTCAGCCGCGCTCTGTCGGCTTGGGAATAGCGTCGACTTTGACCATTTCTAGTCGGCTGCAGTAAACCCTTTTCCTCGTAGAAGCGCAGGGTGCGAGGTGTAACCTCAAATTCATTGGAAAGATCGCTGATGGAGTAGTTCGATGCCATGTCGGTGATTCTATTTACCTTTACGTAAACGTCAAGTAATGATACCCAGAGGACAGGAGGGTTGGAAAGTCAGCGTAGGACAGCCCGCTAGAGTGTGATGAATCGCGCCAGGATGTCGGTCACCGGTCGGTGATCTTGCTCGATGTTAAGTTTGTTGCGCGTGTGTTTTGACCCGTCTAGCCAAGGCTCTTTCGAGATCCAAAGCCAATAACGTCTTCAGGGGCTCCGATGCGCCATCGACAAAGTCATCGTCGAAGGGGCCTAGGTTCGTTAGTGGTCGCACCGCAAGCTGGGTGTAGTTGATCAAAATGGCCACTCTGGGTTTGTCCGAGTGGTTGATGGCGGTGCGATGCCAAAGCAGGCCGTGACTGACTACGGCGTCGCCGGCATTACCCGTGGCTTGTATGGCGTTGGCCTCAAAGCGCTCAAGTTCTGGCGCTCCCGTCCAGAGCTGGCTGCCCGGTGCAACCCAAGTGCCGCCGTTCTGCTCGGTGAAAGGTTCCATCATCCAGATCACCTGCATCATCAATGCTGGATCCACGGGTAGGCCCGGGTTCATTGCCCAGTAGGGGTAGTCGATGTGCAAGCCACCCAGTGGGCAGCTGGGGGGCAGAATTCGCGCGGTAACGGCGCCAAGGGTAGCGTCCTCCCCAAGCAATCGGTGAGCTAAGCTCAACAGCCTGGGATTGGTGACCATGTTGTGGATGATGGATCCCCAATGCAGAGTCTTGCGAATGGCGATTTGACCGTTTTGATCAATGCCCTCATCCAGTTTCGACAATGCAAGGCTTCGGACTGTGTCCGCTTCATCAGGTGAAATCACTCCTCGCAGCAGGTGGTAGCCGTTGCCGTGAAGAATGTCGTCGTAGGCGTCTCCTTCCATCTAAATCTCTCCCCAAAATAGTGCGTGCAGTTTGCGAAAGGATTCCGTGTGACGCAAACGGTTCCTAGTATGACCGCATAACTTGGGGTGCCAGGTAATCAGCAAAAACCGCAAGAGCTCACTTGACCGCAAAGTTTGTAAGCCTTCTACTATTTTTTTAAAGACGAGATTGCGCTATGGCTCAAGAACGCCAAGGTCCTCTGCAAGACCTTACGATTATCGATTGTACCCGCGCCTTGGCCGGACCATTCGGGGCTGGATTGCTGGCAGACATGGGTGCCCGCGTGATCAAGATCGAGTCGCCTCAGGGAGACGGCTATCGAAACATTCCGCCTTTTTTACCTGATCATGCCCGTCCTCACGAGGATAAGGATGCGGGAACAGATTTTGGCGCGCCCTTTGCCGCAGTGAATCGTAATAAGCGCAGCGTCTGCTTGGACCTTAAAAATGACTCAGATAAAGAGATTTTTCTCCAGCTCTGTGACCAAGCCGATGCGGTGCTGGAAAACCTGCGGGCCGGTGTCATGGATCGCCTTGGGGTTGGGTACGAGGTGCTGGCCGCCCGGAATCCAAAGCTTGTTTACGCCTGCGTGCGCGGCTTTGGCGATCCGCGGACTGGGGAAAGCCCCTATGCCCATTGGCCGAGCTTGGATGCGGCTGCCCAAAGTTTCGGCGGTCTGGTGCACGCCAATGATGGTTTGGTGACCCCGGCCATTGCCGATGTTTTCCCGGGCACCCTGATGGCGCTTGGGGTGGTTTCTGCCATCCACAGTGCGAAAGCTTCGGGGACGGGCCAGTTTTTGGATGTGGGTATGTATGACGCCATGATGGCTTTTCAAAAAAGCGCAGTAGCCCAGTACGGGTTCACGGGTAAACCGAATCCCGCCGGACTCCAACGAGCTATGACGCTGTATCCATTTGATCTGTTCCCCACTCTTGACGGGCGTATGGCCATCGCAGTTGGCCAGCCCCGGCATTGGGATTTGCTTTGTGCCGCCATGGAACGACCGGACTTAATGGACGATGAGCGGAGTTTTTCTAACGAAGCACGATTGGCGAATGTGGACTGGGTGGAACAGCAGATTTGCGCTTGGACATCGAGTCTGACCCGGGCGGAGATTATGGCGAAACTGGACGGGGCACTACCCGTCGGCCCGGTTCAGACCATGGAAGATATCTACCAAGATCCTCATGTTCGTGCCCGGCAAATGCTGGAAACCTGTAGTCCTGCCGGTGACAACCCAGACATCACCTTAGCGGCGAATCCCATCAAGTTTACCGAGACCCCCACTTCGCTGTACCAACGCCCACCGAACTTGGGCGAACACAACGACGAAGTGCTGGCAGAGTTCGGGATCCAGATGACACCGAGCACCGGCAATTAGAACGGGTGCCTCTCATTGGGGTAGCCAAGATCCTATGGTTGATGCGTCTAAAATGCATTAGCTTTGATACTTTGGAGAGGAGGACCTGATGCATACGTTAATTGATCCCTTGAAGCGGGCCTTGCAAATTCGGCCTCATGAAGTCGCTTTTGCAGACGGCACGCGGCAGGTGACCTTTACAGACTTCGCCCAGCGCTGTGAACGTTTGGTGGGAGCCCTGCGCGGATTGGGAGCCAAGGACGGCGATCGGGTGGCTATTCTGGCCAACAATTGCATTGAGTATTTCGAGGCCTACGTGGGCGTTCCAAGTGGCGGGTTTGTCATAGTGCCCTTGAACACACGGCACGCCATGCCGGAACTGATTTATGCTCTGAAAGATTCAGGAGCCAAAATCCTCATCACGGATCGAGACGATGTAGAGGGCCTTGCAGGGGTCGTCGACCACGTTATTGGCATCCCCGATGGCTACGAGGAAATGCTGGCCGGCGCCCAGGCTGCCCCCTTGGGCAAGCATATTGCCGAGACAGACTTAGCGGGACTTTTTTATACCGGAGGTACTACCGGGGCCAGTAAGGGTGTGATGCTGACTCATCGGAATCTTATTTCCAACGCTCTGAACTGGTTGGCCTCGGTTCCCCAGTCCCCTTGGGATCGTACCTTGGTCATGGCGCCTATGTTTCACGCCGCTGGATCAAACGGCATTTTGGCTGCCATTTGGCAGGGGGCGTTGCAGGTACCCTTGGGAACCTTCGATCCCGCAGCGGTTTTGGATTTGATTCAAGAGCACCGGATTAACCTGTCATTAGGTGTGCCCTCGATGCTCGCGGCTATCGCTGAGGAACAACACGCGCATCCCCGGGACATCAGTAGTCTCAAGCTTCTGGCCCATGGCGGATCACCCATCGCCACCGAGGTGATTCGTCGCACCAGTGCCGCCTTCCCTTCCGCCCAGTTAGTAGAAGTATACGGTGCTACTGAAACATCACCCTTGGCGACGCTGCTGGGGCATGAAGAGGCCTTAATGGACGATCCGCTAGCCCGCAGCTGTGGTCGTGCGGTAGTGGGCTGCAACATCACCGTGCGGGACTCCGAGGGTAATGAGTTGCCGACAGGTCAGGTGGGTGAAGTGTTGGTGACGGGTACCAACATTATGAAGGGTTACTGGAACAAGCCAGAGCAGACTGCCTCGGTGTTGAAGTACGGGGGCTATCTGACTGGTGACGTGGGCTATCTGAACGAGGACGGTTATTTGTTCTTGGTGGACCGATCCAAGGACATGATCGTAAGTGGCGGTGAAAACGTATATTCCACCGAGGTGGAGGATGTCTTGTACCGCCACCCCGGAGTGCTTGAGGCGGCGGTGTTTGGTGTGCCAGACGATAAGTGGGGAGAGGCGGTTCATGCCGTTGTAGTGCCACGGCCAGACGCACCCACCCTTGATCCGTCAGAATTAATTGGGTTTTGCCGGGAACATATTGGCGGTTATAAGGTGCCCAAGGGTATCGACATTCAGTCCGACCCCTTACCTAAGTCCGGTCCAGGTAAGGTGCTTAAGCGCGAGCTGCGGGCTCCGTTCTGGGAGGGCTCGGATCGAGCCGTCAACTGATTACGCCCGAAGCGTTTTGCGCCCGGGCACATGCGAACAACAAAAAGAGGGCTGGGCATGAAGGAGTTGTTAGACCGAATTTTTGAACGTAACCGTCTGAATAGACGGCTGCATTGGACGACCATCGCGTCGGAAAAAATACTGTTAGCCATCATCGGTTTGCTGTCGGTTATTGCCAGTGCTCAATACATTTTTGGGATGTTCGAGGCGGGTCAAATCACCCTTGCCGATCTGTTTTTGCTGTTCATCTACGTGGAGATCATCGGCATGATCGGTGCGTTTTACTCCACCAACCGAATTCCGGTGACACTGCCCATCATCATCGCCATAACGGCTCTGTGCCGTTTGATTATTATGCAGAGCAAGGACATGCAAGCGCTGACGCTGATCGCCGAGGCCGGTGCCGTGTTAATCCTGAGCGCGGCTGCTTATCTGATGAGCCTGAAAGACAAATTAAGTCAGGATAAGCTGGTTGAGGAAAATCGCATTGTCGAGCAGGATGTTCAATCGGCAGAAGCCGAACAGCCCCGCGAACCGAAGTAGCCGGTTCGTGTTCGGGTCCGAGGCCAAGCGGTCTCGTTAGCTAAGACGTTTTTATGAAAAGAGTGAAATAATACGAGGGAGCGGAGTATGAGTGCTTACAAATTACTGATTAATGGCGAAATGGTAGACGGCGATCTGACCATGGACGTGGTTAACCCCGCGACAGAAGAGAAGCTGGCAGACTGCCCGCGAGCGTCAGAAACCCAGCTTAACGCGGCGGTGGCTGCGGCGAAGTCGGCGTTTCCTGCATGGTCGAAGACCACTATCGACGAGCGCAAAGCCGTCGTGCTGAAGATCGCCGATGTGGTCGAGGCCAACGCGGCAGAGCTGGCCCAGTTGCTGACCAAGGAGCAGGGCAAGCCGTTAGAGGATGCAACTACCGAGGTTTACGGCATGGCCGCGTTCTGCCGTTATTTCACGTCTTTGGATTTGCCAGTAGAAGTGCTGGAAGACAGCGAAGGTCGCCGTGTCGAAGTGCACCGTAACCCTCTAGGTGTGGTGGGAGCCATCGTGCCTTGGAACTTCCCGTTGATCTTGATGGCCTTTAAATTGCCGCCGGCTCTGATTGCCGGTAACACGCTAGTCATTAAGCCGGCTCCTACCACGCCGCTGAGCACGCTGCGGATCGCTGAGCTGATCCAAGACGTTGCGCCAGCTGGGGTTATTAACTTCATTACTGACGCCAATGACTTGGGTGCGCCCATGACCGCACATCCTGATGTGCGCAAGATCTCTTTCACGGGATCAACGGAAACCGGTGCCAAGGTTATGGCTGGCGCTGCCGGGCTGCTCAAGCGTATTACCTTGGAGTTGGGCGGAAACGATGCCGGAATCGTACTGGACGATGTTAATCCGAAAGAAGCGGCGCAGAAGCTGTTCGACAGCGCCTTCCAAAATAGCGGTCAGGTCTGCATTGCTATGAAGCGTCTTTACGTGCACGAAAACATCTACGATGAGGTTTGCGAGGAACTCGCGAGCATCGCCAACGACACCATCATCGGTGACGGATTAGAGCAAGGCACCAAGCTTGGGCCGCTGAATAACAAAATGCAGTACGACAAAGTTAAGGCGCTGATTGAGGACGCGAAAAAAGAGGGCAATGTGATTGCCGGTGGCGAGTTCCCGGACAAGCCCGGTTATTTTATTCGTCCCACCATCGTTCGAGACATCAAAGAGGGGTCTCGTCTTGTCGACGAAGAGCAGTTTGGGCCGGTTTTACCTGTGATGAGTTTTGCTGACGAAAGCGAAGCGGTTGAGCGAGCTAACGCCTCAGCTTGGGGTCTGGGTGGTTCGGTGTGGTCCGCGAATCCGGAGCGGGCCTACGCGCTGGCAGAGCAAATGGACACCGGCACCGTCTGGATCAATAAGCATGCCGAGTTGGATCCCACCATTCCCTTTGGTGGTGCCAAGATGTCCGGTCTGGGTAATGAACTGGGGCAGGAAGGTCTACAAGAGTTTACTCAGCAGAAAATCATCAACATGGCCAAGGGATAACTGAAGCCGCAATCTTGAGTTCAATCAAGGGGCCTTGTCTTTAGTCAAGGAACCTTGGTTGTGACTAGGGAAGAAAAGCCGCCGATGGGTTTACGCCACGGCGGTTTTTTTCGTCCTGGGAATTTAAATCGACAGGTCGTTGAGATTGTAATCTTTAATGATGCGCTGCCAGTTGTCGTCGTTGAAGCGCAGGGCGTCTTCATGGCCTGCTAAGGGCTGATAGTTAAATCTCGGTTGCTCGGGGTAGAAGTTCGCCCTGGCATCGATGGCTACGCCGACCACTTCAGAGCGCTTAAGAATTCGCGCTTCATCGTAGACCACCGCTTCGGATTCGCTCAACGCTCCAGTCGCGCCGAGTACCGAACGTCGACGGTGGAAACCAAAGGTCAGAGAGATCCTAAGGTCCGGGGAGGTGTTGGCAAAGGAGCCGTGCAAGGCTTGACGGTTGACGATGGTCACGTCGCCAGCTTGGCAGTGCAGGGGTACCGCGTCTGGCAGTCTGTCTGAACCGCCATTGGCATCCACCAAGGCCGTAATGTCGATTTTGCCCGCTTTGTGTGAACCTGGGACCACCCACAGGCAGCTGCGCGCAGAAGTGTCGTAAAGTTGTACCTGAAAGTTGAACCCGTGAATGCCCGGGTCCCAGTTTGGGTTGTCCCAGTGGGTGACGCCGTCTTGATGCCAAGACACCGAGCCACCGCGTCCCGGTTGTTTGACGAAAGTAGCGTCGTTGTAGGGCACAAAGTCGTCGCCATTAATGGACGCAGCCACTGCGAGCAGATCGTGATGACCGTATAGACGCAGTCCCGACGACATGGTCTGGCACATGCCGAACATGAGGAAAACAACCCGGTCTGCGGGCTGATTTTCCATAGAAGGTTGCTGCATTTTGGTTGGGTGTCGGCCATTTAGTGCATCGGTGCCGCCCCAGGGGTCGGCCAGCGGTCGTACCAAGGTATATACGGGTCGAGCGAATTCTTGACCAAATGCAGGCCGGCCTTTTCGGTCCGTTGTTGCGTAATTGTCGACAGGGGCCCGATCGATCAAGGTGTCGACCTCATCCCGCAGCAAGGTAAGCTCTTTTTCATCGATTACTTGTTCAAAAATATAAAAGCCAGTGCGCTCGTAGGCTGCAAGGATATCTGGGGTTAACTTTCCGTCGGTTCCAAGTTTCAGTGGCCCGCGATTGCCCAAACTGTTGGCACGATCAATGCCAGCAGCTACATAGTCGGTCATTTCCTCAGCATGTTGCTGAGCTGTTAGCGTTGTCATCGGCTTGCTTCTTTCGTCTTTGTCGT
>JAYOVN010000090.1:0-7664 GCA_038151515.1 Gammaproteobacteria bacterium | reverse complement strand
TTTTCCGCCACCAAGGCGATTACCTCATCGGCGGCATGGCTGCTGTTTCAGCAAGGCAAGTTGAATGAGGACGAGTTGGTAGTGGACATCGTTCCCGAGTTTGACACCAATGAAAAACACAAGGTATCAGTGGGTCAGTTGTTTGCCCATACGGCAGGTTTTCCAAGTGCGCCCTTTGCACCTCTGGATTGGGATGACCGAGATAAGCGCTACGGACGATTTCGCCAGTGGCGTTTGACCTGGGAGCCGGGCACGCAATTCGAGTATCACCCGTCGTCTTCTATGTGGGTTATCGCGGAGATCATTGAGCGTCGCTCGGGACAAAGTTACCGAGACTTTGTGCGTACCCAAGTGTTGGAACCGCTGAAATTACAGGATTTATATGTGGGCCTGCCGGCGTCCGAGTGCGAGCGCACGCTCCCTTGTGTCTACGTGGGTGAGGCGATGACTCCGGAAGAATACAAGCAGCTTGGGATGCCGGTGCCGCCAGTGACGGAAGTCACCGAAGAGGCCATCGTCTCTTTTAGCCGGCCTGAAATTCAGGCTGTCGGCGTCCCTGGTGGCGGTGCCTTTGCCACCGCATCGGCCATGGCCTTGTTTTACCAGACGTTACTCACCGGCGGTAATGAGCACGCGACTCTGTGGTCAGAGGAAACCTTACTTGACGCGCGCCGAATCAGGTCCGGTGACTTAACCGATTTGATGTTTAAGAAACCGGCAAATCGGGGGCTGGGCATTATTATCAGCGGCGACGACAGTCGCCGTTTTCGCGGCTTTGGCCGCACTAATTCGCCTGCAGCCTTTGGTCACAATGGGGCGGGTGGTCAACTCGTATGGGCGGATCCAGAAACTGGAATCAGTTTTGCCTACCTCACGCCGGGTCACGACCGTAACTCGGTGCGTCAGGGCAGTCGTGGGGTAGCCATTAGCAGCCTCGCGGCGTCGTGTGCTGACAACTAGCACCGCCAAGGGAGTGAGGCAGAAATGGGGCGAAGCAACCTGATAGCCCAGCTTACGTAGGGGGAAATATGAACATAGGACGGATAATTGGATTAACGTTGTTGACCCTACTCCCTTCGGTTTGGGCGGGGGCAGATGAGGCGTCCAGTACTCGAATTGCGCTATTGTCAGACCGTGCGGCTAATTTAGCGAAAGCCCAGCATCCTCAAAGCATCGCTCTGGCATCAGCTATCTGGGATTTAGCGGAACTGGGCTACATGGAAGTACAAAGTTCCGCCCAGCTACAGTCCTACCTTGGCGGTCACGGCTTTCAGATAAAAACCGGGGTGGCGGATATTCCTACGGCCTTTGTAGCCACCTACAAGTCTGACAAGGCCACGGACCGAGATCCCACCATTGCCATTTTGGCGGAGTTTGATGCGCTTCCGGGCCTAAATCAGGCGGCCGCACCGGAACGCAGCATCACCGAAGAAAACGCGCCGGGTCATGCCTGTGGTCATCACCTCTTTGGTGCGGCCTCAGCCACGGCTGCGGTAGCGGTTCGGCAATGGATCGAGAAAAACAACTTTCCGGGCACGATTAAGCTGGTGGGGACGCCGGCCGAGGAAGGGGGTTCCGGTAAGGTATATCTGGCCCGAGCGGGTGTCTTTCAGGACGTGGACATCGTTCTCCATTGGCACCCCAGCGACGCCAATTCTGCATCGCCTTCCAGCACTACGGCGAATAAATCCGGGCGCTTCACATTCTCCGGTAGGGCGGCTCACGCGGCCTCGGCACCGGATCAGGGACGGTCTGCCTTGGACGGCGTAGAGGCCATGAACTTCATGGTGAACCTCATGCGCGAGCACGTACCCCAAACCGCACGGTTGCACTACGTGATCACCAACGGCGGCGCAGCGCCGAACATCGTGCCAGAGACGGCCCAAGTTTATTACTACGTCAGGCATCCAGAAAAAGAGCAGGTGGTGGACCTATTCGAGCGGGTCGTGACGGCAGCTCAGGCCGCCGCCATGGGCACTGGCACTGAAGTCAACGTAGAGGTGATGCACGGTAACTACCCAGTGCTGCCGAACCTGACCTTGGCGGAACTGGTCTATGACAATCTCGTTGGCCTTGGGGGTATTCAATACAATCCCAGCGAGCAAGCCTTTGCCCAGACCCTGCAGGGCACTCTGATTAATCCTCGCCGCCCTCTGGGGTCAGAAGAAACGATATCCGCCTATAAGATTCGACAGTCCATGGGTTCCACTGACGTGGGCGATGTCAGTTGGTTAGTGCCAACGGTGGGTTTCACTACGGCCACCTGGGTACCCGGCACGCCGGCGCACAGCTGGCAGGCTGTGGCTGCGGGAGGCATGAGCATTGGTCATAAAGGCATGGATCTGGCGGCGCGGCTGCTGGCTAAATCTGCGGCTCAGCTCATGATGCAACCCCAGATCATTGCTCAAGCCAAGGCTGAGCTGAAAGAGGCTCAAGGCCCGGACTTTGTTTATGCGGCTTTGTTGGGGGATCGGGAGCCACCCCTGGACTACCGTAAATAGGAGGCCTCATGTCTGGAATGAATATCGGCGTGCTGCATCCCGGTGCCATGGGCGTGACCGTTGCTCAAACGCTGAAGGATAGTGGCCACCAGGTTGGCTGGCTATCCGCTGGGCGCAGTCAGGCAAGCCACCAGCGTGCCGAAGGGCTAAGCAGCTTCACCTCCATTGATGAGATCGCTGGTTGGGCAGACGCCTTAATCAGCGTCTGTCCTCCTCATGGGGCTGTGTCGTTAGCTCGGGCCGTTCACGCTACCGGGTATACAGGTTTGTACGTCGATGCCAATGCGCTGGCGCCGTCCACGTCCCTGAAAATCGCCGAGCTTCTTGGGGCCGGTGCCTATGTGGACGGTGGCATCATTGGTCCGCCAGCAATCAAACCCGGTACCACTCGGCTTTATTTATCCGGGCATCATGCTCCGGCGGTAAGTGCTTGGTTTAGCGCTGGCGCCCTGGAGGCCATTGCGCTACCCATGACCGATGCTCCCAATGCGAATGTGGCTGCATCCTCCCTGAAGATGGCCTATGCGGCCTACAGCAAAGGGGCGAGTGCTCTGCTGCTGTCCGTGAATGCCCTAGCTGAAGCCGGTGGGGTGCGAGAGGCGCTGCATCAAGAGTGGGCAATTTCCTCGCCGGATTTGCTTAAGCGGAGCGAGTACACGGCTGCAATGACGTCGGGCAAGGCATGGCGGTTTGTGGGTGAAATGCTGGAGATCAGCGAAACCTACTCAAATGCCGGCTTACCCGACAGCTTTCATACCGGCGCCGCGGCAATTTATGAGCATATGCAAGATCTCAAAGATCTGCCGCCGCAAAGCCTAGAAACCGTTGTAGCCGCTTTGTTGAAGCGTTCTCAAGGCGACACTTAGCTCACCGACCATTAAAACAAATGTCGACCAATTAACGTTGGCGACAATCAAACTCTCACGCTAATGGCGCGGGGTTGTTAGCTTCGATAGCGTTGAGTGAGCATCTCGTGGAGGTGTCCCGCAAGCAGCTTAGGGAGCGGCAGTATTCGCAGTGTCTGACGTAAGCCCTCCAAGTGCAGAGTCTGATACATGTGTTTTTGGGAGTAAGGGCATGAGTGAGTTTGGCAGCGGTAGTGCACCCAAATCATTCGCGCAGCGGCGTCTTGAGTCTTTGTTGACTAACACCGGCGTCACTTTCAACGGCAACCAGCCATGGGATCTCCAAGTTTCAGACCCCCATTTCTACTCGGCATTGCTCCTCAACGGATCTATGAGTCTCGGCGAAGGCTACATGAAGGGCTCATGGGAATGTGCCCAGATTGACGAGTTCATTAACCGCTTGCTGAGAAGCCCCATTGCCCAAAATCACTCCTTTCTTAGTCACGCCCTAAGCTGGCTTAGTGCTTCGGCGTTTAATCTGCAGAATCAGGGCAGGGCATTTCAAGTAGGCGAGGCGCATTACGATATCGGCAATGACCTTTATCGGATCATGCTGGATCCGAGCATGGTGTATTCCTGCGGATACTGGGCAGACAGCGATACCTTGGCGGATGCCCAGCGGGCCAAGCTCGATTTAATCTGCCGCAAGCTGGAACTTCAGCCCGGTATGACGGTTCTGGATATTGGATGCGGCTGGGGGAGCTTTGCTCAGTATGCGGCGGAACGCTACGGTGTCGAGGTGGTGGGGGTAACTGTCTCTAAAGAGCAGGCTGCGTGGGCTGAAAACACCTGCCGCAAACTACCCGTTGAAATACGCCTGCAGGATTATCGCCAAGTCGATCAGCAGTTTGATGCCGTTGTTTCCGTTGGCATGTTCGAGCACGTGGGTCATAAAAACTATCGAACCTTCATGCAAGTGGTGGATAGATGCCTCAAACCTCGCGCCCTGTGTTTGCTGCATACCATCGGCAAGAACCATAGCCGGAAGGGGCTCGACCCATGGACGGCGAAGTATATTTTTCCTAATGGCGAAATCCCTTCCATGCGCCGCGTTAGTGCTGCGGTGGAGTCGCTGCTGGTGGTTGAAGATTGGCACAACTTCGGCCCCGACTACGACAAAACGCTGATGGCGTGGTTCCACAATTTCGACAGTGCTTGGGATCAACTGAAGCACAACTACTCTGACACGTTTTATCGTATGTGGAAGTACTACTTGCTCTGCTGCGCCGGGGCGTTTCGAGCACGCCGGCTGCAGCTGTGGCAGATCGTACTCTCCAAGGGCCTGTCAGATCAGGCCTACCGGCGCCCAGCCTGAGATCAGATCAGCCCCAGAAACGGGTTGGTTAACGGCCAGCCTTTGTTGCAAAGTGATGTCCGAATAATCGGAAATACGTCAAGCGAACTGGCTTAGTGACTGGGCAACGGGAGGGCAATGGGAATGAGTATTCTAGTAGAAACGGCTGACGGGGTAACGACACTGCGCTTGAATCGTGCGGAAAAACGCAATGCATTTACGATGGAAATGGTCTCCAAGCTGCACAGCGAAATTCACCGAGCTATTGCTGACCCCACGAGCCGGTGTTTAGTGATTGCGGGTGAAGGCGAACATTTTTGTGCCGGGCGAGATCTTCAGTCCTTTGGCGGTTCCCAACCTTATGCCGAGCTTATGGCTGCTGACGGTGAATGGGCGAATATTTTTCGAATGCTCGACCAAGCCGATCTGCCGTCTGTGGCCATTGTGCGTGGCTGCGCCTTCGCTGGGGGGTTCACCCTAGCCATGGGTTGTGACTTTGTCCTTGCCGATGCGAGTGCGCGGTTTCAGGTGTCTGAAATGCGGCACAATTTTCCTGCAGCGATTAATACGCCGGTGCTGACCAAGCTGCTGGGGCCGCGGCAGGCTTTGGAACTGGCTATTCTGGGCGAGACCATTTCTGCACAGCGTCTTTATGATATGGGGTTAATCAATCGCCTCAGTGACAGTGCGTCGGCTCTGGCCGTGGAGGCTGAGGCGTTCATCCACACGATTGCCGGGCGGGACAAAATTGCGGTAGCCCAGACCAAGCAACTGCATCGAACCACTCGGCAGGCGGGCCTCAGCGACGCCCTGAACATGGGGGCATTGGTCAATACTCAGGTAGCCTTGGACGGCAAGTTCGCTGCCGCCGGTAAATCCTTCGCCAACTGAGGCCAACTGTCGTCAACCGAGGCAAACTAAGCCCAACCAAGCCTGTTGTACCGCTTGGGTGGTGCCGTAGCTTTCGATTCAGCACGCAATCGAGTTGCTCCCTGAGTTTCGCAGCACGCGTCTTTCCGGAGGTTGAAACAGTTCCTTCCGTCCAGAACGCCTAGGTTAATTGCCCGCTGCCAGTGTGCAAGGTGCTTTGCACATGCAAATTATCATTAAAGGATCGAACCTTGATGCCGCCTGCGTGCATCACGATGCGCGATATAGAGCCATTGTCTGCGCCGTTAAAGGCGAAGGGTGACGAGCCGGTGGCATGGGCCAAAATGTGGCCGATCACACCGCCGTGAACCACCGCCACCACTTTTTGGTTCGGATGTTGCTGATGGATTCGACTTAATCCGCCAGTAATGCGCTGGTTGAGGATCTCCCAACTCTCTGCCCCGGGTATCACGTCCCAGCGCTCTTCAGCCTGCATTTGCACAAAAATCGGGTCGCCGGCCGCAGCCTTCATGCGCAGTATTCCGCCTTCCCATTCGCCAAGGCAGACTTCTCGCAGGTCTGCCTCCAGCCGGGTCTGTATGCCTAAATGACCCGCCAAGGGAGCCGCGGTTTGCACCGTGCGCTGTAGCGAGGTGACATAAATCGCGTCGATGGACTCGTGCTTGAGTCTGTCGCCCACGGCTACGGCCTGAGCTTCGCCATTAGGATGCAGCTCCGGGTCGCCATGCCCGTCTACTAGGGGGAATGGATTCTCCTTGGTGGCGGCCCGAGATTCGCCGTGGCGAACCAAGATGATTTCCGTGGCACCTTCCGGTGGCTGGTATGAATGTTGTCGAAATCCCTCGCTCATAATGCTTCCTGCTCGTTGAAGGGTTTAGGGTATTGGGTTTTGCTTGTCTATGGACGATAGCCAAAGTTTGGCGGATCCACCCGCAGCGCCTTGCGGGCAAGCTTTGCCCACTGGCACAGGTAGGCTCGGGTTTTGCGCGGATCAATGATCTCTTCGATTTCAAAATATTCGGCAGAACGGAACGGGGATCGCAGACGGTTCAGGCGTTCCTTTATCTTGGCCAGATGACCGTCTGGATCGTCTGCTGCTGCAATTTCTGCTTTGTAGGCCACTTCGATGCCGCCTTCGATGGGCAAGGACCCCCAGTCACCGGATGGCCAAGCCGCACGGAAGTGATGACTGCCCGGCTTATGGTTGGCTCCCCCGGCAACCCCAAAAGCCTTGCGTACCACCACGCAGCAAAATGGCGTGGTTAATTGGCCCATGGCGGCCAGAGCCGTAGCGCCCACTCGTATGGTGCCTTCCTCTTCAGACTGTTTGCCAATCAAGAAGCCGGGGCAATCCTCCAAGTGGATAACGGGAAGGTGAAATGTGGAGGCTAGGTCCAGTAGCCGAATTAACTTGCGACCGGCATCGGCGGTCCAGGCCCCACCATAGACCCGTGGATTTTCGGCGAAGATGGCCACCGGAATCCCATCCAAGCGGGCTAGGCCGGTAATGATGGAGCGGCCCCACTTTTTCCCGATCTCGAAAAAGGAGCCTTCATCGCAGACGGATTCCAGCACCGTGTGCATTTTATAAACCTGACGGGGATCCTTGGGCACGATGGATAACAGCGCCTCATCTTCCCGCTGGGGGTCGTCTGCGCATTCCGTAACCGGTGGCAACTCGTCAGCGCTGCTGGGTAGGTAGGACAAAAAGCGGCGGGCCATCTCGAAAGCCTCCTGTTCGCTGTTGGCCTCGTCGTCAATGGCGCCGTTGCGGGTGTGTATTTTGTAGGATCCCAGTTCTTCCTTGCTGACATCACCCAAGCTGGCCCAGTCAACTAGAGCAGGGCCGGCAATCATCATCTGAGCGCTGTCCTTGACGATGACAGAGTAATGGGAGGTCGCAACCCGGGCGGCGCCAATACCGGCTACCGAGCCAAGGGCCAGGGATACCGACGGCGCCACGCTTAGATGAGAAACCACCGTCTCCCAACCACGCAGTTCCGGGATGTAGGTGCGTCCCGCGGTTTCGATGGTCTTCACCGAACCGCCGCCGCCCATGCCATCCACCAAGCG
>JAYOVN010000089.1:0-7772 GCA_038151515.1 Gammaproteobacteria bacterium | reverse complement strand
ATGATCTGCACTTCAATGTGGCGGGCTTGATCAACCAACTGCTCGGCATACAAGCCGCCATCGCCAAAAGCCGCCTTGGCTTCTGAGACACAGCGCGTATAAGCGTCGGACAGCTCATCGCCACTCTTAACAATGCGCATGCCTCTACCGCCGCCACCGGCAATGGCCTTGAGTAAAATTCCGCCAGCGGCGTGCTGTTGAAAAAAGTCCCTCGCTTCGTCTTCGCTGATCGCTTGGGACAGCCCAGCCAACACCGGCACATCATTTGCCTGTGCTAGCGCCCGAGCCTTAGCCTTATCACCGAAGGCTGACAACGCCTCAACCGTGGGTCCCACAAAGGTCATGCCTGCGGCTTCAACAGCTTCGGCAAAGGCAGGATTTTCGCTCAAAAAACCGTATCCGGGGTGAACGGCATCACAGCCAGCGTCGACGCCAGCGGCGACAACGGCATCAATATCTAGGTAGGCAGCAGCACCACGACCTTGTAAGGCGAGGGCCTCATCGCCCTGTGTCACGTGGGCGGACTGGCCGTCATCCTCAGCATAGATAGTCACCGTGGCGACACCGATTTCCCCAGCAGCCCGAGCAATACGAATGGCGATTTCGCCGCGATTTGCGATCAACAGTTTCTTCATGGTCCTCTCCTTTTATTCCCTCAATTCTTCCCCAGAATTCATTTTAAGAATTCATTCCACGACGGGGTTCTACAAGTTCAGCTGCCTGCGCACGTCGCTCAACGCCTCGATGGTGGCCAGAGCCTCACTCTGGTTGGATGACATATTGCGAACAATGATGTCGGTGAAACCCGCCTCGACAAATTCAGCAAATTGCGCGGCGACGGCTCCCGGGTCGCCACAAATCAACGCCTCTTCGGGAAAGCCTCGATACCCTTTGGCCACGGCTCGGGTTTTAAAGTCCGCCGCGGCCTTGGCGTTACTGGCAATGAAGATATCCCGACGCAGGGCGACCGCTCGCGGTTGACGCTGGTGCTCCGCACAGGCCTGACGGTAATGATTGAGCTGTTCCATGGCTTGTTGCGGGGCGAGGGACGGACTGCCCAGCCAGCCCTCGGCCAAGCGGGCCGTACGATTAAGCGCAGCCGGGGCCGATGCACCAATCCACACCTCAATTTCATGGGATGGCAGTGGTGCAATACGGGCATTCTCAATGGGCCAAAACCGATCGTGGCTCACCGTCTCGCCTGCCCACAGTCTGCGCATGATCGACAATGAGTCCTCGAACATCGCCACACGCTGACTCAGGTCCACACCCATACCTGCGCTTTGGTGAGCTGAACCACCCAAGCCGCACTGCATGATGAATCGGCCGGGCGTGATGGCGGCCAAGGTCGAAATCTGCTCAGCCAGCAGCACCGGGTTCCACAGCGGCAGTAGATACAGGGCGCCTGCAGGTTTGTTATGCCAATGGGCCAGCAAACGGCCCAACATGGGTGAATTTTGATAGTAGGCGTGGTCAGTCACGTGGTGATCACCAATGAACAGGCTGTCCAAGTCGGCATGCCGGGCCGCCTCTGCCCGTTCAATCATGTACTGAGCGCCGACGCGGGGGTCGTGGACTCGATAAGCGGATTGAATGGAAATACCGATGCGCATGGTTCTGCTAAATCTCCCGGGATTTTGGTGTGTGTACCGATTGGCTCAAAACTGACTGGCTGGTCAATTGATGCTCCAGAAGCTCCCCTGCTTCGAACAGCAAATCGTATACCAAGGGCGACGACTCGCCACGACCCGTTAGCAGCGAATGTTCCAGCACTTGGGGCAGCCAAATGGCGTCATCAGCCCACATCTGCTCGTAGGGAATGTCGCCTAACGGACACCAAAAAGGCCTTGCTTCCGGGGTTTCGCACATAGAACCGCTGAAATCTGTCGCCACAAAAACATAACCAAGCCATTGAGGACCATTGCGCTCAACGAAACGAAGCTCTGCCACGCAGCCCAACGGTTCGGCCTCGATACCGGTTTCTTCCCGCATTTCACGGCGCGCGCAATCCTGCAGTGTTTCGCCAAGCTCCCACTTGCCTCCCGGAGCGTTAACCTTGCCCATGCCATGCCCAGTTTTTTTCTCGATCAGCAACACCCGATCTGTATCTACTAGGAACAGCAGCGTGCCGACGAATTCTGGCTGCCATCGCTGATGCCAAAGCGTCTTAATAATAGGCGTATCGATGGACAGCTTAGCCACGGCTAAGCGTCGTAGCGTACTTGCAGGGCCGCATACAAGGCATCGGGCAGATCTGCCGCAGCAACCTCAAGTTCGCCCAACAGGTCAATCAGGTGTTCGTTATCTTCGCGCCCACCCCATAGCTTGCGGTATTCCCCGGTTTTGTAGCCGTGGTTCTGACGAAAGCGATTCAGCACGTTCTTACCGATGTACAGATCAAACAGTTCGTCCAAGGTCATGGGCAAGGCTGCCATGGCATCGATGAAGGGCTGCAACTCAAAGGAGCGAGTCCGCAAACAGGAGCCAGCCAGTTCTTCAATGGCCAGACGGAATGCGCCGGCTTGGTCTTCGTCGGTTGCTGAGACCAGCGGTGTCACTGACGCCAAGGCATCTGCCACTTCGTCCGCCACATCACCCTGTCGCAGAAGCTCGCTTAACGCAAAATGCCAGATGTCCACCAACTCCAAACGCACTTGGTCTAAGTCCGCATCCTGCTTCTTCCACCACTTCCAACCAAAGTGATCGAGCATTTCAGCGCACTCGACCCACATCGCCCGGTAATACTCATAACCCTGACTACGCCACTGGGGATGCACTAAGGTGTTATGAGTGTCTTGCATCTCAGCCATGGTTCGCAGCATGGCGTAGCGTTCTGAGTTTTGTGGCGGGTTATCAGAGGTGGGCATAGGGCTTCCTAACAGCGCGTGATGAACAGCCCCCAAGCCTACCTAAAGTGGGCCTAATCTGCCCAATTCAATGTGTTGCTCGCCAGAATGACTGCCGTTAGCCTAAGCCATTGCATTTACCTGCAGGTAACAGCCAACCAGAGGAGGGGAAGTATGGATTTATCATTTGGTCCGGAA
This sequence comes from Gammaproteobacteria bacterium, assembly GCA_038151515.1. Lineage (GTDB taxonomy): Bacteria > Pseudomonadota > Gammaproteobacteria > Pseudomonadales > Azotimanducaceae > UBA4421. The sequence goes on along the minus strand of JAYOVN010000089.1, from coordinate 4,728 downwards.
TACGACGCATTTCGCAGTGAAGTCGTCACATTTCTCAAAAATAACGCAGACAAAGCCCCAAAAGGCAGCGATTTGCGGGGGCAAACCGCTAAAGACTGGCAAAGGCTGCTGATCGAAAACGGCTATACCTGCCGCACAATCCCAAAAGAGTTCGGCGGCTACGGCGCCGAGCCCGACATCATCAAATCCAGAATCATCGCCGAGGAGTTTTCCAACGCCCGTGTTAGCCCGGGACTGGGTGGCCAAGGCATCTCCATGCTGGTTCCAACATTGCTCGAGATGGGTACACAGGAACAAAAGGAGCAATTCATCCGACCGACTATTATGGGTGACATGCTGTGGTGCCAGGGTTATTCCGAGCCGGGTGCTGGCAGTGACCTAGCGGCCCTGTCTACGGCGGCAGTGCTGGACGGTGATGAGTGGGTGATTAACGGACAGAAAATCTGGACCAGTACCGCTCATATTGCGGACTGGATTTTCTGCTTAGTTCGCAGCGAACCGGATGCCCCCAAGCATAAGGGCATATCGTTTTTGCTCTTCGACATGAAAACCCCTGGCATCGAAATTAGGCCGTTGGTCGACATGACCGGACAGGCCAACTTCAACGAGACCTTTTTTACAGATGTGCGGGTTCCCAAGCATCAGATCGTTGGTGAGCGCGGTCAGGGTTGGCAGGTCGCCAACGCCATCTTGGGCCACGAGCGCGAGACTCTCGCTCCGGCAAATACCGCCCAAACCCGGGTCAATGCGCTGATTGAGCTCATGAAGAACGAAACCGCCGACGGCGCTCGACTCATCGACAATCCGGTGTATCGAGATCGCCTGATGAAAATCCAAAGCAAGGTTATGGCCATGCGCTTTAACGAACTGCGGGTGCTTTCGGCTCGCCTGAATCCGGGCCAAGACCCAGGGCTGTCGCGCATGATCACCAAGCTGGAAGGCACCGAGCTGCGCCATGACTTGGAAAGCCTCGCCATCGACGTCATGGGTGAGATTGGTTTGGCTTATGAGGACAACCCATACCTGCGTGGCGCTGGTAGCTGGCAGCGGGACTACATGTATTTCTTGGGTCTTATCATTGGTGGCGGCACCTCGCAGATTCAAAAGAACATCATCAGCGAGCGTGGCTTAGGCATGCCGCGAGAGCCAAAATTCGAAAAAGCGAGCTAAGGAGGCACCATGCAGTTTGGATTATCAGAAGAACAGATCCTGCTTCGCGACAATGTGAATCGCTTTTTGGATGACCACGCGCCCCTTGACCGGATTCGCCAATACGCCGACGGCGGCGACGATGCCGATATTTGGGCAGGCCTAGCTGAGCTGGGTGTGCCGGCGCTGTTGGTACCCGAAGACCAAGGCGGCATTGGCTTGTCACCGCTAGACGCGGCCATTGTTGCCGAGTGCCTCGGTTCGCATATCGCGCCAACCCCGTTCTTGGGAACCGCCGTTATGGCGCCTACTGCGCTAGTGGCCAGCGGTGGCAATCATGACGAGCTGTTAGCCGAGATTGCTGCCGGCACTCACCGGGTGGGCATCGCGTTTTCAGAAGCCATTAAGCGCCGCAACGATGCACACGTCGAGGTACGTGGCGAGCGCATGTTCGGCAAATCACTGTTTGCCTTCGATGCGGAAGCGGACTCGTACCTTGTGGCCGATCAGAACAAACACCTGTATCTGATCGCGGCCAATGATCCGGGATTGAAACGAACCCACCTCACTACCGTGGACAAGACCCGGCGCACCGTGGAGCTGACCTACGAGGACGTAGCAGCCAAGTGCATCAGCACCGATGTTGCCGTATTTGAGACGACCTTAGACATTGGCCGCGTGGCCCTCGCAGCAGACACCCTGGGCGCAGCTCAGAACATGCTGGACCAAGCCGTGGAGTACGCCAAGCAGAGGGAACAATTCAATCGGCCCATTGCCAGCTTTCAGGCGGTAAAGCATATGTGCGCCGAGATGGCCGCCCAACTGGAACCCTGCCGCTCCATGGTTTGGTTTGCCGGGCATGCCTTAGCAGAGCTACCCGACGAAGCCCGGGTCACGGCGTGTCATACCAAGGCCCATTTGGCGGAAGTTGCCCAATTTGTTGCCAAGACCGCTACCGAGGTTCACGGAGGCATGGGCTTCACCGACTTGGTGGGTCTGCACTATTGGTTCAAGCGCTGTGGCGCTAACCGCCAGTGGCTAGGAGCACCAGAATTTGTGCGACAGGAGGCTGCGGTTTTGCAGGGACTGGTCACAGACTAGACCCCTCGAACTGACGCCGGCGGACCTACTGTGAGCAATTCCAGACCGGTGTCTTTGCTTGCCGTGGTTGTGGGTGCACTGATTTTGGGTGCCACAACCTCGGCCCTGCGAGAAATCGACGTGGGCAGTACGGCTGCGGCTTTTTGGCGAGTGGCTTTGGCACTACCGGTTCTGATTATGCTGACGGTCTGGGGAAACGCCCGGCAGCCCGGCGCCCATCTGCTTCCCGACAGCAAACACCGCCGACTGCTGGCCTTGGCAGGCGCTTTTTTTGCCGGCGATCTGGTGTTCTGGCATCTCGCGTTGACCCACACCACCCTCGGCAATGCCACCTTTCTCGCCACCCTATCCAGCTTGTGGGTGCCGTTAACAGCCTACTGCTTGCTAAAGCAGTCTCTCTCACGGCACTTCATGGTTGGCTTGGTCTGCGCCCTTAGCGGCTCTGGCATATTGGTCAGCGCCCATGTGTCTTGGACCACGGACACATGGATCGGTGATTTTTACGGTTTAATCACAGGCTTCTTTTTTACCGGCTACCTGCTCGTGATCGGACGCTGTCGGGACACACTGACCACTACGGATACCATGCTTTACTCCTCAGGCTTTTGTGCACTGTTCCTTCTGCCCCTAGCCATCACGGCCAATGTGGTCTTCATCGAACCCCTGATTCCAGTGTCCCTTTCAGGTTGGCTCAGTGTCCTGGCATTGGGATTGCTTGCACATTTGTTGGGGCAGGGACTTGTGGCCTTTGGTGTCGGCCCACTGAACACCAGCCTGGCGGCTGTGATTTTGTGTCTGGAGGGTGTCGGGGCCATGACGGTCGGCGCCCTGTTTTACTCAGAAAATCGCAATTGGTTAGACGGTTTTGCCGTGCTTCTCATCATCAGCGGAATTGGTTTGGCTCAGTACAAAACGACCAAGTAAACGCCCGGCACTGGTCCTTCACAGCGAAAAGACACGGACGTGCTAAGCTTCGGTATTGATCGCGGTACAGATCCAACCAATGACAGCCATCCCAGCGCCAGACACCCCCCCTAGCGTTCCATCGCACATTGACGTATTCGTCATTGGCGGCGGGATCAATGGCGCTGGCGTTGCACGGGACGCAGCGGGCAGGGGCTATTCTGTCGCCCTGTGCGATGCTGGGGACTTCGGTTCCGGTACCTCGTCTGCCTCCACCAAGCTCATCCACGGTGGTCTGCGCTACTTGGAATACTACAAATTCAGATTGGTGGCCGAGTCCTTGCGAGAGCGGGAACGCTTGTGGGGCATGGCTCCCCACATCATTTGGCCCATGAGATTTTTGCTGCCCCACCACAAGGGCCTGCGACCGAAATGGTTGCTGCGGCTGGGTCTGTTTATTTACGACCACCTTGGTGGTCGCAAGCTGCTACCCAAGACATCCCGAATTGACCTGAGCCGAGATCCCGCCGGCGAGATCCTTAGCGAGGATCTCGACACGGCTTTCGAGTACTCGGATTGTTGGGTCGAGGACTCGCGGCTGGTGGTTTTAAACCTGCAGGATGCCTGGATGAACGGCGCCAGCATCATGCCTCGCACAAAGCTGCACAACGCGGTTTTTCAAGACGGCCGCTGGCAACTGACCCTTAAGAACACTGTTACAGGGGATCAGCAAACCGTTACAGCCAGCCAACTGATAAATGCGGCGGGGCCTTGGGTAGACGAGGTACTGCGTCAAGGGTTGGGGCGTAACGACACCAACAACATACGCCTCGTAGGCGGCAGTCATATCGTTATCAAACGGCAGCTACCCGACGACCGCTCCTATATGTTTCAAAACGCTGACGGTCGTGTGGTCTTTGCCATCCCCTATGAGGGTGATCACCTAATGATCGGCACCACGGACAACGACGACGTGTCCTTAGATTCGCCGCCGAACATTACCGACGAAGAAATTCAGTACCTGTGCGGAATTGCCACGGAGTACCTGCGCGAGCCGGTCACCCCTGCCGACGTGGTTTGGCATTTTTCCGGTGTTCGGCCCCTTTACGATGACGGTGCCAGCGAAGCCACCGAAGCTACCCGAGACTACGTGATTACTCAGGATCGCCAGACTAACGGCAGGCTGATCAACATCTTTGGCGGCAAGATCACCACCTATCGAAGGTTGGCCGAAGAGGTGCTGACTCTCGTGGATCAAGGCGCCAGCAAACGCACCAAAAAATGGACCGCCGATGCCGCGCTGCCCGGCGGTGATTTTCCCGCCACGGGCTTTAACGATTTAGTAGCCCGAGCCGCGAAGGATTTCGACTTCGTTCCAGCAGACCTGATCCAGCGCTTGGCGCGGCTTTACGGAACTCGCCTTTGGGTGCTGCTGGCAGATTGCAGCCGCATCGAAGACCTCGGCACATGCTTTGGCGCGGATTTGTATCAGGCGGAAGTCGATTACTTGGTGCGGGAAGAATGGGCTCAGCAGGCCGAGGACATTGTTTATCGGCGCACCAAGTTGGGTCTGCG
>JAYOVN010000088.1:0-7801 GCA_038151515.1 Gammaproteobacteria bacterium | reverse complement strand
CGAAATTTTTCTTCTTCACTGAGCATGTCGGGCCTGCGGGAATTGCTGAACTTGGTAATAGCGGGGTATGTTAGCCGAGGGAGTAGGGCACGGCGATAGCCACTATGCCGCGACCCAGAACAATGTAACGTCGACAAACAGGCAGAGGCTATGGATTTTAAGTTGGATCGTGATTGGCGCGAACCGGTGCGGTATCCGGATCCGGCTATTGAAGTGTTAGATCCCAGATTTAGTCAATACGTTCTCGGCAGTGCGGCTCTGGAACGACTTTGGACCGGCGGGCGCTGGCTAGAGGGTCCGGTGTGGTTTGGTGATCAGCAGCGATTACTGTTCAGCGATATTCCCAACGATCGCATCATGAGTTGGTCTGCTGTCGACGGAGCGACCAGTGTTTTTCGCCACAACGCAAATTACGCCAACGGCAATACCCGAGACCGGCAGGGCAGGCTGGTTACCTGCGAACATGGCCGGCGAGTAACTCGTACGGAGATAGACGGCACGGTGACGGTGTTACTGGACTCCTTTGACGGTAAACGACTCAATGCCCCCAACGATGTGGTTGTCCATCCAGATGGCAGCATTTGGTTTACCGATCCGGGTTACGGCAGCCTAGGGCATTATGAAGGACACAAGGGCGAACTGGAGCTGCCTACCCGGGTCTACCGAATTGATGGTGATACTGGCGCGGCAATGGTGGTGGATGACACCTTGGAAAAACCGAATGGTCTAGCATTTTCGCCGGACTTCAAGACGCTCTACGTCAGCGACACCGGCGTGAGTCACAAGCCTGGACACCCCAGACAAATTCACGCCTTCGAGGTCGCGGGTTCAAGCCCTCTTTCCAATCACCGGATTTTTTGTGACCTTGGCAGCGCCATACCAGACGGATTCCGCGTCGATATCGACGGCAATGTTTGGAGCAGCGCAGGTTGGGCCGGTGAGCAGGAAGACGGCGTACAGGTATTTGCGTCCAATGGCGACAAGATAGGGGCGATCCACACCCCGGAAGGTGTGTCTAACCTGTGCTTTGGCGGGACCAAACGCAACCGGCTATTTATGACCGGCGCTCAATCGGTTTACAGCCTGTATACCGAAACCCAAGGCATGCCTTACGCCTAGCTGAGGCTATTCGGTCAGATAATGCTCGAGACCATCCAGCGATTGCTCGCTAGCTTCAAGCCGAGCAATGGTTTGCAAATGCACCTCATCTGGACCGTCGTAAATGCGGAAGGCCCTAGCTTTGCCAAAGGCTCGAGCCGCCGGTGTGTCGCCAGTTACGCCGCGAGCACCGTATAGCTGAATGCATCGATCAGCGATGTCCTGATACATCTTGGCCACCGCGACCTTGATCATAGAGATCTGCTTACGCGCGGCTTTGTTGCCAACGGTATCCAGCAAATGGGCGGCTTGCTGCACCAACAAGCGACATTGATCCAGCTCAATACGTGACAGGCTAATGGCCGCTTGGGTGGAACTGTATTCGTCGATGCGTTTTCCAAAGGTGCTGCGGGCCTGAGAGCGCTTGACCATCAAACTGATTAAGACCTCGCACTCACCGATGGCACGCATGCAATGGTGTAGCCGTGCCGGGCCCAGTCTGGCTTGTCCAATAGCAAACCCCGCACCTTCTTCGCCCAGCAGATTGGTCACAGGAACTCGCACGTCGTTGAATTCCATTTCCGGGTGACAGTTGGTTTCCGACACATGATCGAACACCGGCAGATTGCGTACTACGTTAATACCAGGGGTATTTCTAGGAACCAACACCAAGGATTGTCGCTTTGACTTCGGTCCATCCGGGTCGGTTACGCCCACCAGCACAATTAGCTCGCAGTTGGCGTGAGAGGCGTTTGAGGCAAACCATTTGCGTCCGTTGATGACGAATTCGTCGCCCGCTCGTTCAATTCGTGTTTCTAAATTGGTGGGATCTGACGATGCCGCATAGGGCTCGGTCATGGCAAAGGCAGAACCGATGTCGCCTTCCAGCAGAGGCTGCAGCCATCGTTCCTTTTGCTCGTCGTTGGCAAAAAGCTGCAGCAGCTCCATATTGGGTACGTCCGGCGCGTTGCAGTTGAAAACATGGGAACCCCACTCAAGTCGCCCCAAAATCTCAGCCACGGCGGTGAACTCAAGATTGGTCAATCGCATACCGGGTTCATCGTCACCAAGGCGAGGCAGCGCCATGTTCCAAAGCCCCAACCCTTTTGCTTCCGCGCGCAAGGTTCGTTGGATTTCCGGAATGGCCTGTCCGGCATGGGCCTGCTGTACCCAAAGTTTGTTGTTGGGTAGTACGCGCTGGCAAAAAAACGCCTCGACTTGAGCCGCGATGTCGGTGGCGCGCTGGGGCAGTTCAAACATAGCCTTTCTCCGATTCTTTCCCAGAGTATGCCGGTGAACCCATAGGCTTTGAAGTATGGATAATGGAAGCCATTAAATAATGCTGGAGGCTTGGGGCCGTTCTGGCAAAATTGCCGATCGGAACTCAAGGCGGGTGAAAAGAGACGTGATGACAAAACTATTGGTTAAGCTGGTAGGGCGCATTGTCGCGGCTGGTTTGTTGCTTGTGGCGGCGGCGGTGGGCGCCAGCACTGGTGTGGTTGTTGAAGCAGCGTCGGATATCACCGTGCCCGCTAAGCGCCCGAATATTGTGCTGCTGCTGGCGGATGATTTGGGTTATTCGGACCTTGGCGCCTATGGTAGCGAAATCCAAACCCCGAATTTGGACCGGCTGGCAGCCTCAGGGCTGCGCTTTTCTAATTTCCACGTGGCCGCTTCCTGCGCACCGACCCGAGCCATGCTAATGACTGGACTCAACAGCCACAGGGTGGGCGTTGCGAATATTCCTGAAGCAATCCCAGAGGATCAAGCCCATGCCCCGGCGTATCAGGGTGTTATGCATACCGATGTGCCAACCGTTGCCGAGCAGCTCCAAGCGGCCGGTTATCGCACAGTCATGACCGGCAAGTGGCACTTGGGCATGGATCCCGAGCGCCGGCCTAGCGCCCGAGGGTTCGATCGAACCTTTATGCTAGCGGACACCGGCGCGGACAATTGGCGTCACCGTTCCTATTTGCCCATTTATGCAACCGCCAATTGGTTTGAAGACGGCGAGCCGATCACGCTGCCCGATGACTTCTATTCTTCAGAACATCTGGTAGATAAGGCCATCGAGTACATTGGCGACAGTGGCACGGAGCCATTTTTTGCCTACGTGGCATTTCAAGCCGTGCACATACCCGTGCAAGCGCCAGCAGCCTTTCGGGATAAATATCTGCAAACCTATACCGACGGATGGCATGCTCTGCGGGCGGCTCGCAGCAAGGGGCTGGTCGATGCAGGAGTTCTGCCGGATCTGCTGCAGGGAAGGCCCATGCCTACCACCCCGGATTGGCAGAGTTTGACCCCAGATCAGCAGGTCTTTGAAGCAAAAGGCATGGCGGTATATGCAGGTATGGTCGATGCCATGGATCATCATATCGGTAGGCTCATCGACCACATTGATCGGATGGGCGAGCTGGACAATACGGTGTTTATTTTTCTTTCGGATAACGGCGCTGAGGGGTCATTGGCCACCCGAAGTATCGGTGGCGAAGCCCGAGCACCGACTGGGCCATTTCGCGCATGGATGTACACCGAGGGCTTTAATACCGACATCGAAACTTTAGGCGAGCGCGATAGCTACCACGATATTGGCCCAGCTTGGGCCAGTGCCGCGGTAGGCCCCTTGGCTTGGTACAAGTTTTTTGCCGGTGAAGGTGGCTTGCGGGTGCCCTTGGTGATTAGTGGCGCCAGCAATGGTCATAGCATTGCAGCAGCAGCCGGTGGTGTCAGCCCTGTGCTTGGCTGGGCAACGGACATCGCGCCCACCATATTGGAACTTGCTGGCATTGAAACCTTGGATAGCTTACCGGGTAAAACCCTGCTGCCCGTGATCTCAGGCGAGACCACTGAGCTGCGTACTGCTGAAGAGGGCATCGGCTACGAGTTGGGCGGCAACAAGGCGTTTTTTCAGGGCGACTATAAGCTGGTGTACAACCGCTACGGCTCAGATAACCGCTGGCAGTTGTTCAATTTGGCCGCAGATCCCGCCGAGAAAACAGATCTAAGTGCAGCCGAGTCTCAGCGCTTCAATGCCATGTTGAAGGCTTACAACGCTTGGGCCGAAGCTCAGGGCGTACTGCCAGTGGCCGACGACTACCATCAGGGTCGGACGGTCATGCTCAAGGGCATACTCAATCGTCCCGGTTTGCTGGCTACCGTTGCGCTGCTGTGTTTGCTACCCCTTTTGTTGTTGGTAGCGCTGGTCGTTTGGTTGTTTAGGCGTCGACGAACAGGTTAGTCGTCGATCAGCGCCACGCAGCGGGTCCAGCCGGCGCTGGCGTTGGCAATTTTCACTGGGAAGCAAGCAACGGTAAAGCCATTGCCGGGCAGGGCTTCAAGATTGTGAAGCTTTTCCATCTGCCAGTAGGGTATTTCGCGGCCGGCTTTATGACCCTCCCAAATCATGCTCGGGTCCGGGTTTTCCGCCCATTTCTTAGCCGTGTGATTGAACGGGGCATCCCATGACCATCCATCGGTGCCCACCACGCGCACACCGCGTTCAGTCAGATACATCGTCGCTTCCCGACCCATGCCGCAGCCCGCATCCACATAACCTGGCTCGGCATATACCGAACCGGCTCGAGTATTCACTAGGACAATGTCTAGGGGTTGCAGATCGTGACCAATGCGCGCCAGTTCTGCCTCGATATCCGCTGCGCTGACTAGGTACCCGTCTTCATAATGACGAAAGTCCAGCTTTACGCCGGGTCTAAAGCAATAATCTAACGGCGTTTCGTCGATGGAGGGCGCCGGATCTGCACCGTTGTTGGTGGTGGAATGGAAGTGCCAAGGCGCGTCCATGTGAGTGCCGTTGTGCGTCGACAGAGTAATGGTTTCCACTGCCCAGCCCTCGCCGTCAGGTAAATCGGAAGCCTGCAGCCCCGGGAAAAAGTGCGCCAGACCGTTGGCCGTTTCGGCATGATTGCGGTACGTCACCTTGGGGCTGCCCCCGGGATGGTCGCTGTGCTCGTTGTTGTCGATGGATACAGATAAATCAATAAAGCGTGTCATGGCATGCCCCCCTCTGGTCAATAGGCTGGTGCTATCACTATAGCGATTCTCGGTTACTTGGAAAGCAAGGCACACAACCTCGGCAGGAAAAACTCCTGCACGATTAGGCCGGCTTGAAGCTTGTCGTTGTGCCAATGGCACCCGCGCCCGGGTGCGTCATCTGCAAGGTGCAGATATTGCACTGTTGTGCCTCGTCGCCATTCAGGCTCTTCAAACAGCAGTTCCGCCAGCGGTCGGTTTCGCAGTTCGGTTAAAGCATCCATGCCAGCTCCGGGAAGCGTGACCGTTCTGGCCAGAACGACAGGTTCTTTGTTAACGGTTAACGCGATATGGCGGGCGTAAATGGAATTCTTGGTGATCAGAGCTTCGCGCTCCCAGTATTGACCAGACTCCAAACCCTCCCCTAACAGGACCAGCCCCGGGGCTGCGCCGAATTGGGCGGTCAATTTCGCTGTCAGCGATGTTGTTAGCCGCAGCCACGTTGTCAATGTGTCCGGCGTGTTTGTCGCTGCCAGCGAGTCCACGGCGCTGGCATGACGCAACCTTAGGACTGTCGCTTCGATGTCGAGAGGTGGCGTGCTGGCGTCGGTCTGGTTGGGCAAGGTTTTAGGTTCTTTAGTGAAAGTGCAATGCTATCAACCTCAGTAAAGTGAGTCGTTGTTCAATTGCTAACATTTTTTTAGTCCCAGTCCCTGTCGTCACTTGCAGCACCAAGCTAAGCTCAGGGTTGAAATGAGCGGGGTGTGATTGTGAATAAATTTCCTCAACGCGCAGGTTTGGCTGACAGCGACCAGGGTGATACGAAAACACCCTACGATGTGGTGTATCTCAAAGACACCGATACACCCCTGCCCGAGACCATCAACTATCGAACACGCTACGCCTACTTCAAGACTATTGCGCGTGGCGGTAAATCCCTGATCATGTCGTGCAAAGACCTGCACTTGTCTCGGGTGGTTTGCTACAAAACCTTGCGTCCTGAACTGGTCAATGACGCCATAGAACAACGCCGCCTGCTTCGCGAGGCCCGGGTATCTGCCTTGTTACAGCATCCCAATACGGTGCCCACTTACGAGGTTGGGCGAGACAACAAGGGCAAGCTGTATTTCACCATGAAGCTGGTCCACGGCTACACCCTGCGAGAGATCTTGGATTACCGCGAACGTTATGATCTTGGTCAATTGGTGGAGGTGGTGGTGCAAATCGCTCAGGCGCTTGAATACGCGCACACCCACGGGGTCATTCATCGGGACGTTAAACCCGAGAACATCCTAGTCGGGCCTTACGGTGAGGTACTGCTGCTGGACTGGGGTCTCGCCAAAGTGTGGCATCCCGATGGCACAGACTCCGAAGATCCAAATGCTGAGGAAAAAGAAGGGGCGCCGGGAAAAACCATGACCGGACGTGGGAAGCTGCAGGGCAGCATCTGCTACATGTCGCCGGAGCAAATCAATCGGGATGCAGCCATCGACGGCCGCACCGATGTGTTCAGCTTGGGTTCGGTTTTGTACGAAATTCTCTGCGGCGCCAACCCCGCCGTTGGCGAGAATATGGAAGATCTGAAACGTAGCGCTTTAGAAGATGCACCCATTGCCCCTAGCGCCATCAACGAGCTTGCCATACCTACGCGATTAGAAGCCCTAGCCATGCAATGTTTGGCAAAAGACCCTTCCAGCCGACCACAAAGTGCAGCCGAGCTTATTCGAGAGTTAAACGAAGATTGGCGCTAGCGCTAGGCAGCTTCAGGGCTGGAAAGGTTGGGGACGCTCACTGTCCAGTACTGATACGCGTTCGCCGTAACGGGCGAAACCGGCGTAATCCAGAATAGCGTGGTGCTGCACACTGCGGTTGTCCCACATGACCAAGGTATTAGGCTGCCATTTGACCCGGCACTGAATGCGAGGATTCGTCGCCGTGCGCTGATAAAGCCCCTTCAGCAGCATGTCGCTTTCCCAGCGTGGAATCCCCTCGATATGAGAGGTAAAGCTGCCATTGGCAAAGAGATAGGGGCGACCGCTTTCAGGGTGGCGGGGTACCAAGGGGTGGGATGCCTTGGGATAGGTTTGCCCATCACGCAAACGAACGCCGTAATTTCTCAGGTCGATCTCTCCGTCGTGGTAAGCGGTTTTGGTCAGCAGCAAAGATTGCAAGTCAGGCGACAGTTCCCCAAAAGCTTCATGCATGTTGGCAAACATCGTGTCGCCGCCGCCATTTTCCGGACACTTGGTGATATACAAAATCGACGCCTTTGGCGGGATTTCCTCGCAGGACACGTCGGAATGCCAGGCCTCGCCATTGGTCAGTTTGGCATCAGGCTTAGTGTTGATGATAAATAACTCAGGGTCCTCCTGATTCATGCCATTGCGCTTGGACGGATGAATGTGCAGGTCGCCAAACAGCCGACCAAAGGCCTTGTGCTGGTCTCGGGAGAGTGTTTGATCGCGAAACACCAAAACGTGGTGATTAAGAAACGCAGCTTTTATTGAGGACACCGCCTCCGGGTTAAGGTTTGCCAAATCAACGCCGGTGATTTCCGCGCCAAGGGCGGGTGTGATTGAAGAGATGTTCATAGGCCGCTGCTTTGATAACTAAGGATTCAGGTCACAGGATAGCCCCGAGGTGGAGCCGCGTCAGCAGACTTAAACGAGAAAAAGAGGCTAAAAAAAAGCCCCTTCATTTGAAGGGGCTT
>JAYOVN010000087.1:0-7859 GCA_038151515.1 Gammaproteobacteria bacterium | reverse complement strand
ATCGATCCGATTTTTAACAACAACCCCATTGCCTTGCAGGTACTGGGGATTTGTTCCGCGCTGGCGGTAACCATCAACATGTCCACCACTCTGGTCATGTGCTTGGCTGTGATTTTCGTTACCACTATGTCCAACCTGGCGGTGTCTTTGGTGCGTAATCGGGTACCAACCAACATTCGCATCATTGTTCAGATGACGATCATCTCTTCACTGGTGATTGTGGTGGATCAGGTGTTGCAAGCGGTGGCCTACGACATTTCCAAGAGCCTGTCGGTTTTTGTTGGTCTGATTATTACCAACTGCATCGTGATGGGGCGCGCGGAAGCCTTTGCCATGCAGAACGGTCCGTGGCTATCGGCCTTGGACGGCTTTGGTAACGCCCTAGGGTACAGTGTGATCTTAATAGGTGTCGCCTTGGTGCGGGAACCTCTGGGGTCTGGCACGCTGTTGGGTTTTGAGATTATTCCAACTGTGGCCAATGGCGGATGGTATGTGCCTAACGGCATGCTGCTGTTAGCGCCCAGTGCCTTCTTTATCATCGGTTTGTTCATCTGGGCTATTCGCGCTTGGAAGACCGAACAGGTGGAAGAGCCCGAGTACGAAATTGCGCCCAATGGGCAGTACAAGGAGGCCATCTAATGGAACATTATTTAGGCATTTTTGTACGGGCCGTGTTTATTGAAAACATGGCGCTGACGTTCTTTTTGGGGATGTGTACGTTTATCGCGATTTCTAAAAAGATTTCCACTGCCTTCGGTCTAGGCGTTGCCGTTATCGTTGTTCTGGCAATTACCGTGCCGGTGAATAATCTAATTTTTAACTTTTTCTTGCGTGAAGGGGCGCTGGCTTGGGCCGGGTTTCCAAACGCGGATTTGAGCTTTTTAGGCCTGCTGTCTTACATCGGCGTCATCGCAGCCATGGTACAGATTCTGGAGATGGTTCTAGACCGCTATGTCCCGGTTCTGTACAACGCGCTCGGCGTTTTTCTGCCGTTGATCACTGTGAATTGCGCTATCTTGGGGGCATCGCTGATGATGATTGACCAAGACCAAACGTTTACTGAAAGCGTGGTATTCGGGCTTGGCGCCGGTGTGGGTTGGGCCTTGGCCATCACCGCATTGGCCGGTGTTCGAGAAAAGTTGAAATACAGCGATGTGCCCGAGGGTCTTCGCGGTCTGGGCATTACCTTTATCTCCGTCGGGCTGATCAGCATGTGCTTCATGTCCTTCGGTGGTATCGATATTTAATTAGTTAACAGGGAGCCATCATGGTTGATTCAACTGTTTTACTTGGCGTCGTTATGTTCACGGTCACAGTGCTGGCCTTGGTGGGGGTGATTTTATTTGCCCGATCTAAGCTGGTAAGCGCCGGTAACGTCACCATTTTGATCAATGATGACCCGGATAAGTCAGTGGAAGTACCAGCGGGCGGAAAGCTGCTGGGCACGTTGGCATCAAAGGGTATTTTCCTAGCCAGCGCTTGCGGCGGTGGTGGTACCTGTGCCCAATGCCGATGCCGAGTGGTAGATGGCGGCGGCAGTATTCTTGCAACGGAAGAAGGCCACTTTAACCGCGGCGAAATTAACGACAGCTGGCGGCTATCCTGCCAAGTGGCAGTGAAACAGGATATGAAAATCGAAGTGCCTGATGACGCCCTGGGCGTTCAGCGATGGGAGTGCGAGGTGATCGCCAACCCCAACGTGGCCTCCATGATTAAGGAACTGAATCTCAAGCTACCTGAAGGGGCAGACGTAGCCTTCCGTGCCGGCGGCTACGTCCAGTTGGAGATTCCCCCATACTCCATGGACTGGTCCAGTATCGATGTTCAAGAGGAGTATCGAGAGGACTGGGACAAATTCAACTTCTGGGATCTGAAGTCCGAGGTCAAAGAGCCCACCATTCGTGCTTACTCCATGGCCAACTATCCAGAAGAGCGTGGCATATTGAAATTCAACATCCGGGTGTCACCACCGCCACCGCGGATGGACCACCTGCCACCGGGTGCTATGACATCCTATGTGGCAAACCTAAAGGAAGGGGACAAGATCACGGTATTTGGTCCTTACGGCGACTTCTTCGTAAAAGATACCCCGGCAGAAAAAATCTGGATTGGCGGCGGTGCTGGCATGGCACCATTGCGCTCTCATATCTTTGACGAGCTTCGTCGCAAAGGTACCAAGACCAAGATGAGCTATTGGTACGGGGCTCGCTCGCTACGAGAAATGTTTTATATCGAAGAGTTTGAAGAGTTGGCCGCCAATAACGAGAACTTTACGTTCAATGTAGCGCTTTCTGACCCTCTGGAGGAAGACAACTGGGACGGCTATACAGGCTTCATTCACAATGTGGTGTATGAAAACTATTTGAAGGATCACCCGAGCCCCGAGGACTGCGAGTTCTACATGTGTGGGCCGCCGATGATGGCTCAGGCAGTGCAGAACATGCTGGAAGACTTGGGTGTTGAGCCCGAGAATATTGCTTTCGATGATTTTGGTGGCTAACCAGCAGATTCAAACTTCTTTGGCAAAAACGCGGCGCTGGCCGCGTTTTTTTTTGCTCATGCCCTGACCAGGTGCCCTACGTGTTGCAAGATCCGGCCACGGCGAGCACATTAGGGCCATCGGGATGGGGATTGGAGTGGACGATATGCTGAGCCAAGAACAAATTCAGCAATACGAGCGCGATGGGTTTTTGCTGCTGCCAGGATTGATTGATCTTCAAACCTTGGCGGATTTGAATCAGCGTTTTCTCGACGTCGTAGAGGGCAGACAGCCTGTGGCTGGGGCCATGAAGATTATGCAGGACGTGATGGTGGTCAAGGGGGCTGTGCAGCCTCAGACACCATTACACGGTGTGAACAAACTATTTTGTCTGGAAGACGACGACGTGCTCAGCACCTTTGCCCGTTTGCCGGCGGTAGTCGACTGTGTGCGCAGCATCATTGGTGACGAGATTTTCAGCCTGACCAGTAATGTGTTTAACAAGCCTCCTAGGGTCGATGGTAAGCATCCCCTGCATCAGGATCTCCGGTACTTTAGCATGCGACCGGCATCGGCCATTGTCGCGGTGTGGACTGCCATGCTGCCCACCAGTCGGGATAACGGCTGTCTTGCCGTAATTCCCGGCTCTCACAAAGAGGGGGCTTTGACGCACGGTACCCCGGACTGGGATTACGTGAACAGCGGCTTCTTCGGAACCGACGATGTGGATCGAGAACGTCGTCAGCATGTGGCCATGGCGCCCGGGGACACGCTGCTGTTTCATCCGCTATTGGTGCATGGCTCCGGGAGAAATCGCACCGACGAATTTCGCCGGGCGATTTCGGTGCATTACGCCAGTGCGGGCTGTGAATCACCTAAAGGCGATTGGCGCAGCAAGCCGCAGGTGCGCCCAATTCCTTGATCGGCATCCAGCTGATCGCAAAAGCAGCCCGAGAAAAAGACACTTCGCGGTGATGAGAACCACTACATGACGGCCAATCTGCTGTTACTGCTCACAGCGGCCATTTGGGGCTTTGGATTTGTTGCACAGGTCATTGGCATGGACTATCTGAAGCCTTTTGGCTTCATCGGCGCACGCTTTCTGCTGGGCGCTGTTTCTTTACTCCCGGTCATCTGGTTTTTTCGGCGCAGTTTACTAAGGCAGCCGGTAAGTTATGCGCAGCTGCTTCGAGCGTCGCTGGCATCTGGGACGATTTTGTTCGCGGCGTCGTCTTTTCAACAGGTAGGTCTGCTTTATACCACCGCCTCAAATGCTGGCTTTATTACTGGGATGTACATGATCTTTGTGCCGGTGATCGGTCTTATGCTGGGTGTAAAAACTTCTGTCGCCGTTTGGCTGGGGTGCTCGATCGCCTGTCTTGGATTGTTTCTGTTAGGTGTAGACGAGTATTGGCAGGTAGGGTTTGGCGACTTGCTGCAGCTTGCCGGCGCGTCCCTTTGGGCCGTTCACATACTGGCTATCGATCGCTTTGGTAAAAAAGTGCCCGGCATATTGCTGGCAATGGGCCAGTTTCTGGTGTGTTCTGTTCTGGGAGCCTTGGTTTCCGGGGTTCTAGTAGGCGAGGGCACCACTGTTCAGCAACTGCTGGATGCAGGTCCCACGTTGTTTTACGCAGGCATCGTTACTGTGGGCGTCGCCTACACTCTACAGGTGATCGCTCAGGCCAAGGCTCACCCAGCCCATGCTGGCATTATTCTCAGCTTAGAAGCGGTTTTCGGCGCCATCGGCGGATACTGGTTGCTGGATGAGTTGCTGAACTCGCGGCAACTCATGGGCTGCATCTTGATGTTGATTGGCATGATCGTATCTCAAGCTTTCTTGCCGAAACCTAAAACTTAAGACGGCTAAAATCCGGCGCGTCTCCTAGGCACATGGTGGCCTAGGCTGACTCTAAGGGCGTTAGGAATACACAGCTAGGACAGTTCGGTTCCGCTTCGCTTAAATCCTCTGGCTGCTGGTACTGGGGGGTGTCGTGTCGGGCAGTGCGTTGGTCCCCTCGAAGGTGCTGATGTCCGCTGCCGTCATCCTCATCCTTTTCGTCAATGCCCACGCTAGCGGTTTTATTGGGCCGCATTACGGCATCTTTCCAGCCTGCGTCCCGAGGCCAAGTGAGCGGCACCTTTCGGATCTCTCCCGGGCATTCAATGTCCTCAAAGGCCCGGCACGCAAACTCCATGATTTGCCGTTGCTCCGCTGGTTCACCGGCCTGTCCAGCGGTTTGGCCCAAAGGATAATCGAGGAATACACCCCGTGGCGCACCCACGGAGGCGGTTATGGAATAGGCACTGGTTAGGCAAACGGTTGCGATACCAGCAGCCTCTAGGGCTCTTGCGATCAGTCCAACGGACTGATGGCAGACGGGTCAGACTGGAATCAAGATCGCTAGGTCCACTTCATCTTGCTGCAGTTCTTTGACAAGGGCCGGTGCCAAGATATCTCGCACTTTGCGACTGGAATAAATACCGCCCATAAAGGTCAGCGCATTGTCAGCTAAGGCGCCTAGGCGACCTCGATCTGCCAGATCACGAAGCGCCTCTAGGGGCAGCACCGCGTTGGGATCCTGACGGGCGGCGGTCAAGTCATAGGCGAAGTGGGTAACACGAAGGTCGTCTGCTGGTGTGTCCACGGGAATACGCCGATAGCTGATGTCGTCTTTGTAATGAAAGGCGATTTGTCCCCTTCGATAGATACCGCCCGAAGCGATCATCGCTACTTTGCTCTGGGCCAGTGATTTGCTCGGTTTGTGAAAGGGTGGTGGTTTGGAGTTTTCAACCCACTGATAGGGAGGGTGTCCAAGGCTGGCATACAGGTCACGTGTGCGCTGTATGTAATCTACGGGCGCTTGGTTGTGGTCTGGCGTGTCGATTTGTTCTGTCATTCTAACGTCCGTTGGAAAACTGCAGCTCAAAGTATCTAAAGATCCTTGGAGTGGCTACCGACGCTATCAGACCTTGTTGTTCTGCATCAATGTTGGTTTTGGCGGGTTGTTTTTCAATTCAGAGATTGTGAAAAGGGCCGGGAGCGGTCAAACAGGGCGAAAGTCACCAAACATGCCCCAGTCTGGGTTGGTGAGTGATTCACGGGATCAGGTCGAAGGGAGGCTAGACCACAAAACATGCCAGCAGCCATCCAAGATTCGGCCTAAGTAGGGCGGGGTAGAGCTAGGCTGCGTAAACCAAGGCGGCAACGTCTTGTGTGGCTAGGTTGGCCACGCTCAAGCCCGGTGAGTTGAACGTGTCAGTGCCAGCACGCTTTTCGAGGGCTTGATCCACCACCATTTGGGCCGCACTGGCACAGCGTCCGCAGCCGGTGCTTACCGCTAGTTCGCGTTGCACTTGGCCTAATGTGTCCGCGCCAGCGAATACTGCGGCTTCGATGTCGTGATCGGTTACGGCTTTACATAGGCAAATGTACACGGGCGATTCCATTCAAGGGCATTTAGCAATTCTAAATGCAAATCATTCTTGATTGCAATAGCGCTCTGAGTCTTAACCGCCGATGAGAGTGATTATTGTTATAAAACAATAACTTACGATTTATTTTCTTGCCCTGAGAGGTACTTTCAGGCAGCCTGTTACCACAACAAATTAGGAGCCACAGGCATGAAGAGTCTGGACAGCAAAGTAATCGACCACCTCAACAAGGTCCTGAAAAACGAACTTACCGCCATCAACCAGTATTTCCTGCATGCCAAGATGCTGGACGACTGGGGCCTGAAAAAAATGGGTAAGATGGAGATGGAGGAGTCAGTGGATGAAATGAAGCACGCTGATTCCATTATCGAACGTATTTTGTTTCTCGAAGGCCTGCCGAATCTGCAGGACCTGGGCAAACTGATGATTGGTCAGAATGTTAAAGAGATGCTGGAATGCGACTTGGCTTTAGAAATGATCGCCATTCCAGATCTACGGGCGGCCATTGTGGATTGCGAGGCCTGTGGTGATTTTGGGACACGTGACTTGTTCAATCAGATTTTGATATCCGAAGAAGAGCATGTGGATTGGTTGGAAACTCAGTTGGGTCTTGTCGAAAAGACTGGGCTAGAAAACTACTTGCAGTCTCAAATGGGCGAGTAGGTTGGCCAGATTAAGGCTGGAGGGCGCTCAGTCGCTCCAGCGCCTGCTGGGTGTTGATGTTGGTGAACTCTCTCGCCGCATCTACACCTGACGCCAAAACCTCCGTCGCACCAACGCGGCTGTGCCATTGATGCACGCTTTTACCCCCGTCCTCCAAATAGCGGCGTAGATCCTCGACTAGTTGGGTCGGAATCAAGCAAAGAAGCGGTTGAAGACGCGCACCGTCGTGCAGCACACAGGGAATGTCTGCTTCGGTGGCCTGTTCCATTAGCGGTGTGTACCAATTTGTTGGCAGCAATGGCATGTCGCCGGGACATACCAAAATCCACGGGCTGGTGACGAGATGCATCGCACTGTAAATCCCCAGCAGAGGGCCTTCGGCATCGTTAAGATCGGCGTCACCGACCACCTGTCCCCGTGTGCCATAGTCCTCGATACACGTATTTGCGCTGATCAGTCTGGGCAGATTCTCAGGCAAGGTCGCAAGGACATGATCCACCATGGCCGCCGTGGTGCCTGCTTTGGTAAAGCGAGCAAGAGGCTTCTCAGTCGGTCCAAAGCGGCTGCCCTTGCCGCCACAGAGAACCACGGCTGTAATGTCCTTAGTCTCAATCAAACCGATGTCCTATATCCACATCCCAAGACTATCATCCCGAGGCTTCCTTTGATTCAATCGAGGTCGAGGGAAATTATCGGGTCGGCGATAAGCAAGTATGCCGGAGGACAGTTCTAAGGACCCGGGTGAAAAGGCGCTTAGGCGAGAGCATTTATGACAAGGCTTTCATGAAAGGGCATTCGTTAAAGGGCATTCGTGAAAGGGCACTGATAAGAAAGCGCTGGTAAAAGAGCCATTGGGAGGCAGGGAAGTGGAAGCAGATCAGTTCGACGTGTTGATCATCGGTGCCGGTAGTGCGGGTTGCGCCATAGCCGCTCGAGTCAGCGAAAACCCAAATTTAAGTGTGTGCTTGGTGGAGTCCGGGCCGGACTACCCGCTGTTACAAGATACCCCGCAAGATCTGATCAACTCCCACAACAACTCCTATGTAGATCACGACTGGGGATTCCAGTACGAGCCTACTCAAGGCCGTCAGGATCGATTTCCTCGGGGTCGTGTGGTCGGCGGCTCGTCTGCTGTGAACACGACGATTGCTTTGCGAGGCATGCCCGAGGATTACGACGAATGGGCTTACCTAGGTAATCAAGGCTGGGATTGGGCCTCGGTGCTGCCAGCCTTTAAACGGCTAGAGCGTGATCTGGACTTTGGCGATAAGGATTATCACGG
>JAYOVN010000086.1:0-8039 GCA_038151515.1 Gammaproteobacteria bacterium | reverse complement strand
CAGGAAAACACATTCTGCTTGGCGTAAGCGGGGGCATCGCTGCGTATAAAACGCCGATCCTTGTGCGCCGTCTCGTAGAAGCCGGTGCGATCGTGCAGGTGGTGATGACAGCCAACGCTCACCACTTTGTTACCGCAACAACGCTTCAAGCAGTCAGCGGTCATGTGGTTCGTGACGATCTGTGGGATCAGGCCGCCGAAGCCGCCATGGGCCATATTGAACTGGCTCGATGGGCCGACCACATACTGATCGCGCCAGCCACTGCTGGAACGATAGCGCGGCTAGCCAGCGGCGATGCCTCGGACTTGCTGAGCACTCTGTGTTTAGCCAGTAGCGCCCCGGTAAGCCTCGCACCAGCAATGAACCAACAAATGTTCGCCCATCCAGCGGTTCAGCGGAATTTGGCCACGTTGAAAACCGACGGCTGCCATATCATTGGCCCAGACAGCGGTGATCAAGCCTGCGGCGACATTGGCCTTGGCCGCATGACAGAGCCCGAAGAGATAGTGCAGGCCTTGAACGCGACCAGTGCCCAAACCGGCTCTGGTTCATTGACCGGTCATACCCTGATGATTACGACAGGACCAACCCGAGAGGCCATCGACCCTGTGCGCTACATCAGCAATCACAGCTCTGGCTTGCAGGGTTTGGCCATCGCTGAGGCTGGTCGGCAGGCCGGAGCAAGGGTGATTTTGATCGCAGGCCCCGGCGTGGACGCCTGTCATGGAGACATCACCCGGGTAAACGTCACCAGCGCACAAGAAATGCACGACCGAGTCCACGAGCACCTGCCCGAAACCGATCTTTTTATCGGCGTTGCTGCGGTGGCCGACTACCGGCCCGCCACCGCCCAGCAGCAAAAAATCAAGCGTCACGCCCAGGCCGAGGATCAGGTACAGCTGCCTCTGGTTGAAAACCCGGACATCATCGCCTCAGTGGTTAAAGCCCAGCAGGCCAAGGTCGTTGTGGGATTCGCGGCGGAAACTAACGATACCCTGAACAATGCGCGGGAAAAGCGGGAGCGCAAAAAACTCGATGCCATCGTGGTCAACGACGTGTCAGATCAACGTATTGGCTTCAACAGCTTGGATAACGCTGTAACGTTAATCCACGCCGGCGGCGAGATAGACTTTGGTGTTCAGCCTAAAACCGCTATTGCCGAGCAGCTAATTTCCCAGTTAACGGAGCTATTCGCCCTGAAGCTAGAGACCTAGTGCCAAGAGACCCCAGCATCGATTTTCAATACTGTTACACCACCTACCTTAAGGACTTTTCTACGTTATGAGCGGCCTCCCAACAAAACCCAACATCGATCCTGGTATTTTTCGCGCCTACGATATTCGTGGCATCACCACCCAAAACCTCACGGAACAAGTGGTGTATTGGATCGGTCGCAGTTTTGCCACCGCCGCACTGGCAGAAAATCAATCCACCGCCGTGGTGGGACGGGATGGCCGGCTGTCTAGCCCGGGACTGGAACAATCCTTAACTCAAGGTCTGTGCGACGGTGGCATGGACGTCATCAGCGTCGGCCTAGTCCCCACACCGGTCCTGTACTTCGCGACCCATGCATTGCAAACCGGCACGGGCATCATGATCACGGGCAGCCACAATCCACCGGAATACAACGGCCTGAAAATGATGATCGGCGGGATCACCTTGGCCGAGGACCGTATTCAGGCGCTTTTGCACAATCTGCAAAGTGACACCCTTAGCACAGGTATTGGTGACACCTCTCACGTCGACATCGTGCCTAAATTTACTGAGGACCTACTGTCAGTCTGCAGGCTCGAGCGCCCCCTAAACGTGGTGGTGGATTGCGGCAACGGGGTCGCCGGCGGCGTGGCTCCGGCTATTCTGGAATCTCTGGGCTGCAGCGTGACGCCGTTGTTTTGCGAGGTAGACGGCAACTTCCCCAACCACCATCCAGATCCTGCCGAACCGGAAAATTTGCAAGATCTGATCAACAAGGTCACTGAGACCGGAGCCGATGTAGGCCTCGCTTTCGACGGCGATGGCGATCGCTTGGGTGTAGTCACACCCAGAGGCGAGATCATCTGGCCAGACAAACTCATGATGCTCTTCGCCGAAGACATTTGTTCACGACACCCTGGCGAAACCGTCATCTTTGACGTGAAGTGCAGCAAAGATCTGCCCGCGGTAATCCGCAACGCAGGCGGCGAACCGCTGATGTGGAAAACCGGTCATTCCCATATCAAGGCCAAGATCAAAGAGACCGGCGCGCCACTGGCCGGAGAATTTAGCGGCCACCTGTGCGTTGCCGAAAACTGGTACGGCTTTGATGACGCAATTTTTGCTGCCGCCCGGTTGCTGGTGCTGCTTAGCCAAGGCGACGCAAACGCAGACCAGCGGTTCGACAAATACCCCGTGACCGTGACAACGCCGGAAATCAAAATTCAAACCACCGAAGATCATAAATTCACGGTGATGAAAACTCTGGCCGACACGGCGGATTTCGGCGATGGCCGCCTAACGCGGATCGACGGCATACGCGTGGACTTCAGCGACGGCTGGGGTTTAATTCGGCCCTCAAACACCAGCCCGGTGTTATCCCTGCGGTTTGAAGCCGACTCCGAAGAGGCCCTGAATCGAATCCAAACTGAGTTTCAAACCCAACTGCAAAGGGTAGATGGCGACTTAGCCTTTCTTTGATCCTGAGCTTGCCAAGAACGCCAACCCAAGGACTTGATGGAGACTTTAGGTTTAATCCTTGGGAAACTCTGTCAGTCTTGCACTGGCAAACGCATATTTAGGACTCCCAGACCGATGACCGCAGCAAACGACAACATCACCAGCCAAGTACTTACCGAAGCGCTGCCCTATATAAGACGCTTCCATGGCACGACGGTAGTTATCAAGTACGGCGGTAACGCCATGACGGAAGAGGCATTGAAAGACAGCTTCGCTGCAGATGTAGTCTTAATGAAGCTCGTCGGCATCAATCCAGTCGTGATTCACGGCGGCGGCCCTCAGATAGGCGATCTACTGGCGCGACTGAACATTGAGTCTAAGTTCGTCAATGGCATGCGGGTTACCGACTCGGCCACCATGGACGTGGTGCAGATGGTCCTGGGCGGGCTCGTGAATCCGGACATCGTGTCCTTGATCAATACCCACGGCGGGCGGGCCGTTGGCATCACGGGTAAGGACGACAACATGATCCAAGCCGAAAAAATGCCCATGACCATTGCCTCCAGCGATGCCGGCGCCAGCGCACCAGAAATTATCGACATTGGCCATGTGGGCAGCATCACCAGCGTACAGGTCGATCTGCTGGATTCTTTGGTTCAATCCGCCTTCATTCCCGTTATTGCCCCCATTGGGGTGGGTCAAGATGGCGAGTCATACAACATCAATGCCGACATCGTCGCCGGCGCCGTCGCTCAGGCGCTAGGGGCAGAAAAGCTGGTGCTGCTAACCAACACCCCCGGCATCCTTGATGCCAACAAGGAAACCATCTCGTCCATCCAGAAGACAGAGGTCGAAGCCCTGATTGCCGACGGCACCATTAGCGAAGGCATGTTGCCCAAGGTGGAATGTGCCTTGGATGCAGTCTCTGAAGGCGTGAACAGCGTCACCATCGTCGATGGCCGAGTGCCCCATGCACTGCTGCTGGAAGTCTTTACCGACTCCGGTGTCGGCACCCAAATTCTCGGCGAACAGCCCACCAGCCCGGATACCCATCATGCCTAGAACCAGCCGCAAACCCGAAATTTTGCAGGCATTAGCCCACATGCTGGAAGCGAATCCCGGCGGGAAAATCACCACCGCCAAGCTTGCTCAGGAGGTGGGGCTATCCGAAGCCGCCCTGTATCGGCACTTTCCTAGCAAAGCCAAGATGATCGAAGGGTTAATCGAATTTACCGAAGAAACACTCTTTTCAAGAATGAGCGGTATCGCCAAGGAAGGCCGAAGTCATGAAAGCAAGTGCCATGACATCATATTGCTGCTGCTCACCTTCGTAGAACGCAACCCCGGCTTTGCACGACTCTTTGTCGGCGACGCCCTGCAAGGCGAGACGGAACGACTGCGGGCACGTATGCGGCAACTCCTGGACCGCATCGAAACTCAGCTTCGCCAGCTTCTTCGAGAAATGGCATTAGAAACGGATCCTCTGCCCGGGAACCAGCCGGCAGTTCTCGCCAAAGTGTTGATGGCCGTGGCAGAAGGTCAAATTGCCCAGTTCGTCCGCAGCGACTTCAAGCAAAGCCTCACAGCAGAGTGGGCAGACCAGTGGCTGGTCATTCGACGCGGGGTGTTTGGCTCCTAACCGCTGCCTTTAAGCCACACAATGCTCGGCCACATAGGCACTCATCGCCGCGAAGGATTCGCTAGCGGCCGCATCATCGGCTAGATACTCCAACACATTCGTAACGTGGGCAATGCTGATCACCGGTGCGCCCAGCTCATTGCTCAGACTGGATACCGCGGTTTCCGGCGCATCATCGTTATCGGGATTGGTCGCCTCGGCCCGATCCATAGCGATCACCACACCAACGATGTTGGCATCAGCCACGTTGATCAGTGCTGCGGCCTCGCGAATGGCCTTTCCGGATGTCAGCACGTCGTCCAGCATCAGCACGCGCCCCTGCACCGGAGCACCCACCAGTTGACCACCCTCACCATGGGCCTTGGCTTCTTTGCGATTGTAGGCCACCCCGGCATCAATCCCATGCTCGGCAAGGGCCAGTGACGTGGCCACTGCGATGGGAATGCCCTTGTAAGCAGGGCCGAACAACAAGTCGAACTCGATGCCTGACTGAACAATGGTTCGTGCATACGCCCGACCAAGGGCAGTGAACGCGGCACCAGAGGCCACAGAGCCCAAGTTAAAGAAGTAGGGGCTTTGGCGCCCAGACTTAAGAGTAAATTCTCCAAACTTGAGCACGTTTTGTTTAATCAAAAACTCAATAAATTCTGTCTTGTCTGTCTCTACCTGATTTGCCATGGGCAGCCCTTCTCTTTTATTCAACCTGGGTGTGTAACTTAGTTTTCGGCGCTCTTTATGCCGTTTTTATTCAACGTTGCAGCCTGACTCTACGGTGTCGCCGCCTAAAGCCTAGCCTTCCTGTAGTGCTGCCTGCTGCAAACCCAGCAACTGCTCTGTGCCCTGTTCGGCTAAGTCGATTAGGGAAGCCAGTTCTGCCTTGGTAAATGGCGCAGCTTCGCCGGTACCCTGCAACTCAATAAAGCCGTCGCCCAACCGCACCACGTTCATATCGGTTTCGGCGTTTGAATCTTCAGCGTAGTCCAGGTCTAACACCGGCGTTCCCTTATAAATTCCCACGCTCACAGAGGAGACAAAACCCACCAACGCGTCCTCAGCGGGAATGCTCTTGATGGCATCCGCCAGCGCCAAAGCACCGCCGGTAATGGAGGCTGTTCGGGTACCGCCATCGGCCTGAATCACATCGCAGTCGATTCGAATGGTGCGTTCACCCAGTTTCTTCATATCCACCATGGCTCGCAAAGAACGACCAATCAAACGCTGAATTTCTACCGTGCGCCCATTTTGCTTGCCGCGAGCCGCTTCTCGATCATTGCGGGTATTGGTCGCTCCCGGCAGCATGCCGTATTCGGCAGTCACCCAACCCTCACCGCGTCCGCGTAAAAAACCGGGCACGGAGTTTTCTACCGAAGCCGTACAAATCACCTTGGTATCGCCAAATTCCACCAGCACCGATCCTGCTGCATGTTTGGTAAAGCGCCGGGTGAAGCGGACATTGCGAAGCTCGTCGGTGGCTCTTCCACTGGGTCGCATAGGATCTCCTAATTTGTTGTGTTGTTTGAGTTCTAAGGTTCAATTGATCGCCGCCAAATCTGGGCTGCGTCTTAGGGTCTGGAACGTGGCGAACCGTAAGGAAGTTCGCATACCGACACAATAGAAATTTACCGCCAAAGGCCTCATCGAATTAATCGGGGATACGTTAGACTGGCCGTCCCGCACCACCGACGGATTTGCATGAGCAGCATCCACAGTATGACCGGCTTTGCCAGAGCCGAAGCCAGGACCAGCGACTTTCAGCTGGTTTGGGAGATTAAAACCGTCAATCACCGATACTTGGAAACCACATTCAAGTTACCCGAGTCTCTTAGAGGCATTGAGCATGCTCTGCGAGAACGGGTAAGAGGTCATCTAGGTCGTGGCAAGCTGGACGCCATCCTCAAGCTGGAAGGGGGCCAGAACGCGGACCCCATGAGCGTGAACCGGTCACTGCTTCAAAGCTTGGTTGAAAGCGCCCACGACATTGCTGTGCTAGCACCGAATGCAGCGCCCATTACCCAAGGCCAGTTGATGGCGTGGCCCGGCGTCCTAGTGCCATCGGATAACTTACTGGACGATATTACCCAAGCCACCTTGACGCTGTTTGACGAAGCCATGGAGCGCCTGATCGAAAGCCGCGCTGCAGAAGGGAGGCGGTTGCACCAAATACTGCTGGGAAATCTGGATGCTATCGCCGAGCAGCTGCGAACCCTAGAACCCGTTGCCAACAGCCTGCCCCAGCTACAGCAACAAAGACTGCAAGAGCGAGTGACGGCGTTGGAAGCCAAGATCGATGACGAACGCATCGCCCAAGAAGTCGCCTTGCTCGCACAAAAAGCCGATGTCCGGGAAGAACTTGACCGTTTGAGCATCCACATGGATCAGGCCCGGTCTTTAATCAAAGCCAGCGGCCCTCACGGTCGGCGATTGGACTTTCTGACCCAAGAGCTCAATCGTGAAGCCAACACCTTGGGAGCCAAGGCCATTTGCAGCGAAATATCCAACGCATCCATCGAGCTTAAGGTGCTCGTCGAGCAAATTCGCGAACAGGTGCAGAACATCCAGTAACGGGAGTTCAGTAACGAGCACTCGGCTCAACTTGAAATCAGGCTTCGCGATATGGGCAGGATGCAAAACCTTGATTAAAATGTTCCCGCGCAGTCCCGCCACCACCGATGACTAGAGACCAAAGAAGAATACGCAATGCAAACCGGTAACCTTTTCCTTGTATCCGCTCCATCCGGAGCAGGCAAAACCTCTATCGTCAATGCTGCCTTGGCTGCGGATTCGGGCACCACGGTTTCGGTAAGCCACACCACGCGCCCAGCCCGAGGCGGCGAGGTAGATGGCGATAATTATTTTTTTGTCGACGACGATGAATTCACGCGAATGATTGAGAACGACGAGTTCCTCGAGCATGCCAACGTGTTCGGCAAACGCTACGGCACCTCCAAGGCAGAGGTGGAGCGAAAGCGCAGCGAGGGCAAGAATGTCATTCTGGAAATTGACTGGCAGGGCGCCCAACAGGTTCGCGAGAAACTGCCCGAAGCCACCAGTATTTTTATCCTGCCACCATCGGTGGAAGAACTGGCCCAGCGGCTCAATGCCCGGGGCGAAGACAGTGCACAGAGCATTGAAAAACGCCTGAGCGAAGCGAAGCTGGATATGTCCCAAGCGAAACACTTCGACTTTTTGGTCGTCAATGCGGACTTCGACAGCGCAGTGTCGGACTTTCTAAAAATCATCCAAATAGCAGGCACAAGAACTGCGGTCCAAACCCAGCGACGTGAAATTGTCGAGCTTATTCAGGCGGACTAACTGACAGCGCTGTGGTTCACTGTTCTTGTACTGACGCCAAGCGATCTGTATCCTCGTTTTCCTTTTTGACTTCTGTGACGAGAAACTTATGGCCCGCATTACTGTAGAGGACTGCTTAGATCACGTAGACAACCGTTTCGACTTGGTGATGTTGGCCAGTCGTCGTGCCCGTGCGCTGCGCAACTACAACACCGAAGCGTTAGTCGATGAAGAGAACGACAAGCCAACGGTTATTGCGCTGCGAGAAATCGCCAAGGGTGTTATGAGTCACGAGCTGTTAGATAGCCAAGAGATTTCACCAGACGATGAAGAAGTTCAGACAGACTTCAGCATGTCGAGCCTGGAAGCCAACAGGTTAGGAGACGATGAGCCTGCCGCAGGCTGAGACTCGACAAGAGTCCTACGTTGTCGCCCAACTGGCGGCGGAGGCGAAACG
>JAYOVN010000085.1:2287-8610 GCA_038151515.1 Gammaproteobacteria bacterium | reverse complement strand
CCGCCAACAATCACAACG
Source organism: Gammaproteobacteria bacterium (assembly GCA_038151515.1). Classification (GTDB taxonomy): domain Bacteria; phylum Pseudomonadota; class Gammaproteobacteria; order Pseudomonadales; family Azotimanducaceae; genus UBA4421. Next base: position 8,592 of record JAYOVN010000085.1, on the reverse strand, counting down.
TCAAATTCCATGGATTCGCGTTCTACTTGTTGCTCCATTGCAATCCTCTATTTCCAGTAATATGTCTCTCAACCGCAGTGCCGCCATCATATGAAACGTGACCGGCATTCACCGCAATCGGTGATGTCTTGACCTATGCCTAGGGCATAGGGACAATGCGTCGCCCTCTTGCTGGGGTCAGCGTGGGCGCGCAGGCGGCAGGTTAATCGGTTTGCGTGCTTTCGTCACCCGACTTTCGTCGTGACGTTACGTCAAATACCCCAGCAAAGTGCTAAAAACTTACCCAAATGCGTGACATGTCGCTGCAATATTGTGGCAAATGCCGCATGGTAATCGTCAGTTTTTGGAAGGGTGAATAGACGAGGTGCCTAGGCACCAGTCGTACAAATGCTCAAAGGACGGCGGTAAGGCCGCATACGTCCGAGCCAACAAATGAGGACTCAAATTCAATGAAGGTTATTGTACCGGTCAAACGAGTGGTTGATTACAACGTCAAAGTGCGTGTAAAGCCCGATAACACTGGCGTTGATCTCAGCAACGTTAAAATGTCTGTTAACCCATTCTGTGAAATCGGCATCGAAGAAGCCGTTCGCATGAAAGAAGCTGGCGTCGCCGAAGAAGTTATCGCCGTTGCCGTTGGCAGCACAGCCTGCCAAGAACAACTACGCACATGTCTAGCATTGGGTGCCGACCGAGCCATCTTGGTGGAAACCGATGTGGAGGCCCAGCCCTTGGCCATTGCCCGGGCCCTGGTTGCGGTACAGGAACGCGAGCAGGCCGGTATGGTTATTTTCGGCAAGCAAAGTATTGATGGCGATAACAGCCAGACCGGTCAAATGTTTGCAGCGCTAACCGGCATGCCACAGGCAACTTTTGCTTCTGAAGTAACGGTGGCAGACGGTAAGGCGCAGGTACTGCGGGAAATCGACGGCGGCATGCAGACCATTTCGGTTAATTTGCCAGCGGTTGTGACCACTGACCTACGTCTAAACGAGCCGCGATATGCGTCTTTGCCCAACATCATGAAGGCAAAAAAGAAGCCGCTGGATGTTCTAACCCCCGATGAACTGGGTGTGGACATGACCCCCACAGTAGAGGTGCTGAAGGTAGAAGCCCCAGCAGAGCGGGCTGCCGGTATTAAGGTCGAATCCGTTGAACAACTGGTCGATAAACTCAAGAACGAAGCGAAGGTGATCTCATGAGCATATTAGTCGTTGCAGAACACGATAACAGCGAAAATAAGAGCGCTACCCTTGTAACCATCGCTGCGGCACAAGCCATTGGCGGCGACATCGATGTGCTGGTCGCAGGCAGCGGTGTTGAGGGCGTAGCGAGTCAAGTAGCCGCCGTACCCGGAGTAAACAAAGTACTGGTTGCCGACAACCCGGCATACGAGCATCAGTTGGCTGAAAACCTCGGTGACCTGGTGACCGAAGTAGCCGCTCCATACAGCCATGTATTGGCTGCTCATACAGCCAATGGACGTAGCTTCTTACCACGAGTGGCAGCGAAGCTGGGTGTTGCGCAAATCTCGGACATCATCAGCGTTGAAAGTGCCGACACCTTCAAACGCCCAATATACGCGGGTAACGCCATTGCCACGGTGAAGTCCAACGACGCAGTCAAGGTAGTTTCCGTTCGCGGTACCGCATACGACGCCGTTGCCAACACGGGCGGCAGCGCCAGTGTTGAAGCCATCGATACCGTCACTGACGCTGGTATTTCAAGCTTTGTTTCCCAGGAAATTGCGGAATCGGAACGCCCGGAGTTGACCGCTGCAAGCGTGATCATTTCTGGTGGTCGTGGTATGCAAAACGGTGAAAACTTCGGCATGCTGGACGGCATTGCAGACAAGCTGGGTGCCGCTATTGGTGCATCTCGAGCCGCGGTGGATGCAGGATTCGTCCCGAACGACATGCAGGTAGGGCAGACCGGTAAAATTGTTGCCCCCGACTTGTATATTGCCGTTGGTATTTCCGGTGCTATCCAGCACCTGGCCGGCATGAAGGACAGCAAGGTAATTGTTGCCATCAACAAAGACGAAGATGCTCCAATCTTCCAAGTTGCCGACTATGGTTTGGTAGCTGACCTGTTCACGGCATTGCCGGAACTCGAAGCACAGATCTGATCCAGAAGGGATCTATGCGCAAAAAAGGGCCCTTACCGGGCCCTTTTTTTTGCGAAGCGTTACCGAGAGGGAAACGGTATCTATCTGTGCCGTTTATCAGTAAACCACGTTACCGGTTGTGCGAAGTTGTCCACTTGATCCACCACATCAAGCACCAGTGCAAACAAGGCCATACGAATCAGCATGCCGTTGTCCGTCTGCCGAAAAATAGCCAAGTTGGGGTTCTGATTCAGATCGTCGTCTAACTCTTGGGCCTGTGCCCGAGAATCACGTGGAAGCGGGTGCATAATAACCGTATTGGGCGCACAGTTCTGGGTATAGATTGCCTGATTTAGCCGGAACAAACCGCGGTAGCGATCTGCCTCTTGCTGAGAGGGAAAGCGCTCTTCCTGGGTACGCGTTACGTACAAAATGTCCACGCCGCCAATACCCTCAGCCATATCGGTGTATTGGCGTACTTCATGGCCCGCACTCTTGAGTAGGGCCACGATGTCCTCGGGCAGAGCCAGCTCGGGTGGAGAAATTAAATGCAGTCGGATGTTGTCATATAGGCACAATAACTTGCACAGAGAGTGCACGGCTCGTCCATACCGCAGGTCGCCAATCAAGGCGATGCTAAGTCCATCAATGCTCTGACCTTGGGCCGCAATTTCCGTGCGCATGGTGTAAAGATCCAGCAGCGCTTGGCTGGGATGCTCGTTTGGCCCGTCGCCACCGTTGATGACGGGCACTCGGCTGGCTTCCGCAAATTTCGCGACGCTGCCGGCATCCGGGTGGCGCATGACGATGACATCACTGTAGCCAGACAAAACCCGAGCGGTATCGTAAAGGGATTCCCCCTTGGCTAGGGAAGATGACTTGGCCTCGGTGGTTTCGCGCACTTCTCCGCCCAACAGGTTAAAGGCGGATCCAAAAGAGACTCGGGTTCGAGTGCTTGGCTCGAAAAACATGTTTGAGAGGATAGCCCCCTGAAGCACCCGGGTAATCCGATTACGCATGGCGTAAGGCTGCATCTGATCCGCCACCTCAAAAACTCGATCCGCTGCAGCTCGGTCGAATTGATCTACAGAAATAATGTGAGCGCCTACAAAATTCAAAGATACTTTCCTTGCTACACGGGTGTCGGTGATATTATGGATGCTAAGTCAAGAGCGCCAGCGATATTGACTGTAAGCCGCCTCGCTGAGAGCCTCGTGTCAGAAGTTTTCGCTGGTTACTCGGGGTGATCGAATTAGCGAAAAGATCAGTCCAAAGTACAGCGGTTACAGGTACGCTTCGCAGCGTACATTAGCACTGCTCAGATTTCCCACACGAACAGGTTTCTTACATGACGAACGAGTCGGCACATAGGAGTACTTCAAACAGCGAGGACAGACTGCCCTTTACCTTTGCTCGTCGGTTCGGCGTTGTCGTGGTCAAGGATGAGGCTGAGCAGACAATCGAGATTTGCGCTAAGTCGAACCCGACGCTGACAACTCTGGCTGAAATCAGGCGTCATACAAAACGCAGCGCACGAGTGCGGTTGGTAAGTGAAGAAGAGTTCGACGAGTTAGTCACTTCGGTGTATGCCAGAGACTCCAGCGAAGCCAAACAAATGGTGGAGGATCTTGGTGACGAAATGGATCTTGCCAGTCTCGCCAGCGCCTTGCCCGAGACCGAGGATCTGCTAGAACAGCAAGACGATGCCCCGATCATCCGCCTGATCAATGCGCTACTAGCCCAAGCTATTCGCGAGAATGCTTCAGACATTCATATCGAAACCTTTGAACAAGCCCTCGTGGTACGTTTTCGAGTAGACGGTGTCATGCGTGAAGTGGTCAGACCCCGCCGGGAATTGGCGTCTTTGCTCATATCTCGAATTAAGGTGATGGCCAAACTCGACATCGCCGAGAAGCGTATTCCCCAAGACGGCCGGATATCGCTGCGCATCGGAGGCCGAGAGGTGGATGTTCGTGTCAGCACTATGCCGGCGAACTTTGGCGAACGTGTGGTGCTGCGATTGTTGGACAAACAGGCCGGGCGGTTGAACCTGCAGAAGTTAGGCTTCGCACCTCATACCCTGCAGGCTCTCCAGAGCGTTGTGCACAAACCTCACGGTATCTTTCTGGTTACAGGCCCCACTGGGTCTGGTAAGACCACGACGCTGTACGGTTCCCTTGCTGAGCTTAACGGCAGTACGATAAACGTGTTGACCGTAGAGGATCCGATTGAGTACAGCCTGCCGGGAATTGGCCAAACTCAGGTCAACAACAAAGCGGACATGACCTTTGCTCGAGGGCTGCGCGCAATTTTGCGACAAGATCCCGATGTCGTGATGGTAGGCGAGATCCGGGATATTGAAACCGCAGAGATTGCTGTTCAGGCCAGTCTTACCGGACACTTAGTGATGTCCACATTACACACCAACTCGGCGGTTGGAGCTGTTACCCGGCTTATCGATATGGGTGTGGAGCCATTCTTACTCAGTTCCAGCCTGATCGGCGTATTGGCCCAGCGTTTGGTGCGTGTCTTGTGCTCCCATTGCAGCACCCAGCGACCCGCCAATCCGAACGAATTAACATTCTTACAAGAGTCAACAGCCATGGTTTATCAGGCTAACGGCTGCGCTGAGTGCTCGCAGTCGGGGTTCGTAGGTCGAACCGGTCTTTACGAAATGGTTGTAATAGATGAGAAGATGCGGGAACTGATACATGACGCTGCCAGTGAGCAAGCCTTGAATCGATATGCTCGCAGCATTGCGCCCAGTATTGGCGAAGACGGCAAACAAAAGATTCTTGCGGGCATCACCACAGTAGATGAAGTTCTTCGAGTAAGTCTGGATGACTGATCTGAATCTGATTTTGGGTATCAACGGCTAATGGCGGCTTTTGAGTACAAAGCCCTAGACGAGACTGGACGCACCCGAAAAGGTGTTATTGAAGCCGATAGCGCCCGTCACGCGCGCTCGTTGCTACGCGACCAAGCGCTCATGCCGACCGAGGTAAACGTTACAGGTAGTCAGTCGACCAGCAAAAGTTCCCGAATATCCTTCCAACGCAAACTCGGGCATCTGGACCGTGTGCTCTTTACCCGACAGCTGGCCACCTTAGTCGGATCCAGCTTACCCGTCGAAGCAGCCTTGGCTGCCGTGGCTGAGCAGGCCGAAAAGCAGCATGTTAAAGGCCTGATCATGGCCGTTCGCAGCAAGGTGCTGGAAGGCCACAGCTTGGCCGTTAGTTTGAGCGATCACGGCAGCAGTTTTAACGCCTTGTACCGAGCCACTGTGGCGGCGGGGGAGCAGTCTGGTTTCCTCGACAAAGTTCTAGAAAATTTGGCTGATTATGAAGAACGCCAGTTCAGCGCCACCCGCAATGTGGAAATGGCCATGATTTACCCGGCGGTGCTTTTAACGATGGCGGTACTCATTATCTCTGGCTTGATGGTCTATATCGTCCCAGACATGGTGAATGTCATTGTGGATACGGGACAGGAACTGCCTTGGTTCACCACGATGCTAATTGGGATTACCGACCTGATGGCTAACTACTGGTGGCTGCTAATCATTGTCATCGCGCTATCAGTGCTTTTCCTTCGCTGGCTGCTTGCCCAGCCAAAAATGCGGCTGCGCTGGGACCGCATGAAATTTGACATGCCCCTTGTACAGCGTATTACCCGGAGCGCGAATGCCGCCCGCTATACCAACACCCTATCAATCTTGACCCGCTCTGGCATGCCCTTGGTAGAGGCTATGCACATAGCCTCCGGGGTGGTTTCTAACCAATGGCTTCAACGGGCTCTCACCGAGGCGACCCAACGGGTTAGTGAGGGGATCAGCTTGCACATCAGTCTGGGAAAGGTAGGACAGATGCCACCGATGTTGCTACACATGGTGGCAGCAGGCGAGCAGAGTGGCACCCTAGATACCATGCTCGGTCGAGTAGCGGATTTTCAGCAGTCCGAAGTCGAGCGCGTAGTGTCAGCCTTAGTGAAATTGTTCGAACCGCTGATGTTGTTGCTGATGGGCGGCGTGGTACTTTTCATTGTGATGGCTATATTGCTCCCCATGTTGAGCATGAACCAACTGGTATGAGGCGTAAGCTGGATACACGGTCACCAGCTTCGATTGGCGGTAAGCAGTAAGCGGTAAGCGGTAAGCGGTAAGCGGTAAGCGGTAAGCGGTAAGCGGTAAGCGGTAAGC
>JAYOVN010000085.1:0-2187 GCA_038151515.1 Gammaproteobacteria bacterium | reverse complement strand
GGTAAGGGTAGACGGTAGACCGTAGACGAGCAATTCGATAGATACTTCGGTAAAACAGAGAGGGAATGAATGAAACAGCAAGGCTTCACGCTTATCGAGATTTTGGTGGTCATTGTTATTCTCAGTATTCTGGGCGGATTGGCGGCGCAAACCCTGCTCTCTAGGCCAGATGCGGCCCGGGTACAGGCAGCGCAAACAGATCTTCGAACCTTGGCCGCTGCCTTGGACGTTTATCGACTGGATAACTATCGCTACCCGTCTTCAGATCAAGGTTTGCAAGCCTTGGTCGAACGTCCCAGCGGGCGACCGGAAGCTAAGAATTGGAACCCCAGTGGGTACTTAAAGAAGCTGCCTCAAGACCCTTGGGGATCCGACTACTTGTACGAAAACACAGAGGGTGACATCGAAATCTTAAGCTTAGGTGCCGATGGTGCCGAAGGTGGCGAGGACAATGACGCGGACATCCGTCTTTCAGAACTGTAATGGTTCGGACTCTGAGATGATAGGAATTCCGCTGTCACACATTGGTTCGTCAAGTCGACAGGGGAGCGGCCCCAAATACGACCCGGGCGGAACCCCAACCAAGGACCGAGGGAACGCCCCACGAAGCAGCCTCGGCACCAAGCCCAGAACTCCAAGGACCTCGGGCTTTACGCTAATTGAATTGTTAATTGTCGTGGCCGTATTGGGCATTTTGATGGGTGCTGCAGTATTTTCCCTGAACCCGGCAAGCGATCAACGCGCGTTACAGGGCTTCGCGCAGCGCATAGCGCAGCGCATCGAGTTAGCGCGGGATAGGGCTATTCAAAATAATCAAGAGTGGGGCCTCTATGTGCAAGAAGAAGGCTATCGAGTCGTAGCCTTTGACGACATCTCCGGACGCTGGATACCCCAACAGCAAAAACCTTTTCAACCTGACGAGCCGCCCTCGCCGGTGAGCTTTAAACTGACAGTTCAAGAAGGCGGGTTTGAGGATATTGGCGCCGCAGTGTTTACCAATGGCGATCCCGGCGACACGAGCAACACCAGTGCCGAGAAAGGCAAAGACCTGCCCGATGTGGTGTTCTTTTCAAGTGGCGAAGCCAGTCAGTTCTTCATTGATGTGCAGTTTTCTGATGGCGAACAGATCGTCCGCCTGTCGACAGATGGTTTTAGCCCGGTGCGAATTCAAGAGCCGGACGCTTTGGCGGGTGGGTTCCGATGATGCGAGGTTTTACCTTACTGGAGATGCTCATTGCCATTGCCATCATTGGCGTGATCGGGGCGTCGGTATCCACCGCCGTGGGCGGTGTTGCTAACCAGACCAGAGCACTGGAACAACGTACGGTGGCCAGTTGGATTGCCAGTAACCATTTGACTCGTATGCGTCTGTTACAGCGTCAAAACCACCGATCTTTGAATACGGGCAAAGAACAAAGCCGACTGGTGTTTGCCGACCGTGAATGGGAAGTAGTGACGGAGATTAAATCCACCGACCACCCTTGGATGCGACGAGTCGAGGTCAGTGTTTTTGAATCCGACGACACTGAACGACAGGCCCCATTTAGTCGGGTTTCCGGCTTTCTCGGTCAGTACTGATGCTCTTGGATCCGAATCGTCCTAGGGTAGCGAACAGGAAGGAGCGAGGGTTTACCTTGCTGGAGATTTTGGTCGCCCTAACAATATTTGCCATCGTAGGTTTGATTAGTGCCCAACTGCTGAGCAGAACCGTGGACTCTTATGGCGTACTGGAGGAACGGGGAGAGCGCTTAGCCCAAATTCACCGCGCAATGATGATTGTGCAGCGAGACCTCATGCAATACCGGCGTCGCACGCCTCGCAGCACCGGTGGGGACTCGCTATCGGCTTTAATGATTGGTGATGAAGGGGCCCTGGTCATGACGAGAGGAGGGTGGCGTAACCCGCTGCAGCGGCCCCGATCTGAACTACAGCGGGTGGGTTATCGCCTGCAAGACGATGAATTGGTCCGGGCCTACTGGCCAACGCTTGATGGGATCGGCGATGAGGATCCCGTCACCCAAACCTTACTGAAGCAGGTGGAAGAATTGGAGTTTTTTGTGCTGGATGAAGCCGGCACCGAGCACAAGTTTTGGCCTCCGGAAGGCGCGACAGGCAATGCACAGTTGACCGCGCTCATCCTGCGTATTCGCCTACAGCCCGTGGGCGTGGTGGAGCGGATTTGGGAGG
>JAYOVN010000084.1:0-8723 GCA_038151515.1 Gammaproteobacteria bacterium | reverse complement strand
CGTTCACGTGCACGTTGCCGGTACGAATCAGTCGAGCAAGTTTGTTCGCGCGCTCTGGGTTCTCGGAGGAGATATAACCGCTAAGGCCATAGAGTGTGTCATTGGCTATGCGTACTGCATCCTCGTCATCTTCATATCCAATCATGGCCAGCACCGGACCGAAAATCTCTTCCCGAGCAATGGTCATGTCATTGGTAACATGGCTGAACACCGTCGGTTTCACGTAGTACCCTGCGTTAAGACCGTCCGGACGACCCGTACCACCGGTCTCCAGCTTGGCGCCCTCATCAATGCCCTGCTGGATTAGGCCTTGAATTTTGTTGAACTGCACTTCCGAGACCACTGGGCCTATGGTTGTGCCTTCCGCATTGGGGTCACCGACCTTGACCTGTTCAGCCGCTGCCTTCGCTACGGCGGCAGCTTCATCCATTCGAGCATTGGGCACCAGCATACGGGTGGGTGCGTTACAGCTTTGCCCGGAGTTGGTCACCAGGCCGAATACGTCTCGAGAAATCGCCTTAGCGAAGTCCGCATCGTCGAGAATGATATTCGCAGATTTTCCGCCCAGTTCTTGAGCCACGCGCTTTACGGTCGGCGCTGCAGCCTTGGCCACTTCTACCCCTGCCCGAGTTGACCCGGTAAAAGACATCATATCCACATCCGGATGTGCTGACAGGGCTGCACCTACCGTGGGTCCATCACCGTTAACCAAGTTGAAGACCCCGGCGGGGACGCCCGCGGCATCTAGCACTTCGGCAAACAAAATGGCATTGAATGGCGCCACTTCGGATGGCTTGAGAACCATGGTGCAGCCAGCAGCCAGAGCTGGGGCCACCTTGCATGCGATCTGGTTAATAGGCCAGTTCCATGGTGTGATGAAGCCACATACTCCGGCAGGTTCCTTGATCACCCGCGTGGTGCCCATGTCTTCTTCAAACTCAAACTCTTTAAGCACATTCAACGCGGTCATCAGATGACCGATGCCGGTAGGGGCTTGGGCTTTGGCGGCAAGGTTGGCTGGCGCGCCCATCTCTTCGCTGATAACAGCCGCGATATCGCCCATCCGCTCGGCGTATTTGGCAATCACGGCCTCCAGCAAAGCGATTCGCTCTTCCTTCGTCGTCTGTGAAAACGTCTCAAAGGCGGCTTTTGCTGCCGCCACAGCAGAATCCACATCGGCGACACCGCCCATGGCAACAGCACCGATAGGCTGCTCGGTGGCAGGGTTAATGACGTCAATGGTGTCACTCGTTGATGGAGCGACCCAATGACCATTGATGTAGAACTTTTGTCTGTTACTCAACTAAGCATCCTCTTAAAAATAAAACACGATCTCTCTAACCAGACTAGCTCCCCGTGGTAATTGAGGAAACCATCCGCTTGCCAGTGGGTTTCCTACGGTTTGGAGTTAGAAGGCCGGTTCTTGTTCAACCAGTACTCGGGACACCAATGGAAACGCCGACGTAGCTTAACTACCGTTAAAAGATATGCAACGACCAGAGGGAAGTCGAAGAACCGATGTCCCGCTGTGAGCGAGAATTCCTACCGGGAAAACGAAAAAATCAGCGGGATGCTGATTTAGATAGGTAGATGATGATGGAAGGAGGAGATTGCTGCTGGGGCTGGTCTGTTCCATAGCTCAGCAGCATCTCCTTTATTTTCGAACTTTAACGTGAACGGGTTCGCTTGGTCGTGACGGTAGCCTCAACCCGGCGATTGAGATGTCGGCTAGCCCGGTTCTCAAGGGCAACATCTGGCCGCGCTTCACCAAAGCCCCGCACTGAAATATCGCTGGCAGGCACGCCCAGAGTCCGTGCCAGCAGTTTTTTAACCGCAGCACCCCGGCCCTCAGACAGGGCCTGATTGTATTGACTGTCACCGATGGAGTCCGTATGTCCTTCAAGCGCAATCCGTGTGTCCTTTCCTCCTCGTACAAACTGCGCAATATCTTGAGCTGATTTTCTGTGCACATCTTTAATGGCCGCAGAATCAAAATCGAACAAGAATGTGACTTTCATTTCGTGAGCGACAGTTACTTGGGTTTTCACGTAACAGCCAAACCGGTCGACTTTCCGGCTGCGATCTGATGTTCGGGGACAACGATCTCGAGCGTCAACCACGCCATCAGCATCGCCATCCAGCCGGATGCGGCAACCCCGTGCATCCACTGACACGCCTGAAGGCGTACCCAAACAGCGGTCCTGAGAGTCAATAACGCCATCGCTATCAGTATCAACTGGCTGGCGCTGGACGGCCTTTGGCGGCTCATTGGAGGCAAACCGGTAGACTAGACCCACGTTAAAAGTGCGCTTGAGCAGTGCTTCCTCGGTACCGTCGTAGAAATTGAACGACGCCCGCCCATCCAGATTCTTCCAGAGTTGCCATCGCACACCAAGCCCAGCATTTACCTGTTCTTCAGAATCTGCACCAGAGAAGGCGACTTCCTGCTGGCCCAAACCCAAGCTCACATAGGGGTGAATATTGTCACTTTCAAGGAAATGATAAAGCGCTCGAATGCTCCAAACGTCCACATCCGCATCCCCGACGCCCCTTTCTGGGCTTGTGTCACCAGTCAGAAAGTCTGCTTCCAAGGCAACTGGACCATCAAAGCGGTATCCAGCGCCAGCACCGTATATTCCTTCGGAGCGAAGGTCGCTAGCACTTGAGTATTCGGGTGCAGCAATTTGTGGGAAGACATATAAGCCTTTCTCATCTGCCATCGTCAGACTTGGGCCGGCAACCAGAGACAGGCTGAGGCAAACAATTGAGGTCAACAGTTTCATGGGATTATCTCACTAAAATACACATTTAAGGGCTTCAAGCCAGTTTCGCGTGGCGAATTTACTCCCTAGAGCAACCCTCCCCACAAACTGGTCGATAAAGGGTAATTTTTATGAGATAGACGGTAGTTATTGCGTCCTCGATTTTAAAATTTGCCTTGTTTAACCGGCAAATGCTGGGCGCAGCAGTACCCACTGGCCCAAGCCCATTGAAAGTTGTATCCGCCGAGCCAGCCCGTTACGTCGAGTGCCTCGCCAACGGCAAACAGACCGGGAAAGCGTTTGGCCTCAAAGGTTTTAGATGAAAATTCTTTTGTGCAGATACCGCCAAGGGTTACTTCTGCCGTTCGATAACCCTCAGTACCACCGGGCCTAAAGGACCATTGCCCAAGAGCACGCACTAATCCTTTTTGCGATTCACCGCTTAACTGACCCATGACTCGGTCATCAAACCAATGGCCGGCAATCGCATCCACAAAGCGATTTGGGAGAACGGCCTTCAGTACAGTGGATAACAAAGCCTTCGGTCGTCGGCCTTGTTCTTCTTTCAGCCAAGAGGACACATCGAGGTCAGGAAGCAAGTTAATGTCAACGACATCCCCTGGGCGCCAGTAAGAGGAGGCCTGCAGCACCGCTGGCCCGCTCAATCCCCGGTGAGTAAAAAGTAGGTTTTCGCGAAAGGACTGTCCGGCACAGGATACCTCACAGTCCAAGGCAACCCCACTCAACGTACCCAGCATAGAGCGATCGGCGTTGTTCCACGTTAAAGGCACCAGTGCTGGACTCGGCGGAACCACCGCCATATCGAATAGGGTGGCAAGGCGCAGAGAAAGATCCGTGGCCACCTTTGGCAACGACAAGCCGCCACTAGCTAGAACAACCGATGGCGTCACCAGTCGTTCTGAGTCTGTCTCCTGAGCATGTCGATGTTTTTTTTGACCGGAATTGCCGCCCCTCCCTTGCTTCTTCGACTCTGCCACCACGACTTCGTAGTGCCCTGCTACCGACTCTGAGGGTAAGACCGCGGTTACTTCTGAATTCAGGCGAATGACAACATTCACCTTCGCTGCCTCGGTCAGCAGCATGTCGACAATGTCTTGAGCGCTTCGGTCGCAAAACAGTTGTCCTAGCTTCTTCTCGTGGTAGGCAATGCCGTGGGCATTTACCATGCCGATGAAGTCGTCGGGACTGTAGCGACGCATGGCCGAGATACAGAAGTGTTCATTATCTGACAAGTAGTGTTGTTGAGGGTCCGCCCACAGGTTGGTGAAATTACAGCGGCCACCGCCAGAGACCAAGATCTTTAATCCTGATTTCGCACCCTTTTCCAGCACTAAAACGCGATGTCCTAAGCGCCCTGCGTGTATGGCGCACATCAACCCACTGGCACCGGCACCAACTATCACCACATCAAAGTCCAGTTCGCTGCGTCTCCCAGGATCAAGCACCTTCGTCACGACCAGTGCTCCCACACGGGTCGACAGGAATTGGGCAATGTCTGTACGTGACCCAGTGCAGCCCAGGGCTGTCCCGGGTTGTGGAAGTCTGAACCTGCGGAAGCGTAGAGGTCGTAACTTAGGGCAAGATCCGTCAGGGCTCGGACTTTATTTGGTTCTTGATGACCGGTTATCACCTCCATGCCCTGCCCTCCAGCCTGCACGAAATCAGCCAGCAGGCTTCGAAGCTTCGTCTGAGTCATCTTATATTTCAGTGGATGGGCCAGCACCGCTATTCCGCCGGCCTGAGTAATCCATGCAACCGCCGTGTCCAAGGCTGGCCAGTTCGCCTTGATGTCTCCCGGCTTGCCACTGCCCAAAACTCGCTTGAAGGCAGTAGCCATAGATGGCATCTGACCTGTATCGACCAGATGTCGTGCAAAGTGCGGGCGACCTATCGTGCCGTTTCCGGCCAATCTTTGAACTTGGCTCAGTTCGACCTCAAATCCGAGCCGCTGGAGCACGTTGGTGATGCTTTCAGCTCGACGCAAGCGCGCTTGGCCTTGAGTCTGCATTGCCTGAACAAAGCCCGGATCACTTAAGTTCATGTTGAGACCAACAACATGAATGCCTCGACGCTGCCACTGGCATGAGATTTCGCACCCATTAATCAACTCAAGACCTAGTTTGACCGCCTGAGTCCTAAGTCGTTGGGAATAACCGTTCACTGTGTCGTGATCGGTAATGGCCAGCCGTTTCACGCCGCGCTCTTTCGCCAGTATCAGCAGGTCACGGGGCGCAAGGGCGCCATCGGAGAAGTGGCTGTGACAATGAAAATCAAATTTGGGGGGTACTGACATAAGGGCTGCCGATTTAAGATTCACTACGGTACACAAATCCCCGCAAATAAAGAATGCGATTTCCTCGTACCACTGGGTTTCAGCGCTGACTTGGGGCAAACTTTCCGCCCGGCTTTGAGACAACACGCGCTCATGGCCGGACCGTGTTTTACCACTGATCGAAATTCTTCCAGGGGAGAGGCTATGAAAGGAACCGTACATTACGAAGTGCGCGGCAATGTTGCGCTAATGACCATCGATAACCCACCAGTAAACCCACTGTCTTCAGGGGTGCGACAGGGATTGCACGATGGCTTAAGCCAAGCATTGAGTGATGACGCCGTCGCCGCCATCGTTTTGACCGGTGCGGGCAGAGCCTTTATCGCCGGTGCGGATATCTCGGAGTTTGGCGGCAAAAGCGAAGGCCCAAGCCTGCACGATTGTCTGACAGCCATGGATAACAGCAGCAAGCCCATCGTCGCGGCCATTAATGGCACCGCATTTGGTGGCGGCCTCGAGGTAGCCTTGTGCTGCCACTACCGCGTTATCGCGCCCTCAGCGCCGGTAGGTTTGCCCGAAGTAAAGTTGGGCCTGCTGCCCGGTGCCGGCGGCACCCAACGCCTGCCCCGCCTGATTGGCGCTGAAAAAGCCCTAGACTTCATGCTGTCTGGCGACCCGATCCCTGGCCCTGCCGCTGTTGCCATGGGCATTGCCGATGAACTGGCCGAAGGCGATATTGTGGAAGCCGGTCTAACATTTGCAGCGAACCTAATCGCCAATGGCAGTCACGTCAGACGCATCCGCGATGAAGAAGACATTGTCCGCCAAGCCCGTGGCAATGCGGAAATCTTCGACAACGCACGCAAAAACGCGGCCCGTAAAATGCGCAAACGTTTCGCACCAGAGATGATCGTGCAATGCGTCGAGGCAGCAGTAAATCTGGGCGACTTCGATGCGGGTATTGCGGTTGAACAAGAGTGTTTCGCTAACTGCCTTAAGCACCCCCAGCGTGAGTCACTCATTCACATGTTCTTTGCCGAGCGCGAAGTAGCGAAAATCCCAGACGTCCCCAAGGACACAGCCACTCAAGAAATTGCCAGTGCTGCTGTGATTGGCTGCGGTACCATGGGCGGAGGCATTGCCATGTCCTTCCTGAACGTTGGCATCCCAGTTATGTCGGTGGAAATGGATCAAGAAGCGCTTGATCGCGGTTTGGGCGTGATTAAGAAGAATTACGACATTCAGGTTCAGCGTGGCCGCATGACTGCCGAGCAAGTCGATGAGCGTATGTCCCTGATCAGCGGAACCACGGATTACGCAGATATCAGCGGTGCCGATGTCATTATCGAAGCCATTTACGAAAACATCGACGTAAAGGTTGAGACCTTTAAAAAAATGGATGCTGTGGCAAAACCAGGCGCCATCCTGGCCAGCAACACCTCTGGCCTCGACATCGACAAGATGGCAGCGGCGACCAGTCGGCCTGAAGCCGTCATTGGTCTGCACTTCTTCAGCCCAGCAAACGTGATGCGATTGTTGGAAGTTGTTCGTGGCGAGAAGACCAGTAAGGAAGTTATCGCAACTTCCATGAAGCTGGGCAGAACCCTGAACAAAATCGCCGTATTGTCTGGCAACGCCCCTGGCTTTATTGGTAACCGCATGTTAGCCGGTTATACCCGTCAGGCTGGTGAAATTATTCTGCAGGGCGCGACGCCTTATCAAGTGGACAATGCCATTCTTGGCTTTGGCATGCCCATGGGGCCATTTCAAATGAATGACTTGGTAGGACTGGACCTTGGTTGGCGCGCACGCAAGCTCAACGGCATCGCACCAGAAGATGTGCCCATTACGGCACGGGTCGCAGACAAGCTGTGTGAAATGGACCGATACGGGCAAAAAACCAGCCGCGGCTACTACATCTATCCAGAGGGAAGCCGTGCCGGACAAGCCGATCCGGAGGTCGTCCAGATTGTGGAAGAAACCTCTGCAGAGCTTGGTATCCAGCGGCGGTCCATTGACGATGACGAAGTACTCAAGCGCTGCCTGTATCCACTCATCAATGAAGGCGCACGCATCCTAGAAGACGGCATTGCTATTCGACCTTGCGATATCGACATCGTCTACATCAATGGCTATGGATTTCCAGAAGTCACCGGTGGCCCCATGTTCTGGGCAGACCAAATTGGATTAGACAACATTTTGGCTGACATCAAAAAATTCGAAGCCGAGTACGGTGGTGACATTTGGAAGCCCGCGCCGCTTCTTGAAAAGCTGGTGGCCGAAGGTAAGAACTTTGCGAGCCTGCAAGGGTAACGAAAGGTCGACAATGGCTCTCGAGCAAACGGGGCGGACTGTCTTATCAGTCCGTTCTCTAGCTCCCTGACGTGTCTTGCTGCTCGAATCTGGAGACAATAAATAGTCCTATCGAGGTAACCATGGCAGAAAAATCACCCATTCAAACCCAAGGTATTCACCACGTTTCTATTAATGTCAAAGACGTGGAAGCGGCACTCGAGTTTTATCTGAACACCCTTGCTCTCGAACAGCTAACCCGGCCAGATCTCGGTTTTCCCGGTGCATGGCTCAAGGCCGGAGATCAAGAAATCCATCTGCTTGGCATCGACGGCGGGAGTCCTCTAAAAGAACAGCATTTTGCCTTCGCGGTAGCTGATGCCGAATCGGTTCACGCGACCTTGACCGCCGAAGGCTTCACTCCCTCGCCAATTCGCGACATTCCCAACATTTGCCGCCAGTTCTTCACTCACGACCCCAGCGGCAACATGATTGAGTTCAATCAACGGCTGTAGCACTTGGCTAGTTCCGATACCGCTCGATGAAGGCCACAGGCTCGGGTATTGCCTACTCGTCAAGTACCATCATTCACGACTGCGTTAGAGCATGTTCTGCGATACCAACCCCAGTTGTGGACATCGGGCGCCAACGTGGTGTTTTTGTATTGATTGAGGCGCCGCTAACACGATACTTTGCAAACGTAGATCAAAACAAATAACGCCTATTTGTTGATATGAGGGGATTGTGGGGAGAGAAATCATGAGTGAGACGCTAGACCACCAAACATCGAACACAGTGGATGAGAAAACCCTGCTATCCGCAGCGGCGACACTGGCGGACCGATTCGCCCCCCTCGCCGATGACTTCGACCGTAATCGGAAGCTGGACCAAGCCGCCAGCGATGCCATGGCCGAAGCAGGATTTTATCGCCTCTTCGTACCAACACACTTGGGCGGACTGGAGGCTTCACCCGTTATTAGCGCTCAAGTATTTGAGCGGCTTGCCCAGGGCAATGCCGCTTGTGGTTGGGTAGCATTTATTGCCGCAACCAGCGGTTCAACCCTCGCCAGTATCCCAGAAGAGTCCGCCAAGCAGATTTTCGCCCATCCTAATGTCATGGTTGCTGGGGTGTTCGCGCCATCGGGCAAAGCTCGGGTCGACGGGGATAAGGTGACAGTGAATGGGCGATGGCAGTGGGGATCAGGCACCCAAAATGCCGATTGGATCCTCGGAGGCTGCATGGTGGACGATGGCGGCGAACAACCACAACAGCACATGGTATTGATGCCATCCAGCGCCATTAGTTTTTTAGACACTTGGTATGTTTCCGGACTTCAAGGCACCGGCAGCACCGACTACCAAGTCACAAATTTAAC
>JAYOVN010000083.1:0-8755 GCA_038151515.1 Gammaproteobacteria bacterium | reverse complement strand
GCCTAGTCGATGACCTTGGCAACAACGCCAGCACCTACCGTACGACCGCCTTCACGGATCGCAAAACGCAGACCGTCATCCATCGCAATCGGACAAATGAGCTCAACAACCATCTTAATGTTGTCGCCAGGCATCACCATCTCCACACCATCTGGAAGCTCGCAAGCGCCCGTCACATCCGTCGTTCGGAAGTAAAACTGTGGCCGATATCCCTTGAAGAATGGCGTGTGGCGACCGCCTTCGTCTTTTGACAATACATACACTTCCGCCTCGAACTTCGTGTGCGGCGTAATCGCCCCAGGCACCGTCAGAACCTGACCACGCTCCACCTCTTCACGCTTCGTACCGCGCAACAACACGCCAACGTTCTCGCCTGCTCGACCTTCATCCAGCAGCTTGCGGAACATCTCAACTCCCGTGCAGGTCGTCTTCATCGTTTCTTTAATACCAACGATCTCAATCTCATCGCCAACGTTCACAATGCCGCGCTCTACTCGACCCGTCACCACCGTTCCGCGACCCGAAATCGAGAACACGTCTTCAATCGGCATCAAAAACGGCTGATCTACCGCTCGCTCTGGCTCCGGAATGTAGCTGTCCAGCGTGTCCACCAACGCTTTAACCGCGCTCGTGCCTAGCTCGTTGTCGTCCTTGCCTTCCAGTGCCATCAGCGCACTGCCCATGATGATCGGCGTGTCGCCAGGAAACTCATACTGCTCAAGCAGATCAATCAGCTCCATTTCAACCAGCTCTTTCATCTCTTCGTATTCTTCCGTACCAACACCGCCACAGTCTTCTGCTAGCAAGTCAGCCTTGTTCAAAAATACGACAATCTTTGGAACACCTACCTGACGCGACAGCAAAATGTGCTCCCGGGTCTGCGGCATAGGACCATCTGTGGCACCACACACCAATATCGCTCCATCCATCTGCGCCGCGCCTGTGATCATGTTCTTCACATAGTCCGCGTGACCGGGGCAGTCAACGTGCGCGTAGTGCCGACCGTCACTTTCGTACTCAACGTGACTCGTCGCAATCGTGATGCCGCGCTCGCGTTCTTCCGGCGCGTTGTCAATCTGAGCAAAATCCCGCATCTCGCCACCGTAAACTTCCGCACAAACCCGTGTCAGGGCCGCCGTCAGCGTCGTCTTACCGTGGTCTACGTGACCAATCGTACCCACGTTTACGTGTGGTTTGTTACGTTCAAATTTTTCCTTAGCCATCGTTCTGCTCCTGTCTACGTGGACTTATTGGTTGCGTTTATTGCGAAGTTCGGCGAACGCCAAGCTTATCCATAACGTTCTGCGGCACCTCAGCATAGTTCACAAATTCCATGGTGTAAGTTGCCCGACCTTGGGTTCGGCTACGCAGATCTGTCGAATAACCGAACATTTCGGATAACGCGACTTCGGCGCGAACGACTTTGCCGGAGGGGCTTTCATCCATACCTGAGATCATGCCTCTACGTCGATTCAGATCGCCGACGACATCGCCCATAAATTCCTCAGGCGTTACCACCTCAACCATCATGACAGGCTCTAACAATACGGGATCCGCACTCAACACCGCTTCTCGCAGCGCCATAGACGCCGCAATCTTAAATGCCATTTCGGAGGAATCCGTATCGTCAAACGAACCGCCCGTTAACGTTGCACGCAGGCCCATCAAACGATGACCTGCTAACACGCCATTGCGCATCTGATCCTGAATACCTTGATCAATGACAGGCACGTATTCTTTCGGAACCTGTGCTTCCGTACTTTGGTTGGCAAATTCGTAAGCGTACTGACCATCAGCGTCCTTCAGCGGCTCGATACGCAGTTGAACATGTCCGTACTGACCGCGGCCTCCGGCTTCACGAATAAACTCGGCCTCACGTTGGGCGCTCTGTCTGATGGTTTCTCGATACGAAACCTGAGGCTTGCCGATATTCGCTGCGACATTGAATTCTCGCTTCATTCGATCAACGATGATCTCAAGGTGAAGCTCACCCATACCGGAAATGATGGTTTGCCCGGTGTCCTTATCGATTTCTACGCGGAAGGAGGGATCCTCTTGCGCGAGCTTCTCCAGCGCCTGTCCTAATTTATCTTGATCGGCGACAGACTTTGGTTCGACGGCAACGGCAATGACGGGCTCCGGAAACTCCATACGCTCTAACGTAATGGCATGCTCTTTCGCACACAGCGTCTCGCCAGTTGTAACGTCTTTAAGCCCGATAACAGCAGCAATATCACCCGCACGGACCTCGTTGATTTCCTCCCGGTTGTTGGCGTGCATCTGCACCATACGTCCAATACGTTCACGCTTACCCTTGATCGGGTTCAGCACTTGATCTCCGGTTTTCAACACGCCCGAGTAGACACGGAAAAATGTCAATGTACCGACGAAGGCGTCCGTGGCAATTTTAAATGCTAACGCGGAAAACGGCGCGTCATCTTTCGATTCACGAGTCGATACGCTTCCATCAGCGATTTCGCCTTCGATTGCCTTTACTTCCGTTGGCGCAGGCAAGAAATCGATGACCGCGTCCAGCATGGGTTGGACGCCTTTGTTCTTGAAAGCACTGCCGCAAGTGGCGAGCACGATTTCATTGGCCAACGTCCTAATCCGCAGACCTTCCTTAAGCTCGCTAAGAGACAACTCGCCGTTCTCTAGGTACTGCTCCATCAGTTCATCGTTCGCTTCAGCCGCAGCTTCAACCAGAATTTCTCTCTGAGCTTGAGCTTCAGCCATTAGCTCATCAGGAATCGCCTGTCGCTCTTGCGTAAGGCCTTGGTCACTTTCGCTGAAAGTAATTGCCTCCATGGCAACCAAATCGATAACGCCTTTGAAGTGTTCTTCCTCTCCCCAAGCCAATTGAAGAGGCACTGGGTGCCCACCTAGGCGTTCTTGAATTTGTTCAAGCACACGAGAGAAATCGGCGCCTTGACGATCCATTTTATTGACGAACACCAGCCTAGGCACTTCGTACTTGTCGGCTTGCCGCCATACGGTCTCTGACTGTGGTTCTACCCCAGACGTTCCGCAGAAAACAACAACGGCGCCGTCCAACACCCGTAAACTGCGCTCAACCTCGATGGTAAAGTCCACGTGACCGGGGGTGTCGATGATGTTGATGCGATGTTCATCGTACTGCTTCTCGCTCCCCGCCCAGAAACAAGTAGTCGCGGCTGACGTAATGGTTATGCCGCGTTCTTGCTCTTGTTCCATCCAGTCCATAACCGCTGCGCCGTCATGGACTTCCCCTATCTTGTGGGATATGCCGGTATAGAAGAGAACGCGCTCGGTAGTCGTCGTTTTGCCCGCGTCCACATGGGCTACGATGCCTATATTGCGATAGCGGTGAATAGGCGTAGTGCGGGCCATATGACGTACTGCTGCTTTGAGTGGGGTTCTCGCTTAGTAGCGGTAATGAGCAAAAGCCTTGTTGGCTTCGGCCATACGGTGGGTGTCTTCGCGCTTCTTGACAGCACTGCCACGTCCGTCAGCAGCGTCCATGAGTTCACCGGCCAGACGGGCGGCCATAGACTTTTCGCTCCGTGAGCGCGCACTGTCCACCAACCAGCGCATTGCCAAGGCATTGCGGCGAGATGGGCGAACTTCTACGGGCACTTGATAGGTCGCACCGCCAACCCGGCGCGACTTCACTTCCACCATGGGTGCGATGGCGTCCAACGCCTTGTCAAAGGTTTCAACCGGGTCGGCCCCGTCTCGCGCCTGCACACGGTCTAGCGCTCCGTAAACGATGCGTTCGGCAACGGCTTTCTTGCCGCTCACCATGACGTGGTTGATGAACTTAGCGATCACTTGGTTGTGAAATTTAGGATCGGGAAGCACTTCCCGTTTTGCGACGACTCTGCGTCTTGGCATTTTTCTCTCCTTTCTTCAGGTATCCCCTGAATCTTTCAGGGCCTTACTGAGAACAATTTAATTGAACGATGCGTTACTTAGGACGCTTAGCACCGTACTTGGAACGACCCTGACGACGATCTGCGACACCGGAGGTATCGAGTGAACCGCGTACTGTGTGGTATCGAACGCCGGGTAAGTCTTTCACACGTCCGCCACGAATCAGCACGACAGAGTGCTCTTGCAGGTTATGGCCTTCGCCGCCGATGTATGAGGTGACCTCATATCCATTGGTTAGACGGACCCTGCACACTTTGCGTAACGCGGAATTCGGCTTTTTTGGCGTTGTGGTATAGACGCGAGTACACACTCCACGGCGCTGAGGGCATGCCTGCAACGCAGGTACGATATTCTTCACGACCTTGCGCTTGCGGGGTTTACGAACTAATTGGCTAATTGTTGCCATCTGCTATCGATCTCCTTTCGATCTCTGCCTTCGCCTTCGGTCGTTACACACCGAAGTCAAAATCTTCCGTCCCGCCGGTGGTAGTACCCTTCGGGGGCCGGCATTCTAATCGCGCCTCGCCGGATTAACAAGACCAGTGGATACTGGTCTCTCACCCTGACAGCAGCAACGCTGCTGTCAGCCATGAGGCTTCCTATGCGTTGGTTGTTTATTCCGCCTCGCGGGCAGACAGAGCCTCACTCAACGCCTGTTCGATATCATCTGCTGTCACAGCGTCGTTGCCACCGGCGCGATCGTCCTCACGCTGCCGCTTCCGATCCGCGTGATAACTCAAACCCGTTCCCGCAGGGATCAGACGTCCTACAACTACGTTTTCCTTCAAACCACGCAGATGATCTTGCTTGCCGGTGACGGCAGCTTCGGTCAGCACGCGTGTTGTTTCCTGAAAAGACGCTGCAGAAATAAAGGACTCTGTCGCCAAAGATGCCTTGGTGATACCCAACAGCAATCGTTGCGCTTCCGCCGGATCTTTATTTTCCGCAGCCAGAGCTTCATTCGCTTGACGCAGAGCCGTGTACTCCAATTGTTCGCCTCGAATGAATTCCGAGTCTCCAGAGTGCGTAATTTCGACTTTGCGCAGCATCTGACGACAAATGACTTCGATGTGCTTATCGTTAATGGTCACGCCTTGCAGCCGATAGACTTCCTGGATTTCGTTGACAATGTACTTCGCCAGCTCTTCCACTCCCTTCAGCCGCAAGATGTCATGCGCACTAAATGGGCCGTCACAGACGGTCTCACCCCGTTCGACCTGCTCGCCGTCAAACACGCCAATGTTTCGCCATTTCGGAATCAACGTTTCCACTGGCTCACCACCGGCTGGAGTGATCACCAAGCGACGCTTACCCTTCGTTTCCTTACCAAAGGATACGATGCCCGTCGCCTCCGCGAGAATTGCGGGTTCTTTGGGCTTTCTCGCTTCGAACAAATCAGCGACCCGAGGCAGACCGCCGGTGATATCCCGGGTCTTAGAACCTTCCTGGGGAATCCGCGCAATGATATCGCCGACGCCGATTTTGCCGCCATCCTCCATATTGAGGATCGCGTTGCTCGGCATGAAGTAGTTTGCCGCCACATCGCTACCCGGCAAATTCACTGCCTTGCCCTTGGCGTCGTTCAGGCGCACTGCAGGACGTAAGTCTTTAGCAGCACTGGGACGATCCTTCGGATCCAGCACCGTAATATTGGTCAAGCCAGTCAGATCGTCTGTCTGACGATTCATCGACAAGCCTTCTTCCATCTCTACGAACGTCGCCACCCCTGAAACTTCTGCCACGATTGGGTGCGTGTGCGGATCCCATTGAGCGATGACTTGACCAGCAGCAACCTCATCCTCTTCACCTACTGAAATCACTGCTCCGTACGGTAACTTGTAGCGTTCACGCTCACGACCGTGTTCATCTGCGACCGCTATCGCTCCCGAGCGAGAAATCGCGACTAGCTCACCAGATTCACGCTCAACGGTCTTGAGGTTGTGCAGACGGATCGAACCACCATGCTTAACCTGAATATTGTCCACTGCGGTCGCACGCGAGGCTGCGCCACCGATGTGGAACGTGCGCATTGTCAGCTGGGTACCGGGTTCACCGATTGACTGAGCGGCAATAACGCCAACAGCTTCACCGACGTTTACCAAGTGCCCACGAGCGAGGTCGCGACCGTAGCACGCCCGGCATACACCGTGTGGCGTTTCACAGGTTATGGCCGATCGAACAACCATTTCGTCCACGCCTAATTCGTCCAGTTTTTCGACCCAAGCCTCGTCAATTAATGTGCCGCGCGCGACCAGAATCTCCTTGCCGTCGGCCGCATATACGTCTTGGGCTACCGTCCGACCAAGGACGCGATCGGCCAAGGCCTCTACAACGTCGCCGCCTTCAATGATCGCCGTCGTGAACAGTCCAGAGGTTGTTCCGCAGTCTTCATCTGTGATCACCACGTCTTGCGCTACGTCAACCAGACGGCGCGTTAAGTAACCGGAATTTGCCGTTTTCAACGCTGTATCGGCCAAACCTTTGCGAGCGCCGTGTGTTGAGATGAAGTAATCGTTTACCGTCAACCCTTCGCGGAAATTGGCGGTGATCGCATTTTCGATGATGCTGCCATCGGGTCGGGCCATCAGTCCTCGCATACCTGCGAGCTGACGTATCTGCGCTGGCGAGCCTCGCGCCCCGGAATCAGCATACATGTAGACGCTGTTAAAGGACGCTTGCTCTTCGCTTTCGCCGTCCTTGTTGACAACAGTTTCTTTGGAAATCCCGTCCATCATGGATCGTGCGACCAAGTCGTTGGCGCGCAACCAAATATCTACAACTTTGTTGTATTTCTCGCCTTGGGTCACCAAACCAGAAGCATACTGGGATTCAATCTCAGCCACTTCGGCTTCCGCCTCAGAAATGATGCGTTCTTTGGAATCTGGGATAACGAAATCTTCGACACCAATGGATGCGCCCGACGCCGTGGAGTGGGCAAAACCGGCATACATCAGCTGATCAGCAAAGATCACGGTGTCCTTGAGCCCACAACGGCGATAACAGTCGTTGATCAGATTCGAGATGCTCTTCTTATCCATCGTCTTGTTGACCATGGAGAACGGTAGGGCGTCCGGAACAATGGCATAAAGCAACGTGCGACCCACTGTGGTGTCATGCAGCACCTGCTTCACCAAGGTTTCACCGTTTTCGTCAATCGACGTCTCTTCCACTCGAACCTTAACCCGAGCGTGCAGGTCAACCTGCTTGGCGTAATAAGCTCGATGAACTTCGTCGACATTCGAAAACGCAGAGCCTTCACCGCGCACGTTCACTTTCTCGCGAGTCATGTAGTAGATGCCTAAAATCACGTCCTGCGAAGGCACGATGATTGGCTCACCGCTGGCGGGCGACAAAATGTTGTTCGTGGACATCATCAGCGCCCGGCTTTCCAGCTGGGCTTCCAGCGTCAGCGGCACGTGTACAGCCATCTGGTCGCCATCGAAATCAGCGTTATAGGCGCTGCACACTAACGGATGAAGCTGAATGGCCTTACCCTCAATAAGAACAGGTTCAAACGCCTGAATTCCCAGTCGGTGCAGTGTTGGTGCTCGGTTGAGCATCACGGGATGTTCGCGAATAACCTCGGCCAAGATATCCCATACTTCGGGCGTCTCCCGCTCGACCATCTTTTTCGCAGCCTTGATCGTCGTTGCCAACTGGCGGTCTTCCAGACGCCCGAAAATGAAAGGCTTGAACAGTTCCAAGGCCATCTTTTTCGGCAGGCCGCATTGATGCAGACGCAGTGTTGGACCAACCACGATTACAGAACGACCGGAATAATCCACTCGCTTACCCAGCAAGTTTTGACGAAAACGTCCTTGCTTACCCTTAATCATATCTGCCAGGGACTTTAGCGGGCGCTTGTTCGAGCCGGTGATCGCACGGCCGCGACGTCCGTTATCGAGCAGAGCGTCGACGGATTCCTGCAGCATGCGCTTTTCGTTGCGCACAATAATGTCAGGCGCGGACAGGTCAAGCAGGCGCTTCAAGCGATTGTTGCGGTTGATGACCCGACGATACAAATCATTGAGATCCGATGTGGCGAAACGTCCGCCGTCCAATGGCACCAAGGGACGTAAGTCGGGCGGCAGTACGGGCAGAACCGTCATGATCATCCATTCAGGCTTGTTCCCAGATCGAACAAACGCTTCCATCAGTTTCAGGCGCTTAGAGAACTTCTTGATTTTCGTTTCGGAGTTCGTCGCTGGAATTTCTTCGCGCAACACTTCGATTTCGTGATTCATATCAAGATTCAACAGCAACTGCTGAACGGCCTCGGCACCCATACGAGCGTCAAATTCATCGCCGTATTCTTCAATCTTGAGGTAGTACTCTTCATCAGTCAGCAGTTGCCCCACTTCGAGATCCGTCATACCCGGATCGATCACGACAAAGGACTCGAAATATAAGATCCTCTCGATATCACGCAGGGTCATATCCAGCAGCAGTCCAATCCGGCTGGGCAGGGATTTCAAAAACCAGATGTGCGCGGTGGGGCAGGCAAGCTCGATATGTCCCATACGCTCTCGACGAACCTTGGTCAGTGTCACTTCGACACCGCACTTTTCGCAAATAACACCGCGGTGCTTGAGGCGCTTATATTTGCCGCAAAGGCATTCGTAGTCTTTTACCGGCCCGAAAATACGGGCGCAGAACAAACCATCACGCTCGGGCTTAAAGGTCCGGTAATTGATGGTCTCGGGTTTTTTTACCTCACCAAAGGACCACGACCTGATCATCTCTGGAGATGAGAGGCCGATACGCAGCGCGTCAAATTCTTCAACGTCGCTTTGTGATTTCAGCAGATTAAGTAAGTCTTTCACGATGTTTCCTCATATTCTTT
>JAYOVN010000082.1:0-8890 GCA_038151515.1 Gammaproteobacteria bacterium | reverse complement strand
TGAAAGAACTGATGGATCAGAATTTCGATGCCTATTTTGTCGGCACCGGCGCGCCCCGCGGACGTGATCTGGAATTGACCGGTCGTGAGGACGTTGATGATTACATTCACATTGGTATTGATTGGCTAAGCAGTGTGGCCTTTGGGCACATTTCAGAAATCAAGGGCAAGGTCATCGTCATGGGTGGCGGCAACACGGCCATGGACTGTTGCCGCACGTCTCTGCGTTTGGGTGCCGAGTCGGTGAAAGTCGTAGTGCGTTCCGCTTTCGAGGTGATGAAAGCGTCTGAGTGGGAAAAAGAGGATGCCATGCGCGAGGGCATTCCGATTATCAACAACCGGCCACCCAAAGAATTTGTGCATGAAAATGGCAAGCTCAAAGGCGTGTTGTTTGAGTGCGTGACGCCAGTTCGCGGAGAAGACGGCCGTTTGCGTTACGAGCCGTCGGGCGAGCCGGACGAATTTATCGAATGTGACCACGTGCTCATGGCCATTGGTCAGGACAATCACTGCCCGTGGATTGAGCGTGATTTGGGTATCGAGTTTGATAAGTGGGATTGTCCGACCTTGAACGAGGTCACCCTCCAGTCCTCGAACCCGAGTATCTTCTTTGGTGGCGACAGCGCCTTTGGCCCGGAGAACATTATCTGGGCATCGGCTCACGCGCATCGTGCTGCTATCAGCATTCACCTTTATTGTCAGGGCAAGGATCTGATTAATGATCGCCCACCGGAAGGCGTAAACCTCCTGTCGACCAAGATGGGCGTGCACGAGTGGGCCTACGATGCGGCCCATGACCCCGCCGAACGACATTTGGTACCGCTAGTGGAACACGAGTCGTCGCTGAATAACTTAAAGGTGGAAGTGGAACTTGGATTCGATGCCAAACTTGCGGCTCAAGAAGCCCAGCGCTGCTTGAACTGCGATGTGCAAACTGTTTTTACCGATAACCTGTGCATCGAGTGCGATGCCTGTGTGGACATCTGTCCCATGGACTGTATTTCCTTCGTCGAAAACCAGCCGGAAGAGGCCCTGCGCCTGAGTCTAACCGCGCCAGCCCAGAACCTAGAGCAAGATCTCTACGTCTCTGGTGGGCTGAAAACCGAACGGGTCATGGTAAAAGACGAAGACGTTTGCCTGCACTGCGGCCTATGTGCAGAACGGTGCCCCACCAATGCTTGGGATATGCAGCGTTCTGTGGTGCACATTCCGCAACTGGGCTCCTTTGGAGAGTAAGGCTTATGACCACGAAATTTAATGATTTTGTCATTCGCTTTGCGAATGTGAATGGTTCCGGTTCCGCCAGCGCTAACGGCATGTTTGCCAAGGCGCTGTTTCGAATGGGAATCCCGGTGGCAACCCGGAATATTTTTCCTTCGAACATTCAAGGCCTGCCAACCTGGTTTGAGGTGCGAGTCAGCGAGCAGGGTTATCTGGGGCGTCGCGAAGGCGTGGACATCATGGTTGCCATGAATGCCGAAACCTTTGCCGAAGACATCGCCAGTATTCTGCCCGGCGGTTATCTGCTCTACGACAACTCAAAGCCCCTGCCACAGTCCCTGTCGCGGGATGATATTCATGAAATCGGCATCCCGATTGCGAGCATGATGCTGCCGGAATTTGCCGATCCAAAACAGAGAAGTTTGTTTAAGAACATTACCTATCTTGGTGCTATGGCTGGACTTTTGAATATTGAGTTCGACGTAATCACTGGCATGGTAGCGACCCAGTACAAGGGCAAGGATGCCCTGATCGAGCCCAATATTCGGGCTTTAGAACTGGGCCGAGATTACGCCCTTGAGTATCTGCAGGCGCCGTTGCCGCTGCAGGTTCGACGCAGTGATGCGGTGGGTGATCGTATCATGATGGACGGTAACGACGCCGCCGGGCTGGGCAGCGTCTACGGTGGTGCCACGGTCTGTGCTTGGTATCCCATCACACCTTCCACCTCGGTGGCCGAGAGCTTTGAAAATCACTGCAAAAAGCTGCGGACCGACCCCGAAACAGGACACAAGAACTACGCCTTTATGCAGGCCGAAGACGAACTGTCTGCCATCGGTATTGTCATTGGCGCCGCCTGGAACGGCGCACGATCGTTTACTGCCACCAGCGGCCCGGGCATTTCCCTAATGTCGGAATTTATCGGTTTGGCCTATTTTGCCGAGCTGCCAGCGGTGATTTGGGATATTCAACGCTCAGGCCCCTCCACGGGCATGCCAACGCGGACCCAGCAGGGCGACCTGATTGGCGCGGCCTATGCGTCACATGGCGACACCAAGCACCCGCTGTTGTTTCCAGCAACGCCCAAAGAGTGCTTTGAATTCGCCGCTGATGCCTTGGATCTGGCGGATCGCTTGCAAACACCGATATTGGTGTTGAGCGACCTCGAGTTGGGAATGAATGAAAACCTTAGCGAGCCTCTGGAATGGGACGATGCGAGGCAATACGATCGCGGCAAAGTACTGTCGGCGAAGGACTTAGACGAAGTCGAGACTTTTGGCCGTTATTTGGATGTTGATGGGGATGGCGTGGGGTATCGAACCCTGCCTGGTACGCATCCGGATAAAGGCGCATTCTTCACCCGGGGCACGTCTCGGGATGAATACGCTGCCTACACAGAATCTCCCGAGGCCTATCAGCGCAACATGGAGCGCCTGCAGCTCAAATGGCAAACCGCCAGAACCCTAGTGCCGAAGGCTGAGATTCAAAACAGCGGCAATCGGGTAGGGGTGCTCTACTACGGCACGACGTCGCTGCCGGTGCCGGAAGCCTTGGATAAGCTGGCCACCAGTGGTGTGCGATTGGATACCTGTCGGGTCCGAGCATTTCCTTTTGGCGATGAGGTCGCTGATTTCATCGCAGATCATGAGTTGATCTTTGTGGTTGAGCAGAATCGCGACGGCCAGATGCGTACCTTGCTCATCAACGAACTGGAAACGAACCCAGCCAAGCTCATACCGATTCTGTATTTTGCCGGGCTTTCCATTTCCGCTGATTACATTGATGAGCAGATCAGCGCCTATTATGAAGAACATAAATTGGCCCGTTTGACCGAGGTGACCTCATGACATTTGTAGCCAAGCCACGCATCCATCATCCAAACCTTCCGGTCAACGAACTGGGCCTAACCCGTCGTGATTACGAGGGGTCGGTTTCTACCCTGTGTGCCGGTTGCGGCCACGATTCGGTCAGTGCGGCCATCGTTCAAGCCTGCGCGGAACTGGCGTTACCGCCGCACCGCTTTGCCAAGGTTTCAGGAATTGGTTGTTCTTCAAAAACACCCAGTTATTTTCTTAATCGCAGCCATGGCTTCAATTCGGTGCATGGCCGCATGCCCAGCGTCATGACCGGCGCCAATCTCGCTAACCGAGAGCTGATGTGCATCGGCGTTTCCGGAGATGGCGATAGCGCCTCCATTGGCCTTGGGCAGTTTGCCCATGTAGTGCGGCGTCGCACCAACATGCTCTACTTGGTCGATAACAATGGCACTTACGGTTTAACCAAGGGCCAATTTTCCGCCACCAATGACAAGGGTTCTACCAGTAAAAAGGGGATTCCCAATCTGTATGAGCCCATCGACCTAGTCAGTATTGCCCTGCAGTTAGGCGCCAGTTTTGTCGGTCGCAGCTTTTCTGGTGACAAGCGCCAGTTGGTGCCTCTTATCAAGGCCGCGTTAAAGCACAAGGGTATGGCCTTTATCGACGTGATCTCGCCCTGTGTTGCCTTCAACAATCATAACGGCTCCACCAAGAGTTTCGAATTTGTGCGAGAGCACACCAGTAGCGTGGTAAACGCTGATTTGATCCTAGGTCAGCCAGAGATCACCGCCGATTATGCAGAGGGAACCCACGAGGATGTGGCGATGCCCGATGGCAGCACCTTACAGCTGTACAAGGTTGATGCAGATTACGATCCTTATGACCGAATTGGTGCCTTGAACTATGTGCAGAAAATGCAGGAGCAGGGTCAGGTAGCCACAGGCCTACTCTACGTGGATCCAGACGCCGTGGAATGTCACGACATAATGGAAACCACGGCGCAGCCCCTGAATGAACTTGCCGAAGATACCCTTTGCCCGGGTAACGATGTTTTAGCATCGATCAATCAAGGCTATCGCTAGGTAAATCTCTTAAACCTGTTTGTTGGTCCATAGCGCCTGAGCACCAGTTCGGGCAGCATGCCTGGCCTGCATTGGTTTGCGCGGATTAATGTTATCCCTTTGAACTTGGTGCTAGAATCGCGCGCCGTCAGAACACGCCTTTGCCCTTTATCTCCAAGGCTGCCGCTTGGGTGCATGAAGGGTTGAAGCAAACCCTAGTGATTGTTCAAGGAGATACCGTGGCCCTAAACAACCTCGATGACTATTTTCCAGACTGGAAGGAGCGCGAAGCCCTAGCCGAAGCGATGATTCCGCTGATTGGTAAGCTTTATCGAAAGAACATTGTTGTCTATTGCTACGGGCGCGCGCTGTACAATCAAAGCGTGACCAAGCTCATGAAGGCCCACCGCTATGTGCGGCAGGTCGCTCAAAATGAACTCTCAGAATTTGAGACCTTTCCGTTGTTGCAGGCCATTGCTGGTTTGGATCTTGGACCCTGTCACATCGACCTTGGCAAGTTAGCCAGCAAGTATATGGAAGATGAAGAGGCGGCCAAGCTCAGCCCCGAGGACTATGCTCGTAAGGAATGTGCCAAGGTGGTTGGCCAAGACCAACAACCGATTGCTGAACCACAAGATGTGGTGCTCTACGGCTTTGGGCGAATCGGTCGTCTGCTCGCTCGGCTTTTGATTGAAAAGACCGGCAGTGGCAGTCAGTTGAGACTGCGCGCCATTGTCGTGCGTAAAGCCAGTGCAGACGATTTGGTAAAACGGGCCAGTTTGCTTCGACGCGATTCCGTGCACGGCAGTTTTCAGGGCACCATTCGAGTGGACGAAGAGAACGAGTGCATCATTGCCAACGGCAACGTCATTCGTGTGATTTACGCCCCAAGTCCTGACCAAGTAGATTACGAGTCCTACGGCATTCACAACGCGCTGATCATTGACAACACCGGCGCGTGGCGCGATATGGCCGGTTTGTCCGAGCACTTGAAGTCAAAGGGGGCTGGCAAGGTTGTACTTACGGCGCCGGGCAAGGGTGAGGTCAAAAACATCGTGTCCGGGATTAATACCGCAGACATCGAGGACAGTGATCGGGTCATCGCTGCCGCCAGTTGTACCACCAATGCCATCGTTCCAGTGCTAAAAGCCATGAACGACCACTATGGCATCGAGTGTGGCCACGTGGAGACCGTTCACGCCTATACCAATGATCAAAACTTGATCGACAACTATCACAAGAAAAACAGACGCGGCCGCGGTGCGCCCTTGAACATGGTGATCACAGAGACCGGTGCGTCTTCCGCTGTGGTTAAGTTGCTGCCGGAACTTGAGGGCAAGCTCACGGGTAATGCCATTCGAGTGCCCACGCCCAACGTATCCCTGGCGATTTTGAATTTGACCCTTGAGAAAGCCGGCAGTGAAGAGGAAGTAAGAGAGTTTTTACGTTCCGCGGCTCTGCACAGCAGCCTTCAGCGCCAGATCGACTTCACCACATCGCCAGAGATCGTGTCGTCGGATCTGGTGGGCAATCGCCATGCCTGTATCGTGGACGGCGAAGCCATCATCACCAAGGACAACCGGGTGGTGCTCTATGTGTGGTATGACAACGAGTTCGGTTACGCCTGTCAGGTAGTTCGCATAGCCCAGAAGCTCTCTGGGATTCGCTATCCGTTGATTCCCGAGGACGTTGTGAAGATGGGATTTTAACCATTGACGTCCACTCCAGTTAGAACTCGTATCGCGCCATCTCCAACCGGTGATCCCCACGTTGGGACCGCCTACATGGCGCTGTTTAACTGGGTTTTTGCCCGCCATCATGGCGGGCAGTTCGTGCTGCGCATTGAAGATACGGATCAGGCGCGCAGTACCGCTGAGTCCGAGCAGGCCATTTACGATGCCCTGAATTGGTTGGGCTTGGATTGGGATGAAGGCCCCAATGTTGGCGGCGACCATGGCCCCTATCGACAAAGCGAGCGCAAGACCACCTATCAAACCCATGTCCAGCAGCTGCTGGACGACGGCAATGCCTTTTACTGCTTTTGTACGAAGGAGCGTCTAGACGCGGTGCGGGCAGAACAACAGGCGAGCAAGCAGACCACCCGCTATGACGGCCACTGCTGCCATCTAGATGCTGACGAGGTTGCTCGGCGACTTGCAGACGGGGAAAGTCATGTGGTTCGTATGCGGGTGCCTGAGACCGGGGAGTGCACGTTTACGGATCGGCTGCGCGGTGACATAACGATTCCATACAGTCAAATTGACATGCAGGTGCTAGTCAAAGCCGATGGCATGCCCACCTATCACTTGGCCGTGGTCGTAGACGATCACCTAATGGGGATCAGCCATATTCTGCGAGGCGAGGAGTGGTTGAACTCCGTGCCCAAGCACAAACTCCTGTACGAGTATTTCGGCTGGTCGATGCCGGAGCTCATTCATCTGCCTTTGCTGCGCAATCCAGATCAAAGCAAGTTATCCAAGCGGAAGAACCCCACCAGTGTGACCTACTACCGGGACATGGGTTATCTGCCCGAGGCGCTGACGAATTACCTCAGCATGATGGGCTGGTCCATGCCCAATGAAGCCGAGATTTTCAGTCGTCAGGAAATGGTAGACGCCTTCGACATTGATCGAATGACCACTGGCGGCCCGATTTTCGACCAAACAAAGCTGAGCTGGCTTAACGGCCAGTACTTGCGCCGCCTTGAGGTGTCCGAGTACGCTCAGCGGGTGCAGGATTGGATGCTCAATGCCGACAAGCTCGAGCAGCTGGTGCCCTTGGTGCAGGAACGGGCAGAGCGGCTGTCAGATCTGCTACCGCTGGTCAATTATCTGTTGGGGAACCTAGGCGAACTGACCGAAGAAGACTTCAATCATAAGAGCCTTCAGCGATCTGAGGTGCTGGCAGTTTTGCACCACACATTGTCCGCCTTCGATGACATGCGTCAGTGGCAGAGGGATGATTTATTTACCCTGTGTCAGCAGCTAGCCGGCGCCATGGAGCTTAAATTCCGAGACTTCCTGTTTCCGCTGTTTATCGCCACCAGCGGTCGGGCGGTATCCCTACCGTTGTTCGATTCATGGATATTTCTGGGAGCGGACTTGAGTCGGGCCAGATTACGCGCGGGACTCGACGCCTTGGGAGCTTCCAATAAAGAACGCAAGCGACTGGATAAAGCCTATCAGGCCTTGTTGCCTCTAAGCTCAGACCACTAATTCGGGCGAACTGCAGCTCTGAGGTGTTTCCTCCAGGGCTCCAAGGATAGGTTTCGCGCTGTACTTGTTATCGTTAATTGACAGGGTGGCGGCAGCTACCTAATATGCGCGCTTCGTTGGGGCCATAGCTCAGTTGGTAGAGCGCTTGAATGGCATTCAAGAGGTCGGGAGTTCGACTCTCCCTGGCTCCACCACCTCCTCGAAGTCTTCCCAAGTCCTAGACACTGGTCAATCTCTTCACAAAAACTCGCCCCCGGTACGACCCGGTTGAGCAATAGTGGTCGCAGTTCTATATTCGAAGAACTATGAGTACTCGACCTTTGTTTGCTTTGATCTTGATGGCGCTGATCAGCGGTTGTGCCGCCGTGGATGTGACACAGCAAGTTCGCTTCGTGCCCCAGTTACTTGATGGCACAGCGGCGTTTGGTCGTTCGATAGCGCCGGCCCCACATCAGGACCCACTGTCAATGAGCCGGCAAATGCGCGAGTTTATCGCCCAAGACGTCGGCAGCTCTTCATTCCCTCACGTGCGTTTTCGCCGCCTGATGCATAAATTGGAGCAGCAAGGTTTCTTTGGTAGCCCATACGATCAATCCGCTACGTTCTCTGCGGCACAAACTTTTGATCGCAAAAAAGGCAACTGCGTAGCCTATACCAATCTCTTTATCGCTTTGGCTCGAGAAGCAAACCTTGATGCCAGCTATCAGAAAGTCCACGTACCCCCAAAGTGGGAGTTAAGTTCTGGCCTTTTGCTTCGGGTCAATCACATCAATGTTCATGTGGGCGGGGTTCGACTGCCCGGCGCAGGCAGCGATGAACTCAGCGTGGACTTTAACTCGGTTCGTCCAGCCCAAGACTCGCGAAAGGAAATCATCAGTGATGCCCATGCAGCATCGATGTTCTATGCGAATTTGAGTATCGAACACCTGGGCGAAGCCGATTACGAACAGGCTTTCGCCTACCTAAAACGCGCGGCACTGACCGCTAGCGACAATCCAGATGTATGGACGAATCTTGGAGCGCTTTATTCAATATTGGGCCATGATGCCTACGCAGAACAAGCCTATCGGGTTGCCCGAGGTATCGATAGCAAAGACCAGGCGGCCATCTCCGGTTTGGCGAAAGTACTTCGTAAACAGGGGCGGATAGAGGAGGCGGAGGCATTTGCAGCGATGGTGCTTCGCTATCAACGTGTGAATCCCTATTACCACTATGCGCGAGCAGAACAGGCGTTTAACCAAGGGGCTTTTGAACAGGCCTTAGAGGCCATCAATCGGGCCATCAAACTCAAGCGCCGCAACCCACAGTTTTACGCTTTTAAAGCCGCAACGGCCCAACAACTGGGCGACCAGCGCCTGTTTGCTAAGAGCCTGCGACTGCAGCACCGGTTCACAAAAAAAGAATCCTAGCCCTGATTTTCAGCAGACCCTAATGCGGCTTGACGGATCCAAGCGCCACAGGTAAGTGCTCATCTAATCCACATCTCTCCCGATGACCGAAAAGTGTAAATAAGTTCAAATTACATTTGCAAATGAGAATCAATCTCATTAATGTTCGCGCCTCAACAAGGAGAACCA
>JAYOVN010000081.1:0-9008 GCA_038151515.1 Gammaproteobacteria bacterium | reverse complement strand
AAGACTTACCCTCCAACCAACATGATCATCAAACCTGCCGCAACTGCGGAACCGATCACACCGGCTACATTCGGCCCCATGGCATGCATTAAGAGGTAATTTTGCGAATTGGCCTCAAGCCCAACCTTGTTCACCACTCGGGCTGCCATGGGTACAGCGCTTACTCCAGCGGCACCAATGAGCGGGTTAATGGGCGACGATGAAAGCCGATTCATTAACTTTGCCATTAGCACGCCGCTAGCGGTACCAATAGCAAAGGCCAACATGCCCAGAACCAAAATACCCAAGGTTTCTGCTGTTAAGAAATTCTCTGCTTGAAGTTTAGAACCGACCCCAAGCCCCAGCATAATTGTCACGATGTTAATCAACGCGTTGCGAGTGGTATCTGCCAGACGATCCACTACACCGCATTCGCGCATCAGGTTCCCGAAACAGAACATGCCCAACAGCGGTGCAGCCGAGGGCAGTAAAAATGCCACCAGCAGCAATAGCAACAATGGAAAAACAATACGCTCTACCTGACTGACGTCTCGCAACTGAACCATCACGATTTTGCGCTCATCCTCATTGGTCAGGGCCTTCATGATCGGCGGCTGAATGATGGGCACAAGTGCCATATAGGAATATGCGGCGATGGCTATTGCGCCCAACAACTCTGGGGCGAGTTTACCGGCGACAAAAATCGCCGTAGGCCCGTCAGCACCACCGATAATGCCAATGGCCGCCGCCTGACTTAGGCTGAATTCCATCCAGCCAAGACTGTTAAGAACCAAGGCGCCCAGCAAAGTGGCAAAAATACCGAACTGTGCAGCCGCCCCAAGCAAGAAGGTCTTGGGGTTCGCAAGCACCGGCCCAAAGTCCGTCATCGCTCCCACGCCCATAAAAATCAGCAGTGGAAATGCCCCAGTTTCAATCCCAACCACGTAGATCAGATGCAACAAGCCGTCCCCGGTGGCTATTTCCACCCCCGGAATATTGCTCAGAAGGCCACCAAAACCGATGGTCACCAGCAGCAGTGGCTCAAACTTTTTTGCAATTGCCAAGTACAGCAGTACGAGGCTGACCACGATCATAGTGAATTGGCCGCCCGTGATCTGCGCAAGTCCGGATCCTGCCCAAA
Organism: Gammaproteobacteria bacterium; assembly: GCA_038151515.1. Classification (GTDB taxonomy): domain Bacteria; phylum Pseudomonadota; class Gammaproteobacteria; order Pseudomonadales; family Azotimanducaceae; genus UBA4421. The sequence goes on along the minus strand of JAYOVN010000081.1, from coordinate 7,888 downwards.
GCTGATCAAAAAATTCCAACCGGGTTCTCCCTAATATTTCGTCCCGCGAATCGGCAAGTCCGAGCCTACGCCTAACCCAGAGTCATCAACTCTTGTCCAACGGTCACCGCATCACCTACCGCAATGGCAACCGACGCCACGGTACCCGCAGAACTCGCTCGGACTTCGGTTTCCATTTTCATAGCCTCTAAAATACAAACCACTTGGCCCTCTTCTACCCGCTCGCCCACCGTAACTAAAACCTGGTGAATGGTGCCTGCCAAGCCAGCGGTTACTGAAATCGACCCAGAAGCTGAAATTGGACTTGCCGCCACGGCGGACGTCATCACAGGCGAGGCCACTGCTTCAATGGTGGTATCGCCATCTGCCACAACCACTTGATAAGCGTGGCCATCCACGGCAACCGTGTAGTGACTGACTGTTTGAGAACCATTAGGCACTTGCGGGGTATTTGCCACGGGGCTCACAGCTGAACCAGCGCTCGGTGCTGGCTCGAAGGCTTCCGGATTGTCGCGGTTGGCAAAAAACTTGCCAGCAACTTGTGGAAACAACGCGTAGGTCAGTACGTCGTCAATTTCCTCGGCTTCCGACCCAGGCGCCAGCACAAAACCTTCATCCGCCGCGAGTTGGCGCAGAGCTTGAGTTTGTTCCTCTACCTCAGCAGACAAGTGGTCTGCGGGACGCTCCGTAATCAATTCATCGCCGTCTAAGGCCCGCTCGCGTAAAGCCGCATCTACTGGCGCGGGGGTTGCGCCATATTCACCTCGAAGCACCCCTGCCGATTCTCGGGTAATTGAGGCATAGCGTGACCCTGAAAGCACATTGATCACAGCCTGGGTTCCAACAATTTGGGAAGTCGGCGTCACAAGAGGAATCATGCCTAAGTCTTCTCGCACTCTGGGAATCTCCTCAAGCACTTCATCAAGGCGCTCTCCAGCATTCTGCTCCTTCAGTTGTCCCTCCAAGTTGGTCAACATGCCGCCGGGGACCTGGGCGACCAAAATGCGCGAGTCCACGCCTCGCAGCCCGCCTTCAAACTCGGCGTATTTCTTTCTGACCTCGCGGAAGTAGGCCGCAATTTCCTCAAGCAAATTGATGTCTAGTCCGGTATCCCGCTCTTGGTCTTGAAGCATGGCTACCAGAGACTCGGTGGCTGAATGCCCATAGGTCATGCTCATCGAGGAAATCGCCGTGTCTACATTATCGATACCCGCTTCAATGGCCTTGAGGTAGGTGGTAGTGGACATACCCGTGGTGGCGTGACATTGCATGTGAATGGGTATATCGAGACTGGCTTTCAAGCCACTCACCAACTCAAACGCTGTATAAGGTTTCAGCAGTCCCGCCATGTCCTTGATACAAAGACTCTCCGCCCCCATGTCCTCAATTTGCTTGCCTAGGTCTAGCCACAAATCCAATGTGTGCACAGGGCTCACCGTATAAGAAATCGTGCCTTGTGCATGCTTTCCGGTAGCTAGCGTTGCCCGAATGGCCGTTTGCAGGTTCCGCGTATCGTTCATGGCGTCAAAAATGCGAAACACATCGACCCCATTGTGGGCAGCCCGCTCTACAAATTTCTCAACCAAATCATCTGCGTAGTGGCGATACCCAAGGATATTCTGGCCGCGTAACAGCATCTGCTGGGGTGTATTTGGCATTGCATCCTTGAGCAACCGAATACGCTCCCAAGGATCCTCGCCAAGATAGCGAATGCAGGCGTCAAAGGTCGCCCCGCCCCAAGATTCCAGGGACCAAAACCCCACCTGATCCAGTTTTGGTGCGATGGGTAGCATGTCCTCAATCCGCATTCGCGTGGCTAGTAGGCTCTGGTGCGCATCTCGAAGTACAACGTCGGTAATGCCTAGTTTTTTCTGATTCATTTCTTATCCACTGTTTTCGTTGACGTTTCGTGTCACCGCATAAGCACCCATCAAGCACCAGGATGCTTGATGGACTTAACTCTTTGTGTGCTTTTTAAGCGCGCCGACAATGGCAGCCACATGAGCTGGGGGCACGCCGCCCGTTGAATCGCTGGCTGAACCCTCCTGTTGGCCGGGCGTTAAGCGACCCACAACCCCACTCATGAGCCGGACAGCAAACACCAGCAGCGACAAAAACACGAAGACCGTACCCATCCCGACCAACATTAGCTGCAAGCCAGAAGCGACCAAGGGATCAAGCTCGCTCATCTTATCTCCAAAAAAACCGTCCATTTAGGATGAAGGATATAATTAAACGCCGGTGTTTGGCGATGATTGCGAGGGCGAAAAAAACATGGCATCAATCTATCGACGGAAATATCTTGAGAACTGGCGCGTTCTTCCAGATAATGCCGCGCTCTGCACCCGTGGCCAAACTGGATAAGGCACCGGTCTACGAAACCGGGGATTACAGGTTCGAATCCTGTCGGGTGCGCCATCTCACTTCCCTTCCATGGCTGCCAACCTACGCCATGCTAGTTGCACCGCAACGTCATATGGCGGCACATCCAAGGCAAACGACTTCACCACCCTCGAATCCCCAAGCATGGGCGAGTAAACTCGTGTTTTGTTACGACTTATGCCATTCACGCTGACCCAAGGATTACACCAATGCTGATTGAACATGGATCTCTTACCCGAGTTGCCAGTGCCATCCTTCAAGGCGCTGGCGCTCCGGTCGCGCATGCCGATGCCGTCGCCGCCCACCTTGTCGAAGCCAACTTGAAAGGTCATGACTCTCACGGTGTCGGCATGGTGCCTTCCTACGTCAAGGGCATGCTCGACAAACAAGTCGACCCGCATGGACACATCACCGTCCAGCGAGACAATGGCGCCATCGTTTCCGTGGACGGCGGCACTGGCCTTGGTCGCATCGTTGGCTTTGAAGCCATGGATCTTGGCATCGCAAAAGCCAAAGACTTTGGTATTGCCTGCGTAGCGCTGGGCAACGCGGCTCACCTTGGGCGGATCGGAGCATTTGCTGAATACTGCGCCGATGCAGGACTTGTCTCCATGCACTACGTTAACGTCGTCGGTCATGACCCGATGGTTGTGGCTTTTGGGGGCCGGGACCGGCGCTTCATTACCAATCCCTACTGCTGTGCCGTGCCACGCAAAAACGGTCAACACATCGTCTTGGACATGGCCACTACCACGGTGGCAGCGGGCAAGGTTCGAGTGGCCCATATGAAAGGTGTGCCGGTTCCAGCCCAGTCCTTGGTCGATGAAGACGGTGTAGAAACCAAGGACCCTGCCGTAATTTTCGGCAAAACACCCACCGGGGCCATGCAACCTTTCGGCGGTCACAAGGGCTATGGATTGATGGTGATTTGCGAGATGTTAGGCGGCGCCTTGGGCGGTTTGTTCACCATGCAGCCAGAACATCCACGGCTGGGCGCCACGCTCAACAATATGCTATCCATCTTGATAGACCCCAAAGCCGTTGGCGATTTAGACGCCTTTGATCACGAGGTGTCTGCCATGGCGGACTATATCTACGCCAGCACCCCAGCGGCGGGTACTGATCGTGTACGGTTGCCAGGCGACCCCGAGAAAGAAACTCAGGCCCAACGTATGGCTCAGGGTGCCGAGATCGACCCAAACAGCTGGGAGTCTGTCCTGAAGGCTGCGGAACAAGCTGGACTCAATCGGGAAACGGTTGCAGCCATGGCGAGCATCTCGGAAGCTTAGACGACCAAGGAAAGTCACTTAGCGCCTGACCCAGAGCGTTACGGCGTCCCACGCGAACAAACCTTTAGCCAGAATAGGATCCGAGCATGCACCCAGACGAACAGCCACCAGCCCCCGAAGAAGAGGAAAAATTCCATGTCTGGCGTCTGCTCGGCGTTATTTTTATTGTTTGCGTTGCCCTAGCCGTCGCTTCGGCTTTAGTGGATTGGGCCATTATTGGTCCCCTAGAAGGCAGGGCCTACTAGAGGACCGCGCCTGTCAAAAGGCGGCTCCTAAAAGAGCCGCGAAAATTCAACTTTCGCCCGACGCGGTCACAGGAGTACTACTTGGCAGCGTCTCGGGCGGCAACCTTTTCTCGTATCTGGGGTATCAACTCGTTTCCATATTCGATGGCATCGTTAAACGGATCGAACCCCCGAATCAAAACGCCGCGCACACCCATGTCGTAGTACTTTGCGATGGCCTCAGCCACTTGCTCTGGGGTTCCTACTAGGGCCGTGGAGTTGCCACTGCCCTTGGCCGCCGCCGCTATGGGCACCCACAGGCGCTCATCCTGTACCTCTCCGCCGTCGATGAGGCTCATCAGTCGGCGAGCTGTTTCAGCTTCCGGTTGTTTCGAAGAACCACCACCCGAGGCCGCTTCCACGCCTGCAAGAATGTCTTTGGCCTTGCGCCAAGCCTCTTCTTCAGTTGCCCCAATAATTGGCCGGAACGACAAATTAAATGCAGGGTTCCGCTGGAACGTTGATGCTTCCCCACTGATGCGATCCATCAATTCTTGCACTTGCGCCCGAGGCTCCCCGAACAACGCATACATATCACAGTGCTTGGCACCAACGGGTATCGCCGCATCAGATACACCACCAAACCACAGTGGCACATGAGGTTGCTGGTGACCTTGGACCTCAGAAGCCGCCCGGCTAACCCGATAAAACTTACCCTCGTAGTCAAAGGGTTCCGAGGAGTTCCAGACCAGACGCATAACTTCTAAATACTCGTCCGTCCGCTGGTAGCGTTCATCGTGGGGCGTGTAGTCGCCATCCCTACGCTGGTCTGCGTCCACGCCGCCAGTAATGATGTGAAGCCAAAGACGCCCATCGATCAGGTTATCCAAGGTGGCAACCCTTCGAGCGGCCTGTGTTGGCTCGCTAAAGCCCGGCCGATGCGCAAGCAAAATATTGATGCGCTCGGAATGTGTGGCGGCGTATTGCGCGACGCCAAACCCATCTGCTGAACTTGAGGAGTGTCCAATGAGTACTGCGTCAAAACCTGACCGCTCGTGAGCTTGAGTAAAGGCCTTGATGTAATCTTTGTCTATGCCGCCGCCCACAATGTGCACAGTCGACGCGTCCTGTGGCGGCGCAACACCGATCATCCCCAACACGTTCATTGGCATGTTCACCCCCTCTAAAAGATAACGCCAACACTTGTTTACCGGCTAACGCCTGTAGCTTTTCCTCAACTACGGGCGCGCCAACTTTTGGGAGTGAACAATAAGTGCCGGGTTAAAACAACATGGTTATCCTAGGACAACAGTGATTCCGGGTCTCGATCAAAGGCGTCAAGCAAGGCGCTGATCGCTGTTAATTGGGTGTCGTCACATTTGGCCAACTGGGGTATGAGGTCGTCAGGTTTCAGCCGATTTCTGCGAGAACCAATACCCCAAGCCAACCAAGCAGGCTCCACATCAAAAAAGCGCGCCAACTCTAACATTTTGCCCCGCGTCGGGGTGACCTCGTCTTTTTCCCAACGCAGGACCGCATTGGCTGTAACGCCGATTTCTCGACCCAGTTTCCTCAGTGACAGGGCCTTATCGCGCCTCAACTCTCGTAGTCTGCTAGAAAAAGAGCGGCCCATATCACCCACTCGCCCGTGACCTTCTTGAGCTGATTTCGCCGTGTCCACTGGGTCTGGAAACACCGACCTCTCGGCTCCCGCGGCCTTTAAATCCTGCTGATTACTGCCCAAATTCGCTTTACTCATGGCTAACACCCCTTGGCTACCTGTGGCCGTTTGTTCGTTTTTGCCCGGTTTTTGGTTCAATTTGTTTCGTTCAATTTGTTTCGTTCATTTCGTTTCGTTCATTTGCTTTTTTCAGCGATGGGGCTTTCAGTCATCATCATTCAGTCGCTTTTGTTCGCACTGTTGCCAAATACTGGCATGCAACGACCGACTGGCTCCTGTACAGACCCCGCCCTGTCTTTGACTTGACCAATTGCATCCAAGCCCGTGACCTGACGCCTGTCTCTGGTTTGCATAAGGCACCGATAGCACCTCAATGTGACGTCCGAGCCATCCGCTGATCAACGAGGCCTGAGTCTGCCAATAGGAGTTAATCGCGCCATATCTTTCCGGCAGGTGGTAACAAAAAGTAGATGAACGAGCCTTTCAGGCCACTGCACTCTCTTATGTCGTTTGATTCACTAACGATTGGGCCAAGGAAAAAGGCATTGCTGAGGAACCGCTGGTTGCTTTGTCTGTGGCGACAGAACAATCCATAAAACGGTCAAAACGCTTAGCCAGGCCTAAAGCTTGGGGGCTAAATTTGGGGGGGATCAGACTGATATAGATTTCGTCACCCATGCACAGACTTAGGTAGACAGCACCTGCAAAGCGTGTCACGACCCAACCAGCACCGTCTAAGCCGGGCTGCGCTTGGTGAAACAATCGGTTCAAGGCTTTGAATCGATCCGGCTCGCGCTCCATGATCGATTGAAAAAACAGTAAAGCGGCGGGTTTCGCATCAAGCACGTGAATGGCTATGACCCGAGTTTGAGTTTTCAGTTCAAGTTCAGGAACACGATCCTCAGGCAGTGCCATAAATTCCCTCGCACTGCTTTCTAAATAATGATGAAAGTCGCATTGGATTTCGTTGGTCATGAGCATAGGCATAGGCCCTAGGTAGCGGAGACAAACCGATTATCCAGCAAAAACTACCGTTCATCCTCGAATTTCTGCCTTGATCCGAGAACATTGGATACTTTGCCAACCAGCTCACATTTAAAGGCACCCACAGTTGACTATTTCTTAGACCTCTTTTCGCCTTCACATGTTTTGCATCGCCAAGGGTGGATCCTCAGGTCCGCACAAAAAGGCGGGGCTGTTTATGACGTTGAGCGATTTGAAGAACCACATAAGCCAAGGCAATCAACCTGAGCTTGAAGTCCACGGTGTCGACCCGAGCATTTATTTGATCTTCAGCCTCACTAACGGAAAGCGCCAACCCATAGTTGACCAAGGCGGCAGCACGTTGAAGTTTCGCAGCCGCCGCAGCGCCTTTGATGCCCTCAAAGACATCGGAGTACAGCGCGCGGACTTCGTCCACAAGTCCGCTTTCGATGAAATGGTAGGGGTTGGTAATGGCGTGCCCACTGAACATCGCGAACCAGTGACCTTAACCCAATAAATCGATAAGTCTTATCCACCGTGCAGGAATCACAACCCCCTTCATCGGCCCAATCCATTGGCGCTCGAGTCCACCTTTTGCGTCTAGCGATGCACTGGTCGGTAGAAGAATGCGCCTATCGTATTACCATTGCTGCTAATAACTACATAACGCCTGAGACTTGGCTGGTTTGGGAGCGTTGTTCAGACCTGAAAGCTGCTGAAAATGGGCTTTTAGCGGCCCTCAAACCCATTTCTCAGCTCTTTGCAGCCGATATAATGTGGCTCGAGAGCGGCACCAACGATGAACTGACCGACCCTTCCGGTGCCATCGTCCAGTTTCCAAACAGACCCCATAAACTCCTCAGTTAACCCCGCGACTGGCAGTATCAAAACCACTTGGGCGACAGTGGGCTCTCCCACTCCTGTCGCCGAGTTATATATTTATGCGCCAAGGTTATATAGGATCCGCTCCAAGAGTACTGCTTCGGGGGATGCAGCTATTTCATCAAAACCTGTCTTAACTTACCTCGGCAGTTCGAATGCCGGTGAAAAGTTAGTCTCTATCGTTGCGATGTGCGCTTTGATCTATGCCGGCAATCCCGCCATCGCCTTGGTCATCGGCATGCTAATCTCGCTTGCTCTGGATCGCCCACCGCTCCCCTACGGCAGCCTAATCGGCAAATATGCCCTGCAAACAGCCATAGTCTTACTCGGATTCAAGCTCAACGCCGGTGAACTAATGACCATTAGCGGCACCTACGCCTTACCCGTTACAGCCTACGTCTGCTGCACCGTGCTGGTGGGCTTGTGCTTAGGATACCTTTGCCGAA
>JAYOVN010000080.1:0-9427 GCA_038151515.1 Gammaproteobacteria bacterium | reverse complement strand
TTGGTGACCGCCCTGATGATGATGGGCGTGGCGACTACGCTGATTGGGTTGTTGCCCACCTACGCTCAGATTGGTCCGCTAGCACCGGTGCTGCTGATTTTGCTGCGTTTTGTTCAGGGTTTGGCCGTTGGTGGTCAGTGGGGTGGCGCGATGTTGTTGGTCACGGAAAATGCGCCTTCGAACCAACGCGGATTCTATGGCGCGTTCGCGCAATGCGGCGCGCCCGCGGGCCTCGTGCTAGCCAATCTAGCCTTTCTCGCGGTGAGTGGCAGCCTGTCGGATGAAGCGTTTATGGAATGGGGCTGGCGAGTGCCCTTTATATGCAGCGTGCTGCTGATCGGTCTGAGTCTTTACGTGCAGCTGAAATTGGAAGACACCGAAGCTTTCAAGGAATTGGCAGAAGCTTCTCAGCCGACGGAGGCGAAGCCACGCTCGCCGGTGCTCAAAGCATTGACCACTTATCCGAAGGAAATCGCCCTGGCGGCGGGCTCGTTCTTGGGTGTGCAAGTGACCTTCTATATCTGTGTCGCCTTTATCATTTCTTACGGCACCGATCCTGAGGGTTTGAACATTCCGCGATCGGATATGCTGACAGCCGTGCTCATCAGCACCATGTTCGCGATTCCGGCAAATTTCTTTTTCGGTGCGTGGTCGGACCGTTACGGACGCCGGGGCATATACAAGCTAGGCGCGATTCTCACCGGGATCTGGGCCTTTGTGATGTTTGCCATGATCGATACGGGTAATTGGTATTTGATTACTGCGGGTCTCTCCATCAGTCATATTTTTATTTCTATGATGTACGGCCCCCAAGCTGCATTGCTGGCTGAATTGTTCAGTACTGAGGTCCGCTATTCCGGTGCCTCACTGGGTTATCAGTTGGGCGCGATCTTAGGTGGCGGATTTGCACCCATTATCGCGACGACCTTGTTGCTGATCTTTGGCAGCTCCATGTGGGTCGCCGCCTACATTGCTCTTGCTAATGTGCTGACATGGTTTGCGATACATGCTTTGAAGGAAACAGACAACCGCGACTTAGACAAGGTCGCCTAGCGCCGGGCGCTAGACGCTTTCACTCAGCAAGGCTACTGGTAGCTCAGGAAGCCTTGGCTGATGGCTTCTTGGCCCTGTGCGTTGAGCACCCGGAAAGCGATGATGCCGCGATCGGCCTTGCCGATCTGCAGTTCAATATCACTGGGCATGAATACCATCGCGGCGAAACGGCCGCCCAAACGCCTCACCCTGTCAGCGTCCCCATTCAAGCACTGATTGATGATGCCACTGACTGCCAACGCCAGCGTCGCCGTGCCATGCAAGATGATGTCTGGCAGACCGGCGGCGAGTGCGACTGCGCGGTCGGTATGAATTGGATTCCAAATGTGCGCGCATTCGGTATAGGTATGTGCCAGCTGCGCAGCAACTGGTGCGAAGATCACCCTGTCAACCTCGAAGTCAGAAACCTGCGACGGTAGGGGTGGAGCAGCTTCTCCCGGTTTGGCGTGGTCGTGGCTCACACCCACACCCCGGTAAATGGTGGTCTGATAGGTTCGGCACACCAGCTGATCTGCGAGGTCGACTGTGTCGATTTGCATAACGCAGGCGGCACCCGGTCGGATTTCCTGAACGTCAATGATCCGAGCATGTGTGTGCAGCGTTTCATTGGGGCGGATGCTTCGGTAGATGTGCAGATCGTGGGTGGCGTGTACGCCTTTGCTTGCCTCTTGATCTGTCAGGCCGCCGGCACCGGCCAACTGTCGGGTAGCGAGTATGGACGGCCACTCCAGACAAACCGGGAAGACCGGGTGGGCATAAATTTCTTGTGTTGTATCCATGTAGGAGGGATTCATGTCCCCCAGGCTACCCGCATAGGCCATCAGCCAGCGGGCATCGGTGGTGTGCTGCTCGGATGTTGTTTGCGCACCAATGGTGCTGGTGCTGAAAGGCATATCCTGCTCTGCATCAGTAACGTTGGATCGAGTGTAACCTGTCACGTGGTAGGTTTTGCAGGGGTAAAATGCCAGCGGTTGTGGTTAAGTTGTAGCTGGTTTGCAGTAAGGATAGGCAATGCGCGTAACGAAAATGGCCGCGCCCCTCGGGGCAATTGTAGAAGATTTGGACGTGCGTAAGGTGGGTGAGGACGAGGCTGCGACGCTGAATCAACTGTTTGGCGAGCATCACGTGTTGGTCTTCCCGAAGCAAGAGCTCACGCCCGATGAACAAATCGCTTTCGCTCAACATTGGGGAGAACTGGTGCCCTTTCCTTACGGCAGTTTGCCTGGCTACCCAAACATCATCGAGCTGCGAAATCGCGGCAAAAAGCGCGATGTAAACCAGCATTGGCACTCGGATATGACCTATGACCCCAGGCCGCCAAAGCTCACCATGCTGTATGCCCTAGAGGCTCCAGCCATCGGCGGAGAAACTGCCTTTGCGAATCAGATTCACGCCTACGAAGAGCTGAGTACCGGCATGAAGTCCTTGGTGGATTCCTTGGTGGCCCAGCACTCTGCCAAGGATCTGGCACGCTTGTATGGTCAAGACCCAGATCAAGCCTCCGAAGCAGAGCACCCTGTCGTACGCACCCACGATGAAACCGGTCAGCGTGCGTTGTACGTGTGCAAGGCGTTCACTCGGCGGTTTCGTGACTGGTCACGGCAGGAAAGTAAGGTATTGCTGGACTACCTGTATGAACACTGTGTTCGCCCAGAATTCCAAGCACGACACCAGTGGCAGGCGGGCGACTTGGTGATGTGGGACAACAGATGCCTGCTTCACTACGCGGTGCACGATCATGGCGACGATCCGCGTTTGATTCATCGCCTGCAGGTGCGCGGGAGTGCTCCGGTATGACGTTCGATTACCGAAAAAGTTTGGCGGCGCATACCCCGACAGATATTCCGGACGAGCATGCTTATGCGAAACTGTGGTTGCAGCAGGTAACCGGTCTGGACTCTCTGCCGGCTCAAGCTGTGAAAGGCGGTTTATTGGCGGACCGGATGGCGTGGGTATTTGTGGCCGGATATCAGTGCGCCTTGCGGCATACTTTTACTGAACTCCCAACGGATGGTATCGCGGCATTCGCCGTATCCGAGGACCGGAAGAATGATCCACCTCTACCCGGAGTAAAAGCCCGTTACCGCAATGATTGCGTGCAGGTCAGCGGCTATAAAACCTGGGTGGCCTGCAGCGCATCCTTATCCTATCTGGTGATCAAGGCGGATCGTGGTGACGCGGCAAACTACTACAGTATTGAACGCGCCACCTCGGGCCTCAACTTAACGGACAAATATGGTGATTTTTTGGCCGAAATGAGTCAGGGCGTTGCTCACCTTGATCATGTCGTCGTGCCAACACCTCTGGATGCCAGCCAAGTGGTAAATTTTGGACTCAGGGAAACGCTGTACATTTACATCTCATTCTGCGCTTGGGCAGGAAAATTTGTTGATCAAACGCAGGCCTGTGAACGCTTAATCCAGCGTTTGGCAGATTTGGCAGTGAATGTCCCAACCAGCGTTGAAGGCATCTCGGAGTTACAGGATGTGGACCATGCGGTCCAGGCTCTGCGCGCCCGGGTGCCCGCAACAGCCGCCTCTGCTTGGGCAAAAGACCAACGCCTGATCAGCATGTATTCCCCGGGGTTGCAAAAGCGCAGCCCCGCCTAGAACCAGCTTGCAGAATTAGCCCTCGCAGATCTATCAGGAAACGACAGAGCCGCCATCACAGGTGATGACGTCGCCAACGGTGAAGCCGCTGGCCCGTGAGCTCAGAAAGATCGCTAGTCCAGCAATGTCCTCTGGCGTACCTACTCGTCCGCGCGGATTACCCTTACCCAGAGCATCCCAATCCGTGTTTTCGGTATCACCGCCACCACCCACGCCAGCACTGAGCATATAGGTTGGGAAGGGCCCGGGTGCTATGCCGTTCACAATGATGTGGCGTTTGATCAGGTGGGCCGCCAATACGCGGGTGAGATGATGCACCGCGGCTTTTGACGGGCCGTAGGAGAAATTATCGAAAATCGGAGTCTTGATGCCGTCAATGGAGCCGACGTTAATCACATGAGCGGGATCATTGTGCGCTGCGTTTTGTTCCAGTAACGGCAGCAGTTTTTGCGTCAGGAAAAATACGCCTTTCACGTTGGTGTCCATGACCTTGTCCCAGCCCACTTCCGGAAAGTCTTCAAGCGGCGCACCCCAAGCGACGCCGGCATTATTGACCAGTACGTCCAGATGGGTCTCCTTGCTGCACAATTCACTCACAAAACCCTCAATGCCTGCCAATGTCGCCATATCAGCAGGGATCGACACACACTCGCCGCCGTAGGTTTCCATCAGGCGCCCTGCGGTTGCGTTGCAGACATCGGCTTTGCGCGAGGTGATATAGACCTTAGCGCCGTTTGCCAAATAGCCTGCGGCGATCATTTCGCCGATGCCCCGAGAACCACCGGTAACGACAACGACTTTGTCCTGAACTGAAAAGAGATTTTGCATATGTGATTTCCTTACATGGGGCACGGAACCGATCTGAGCCGGCCAAGTTAAACGTCTCGAGATGATTTAGGACGAATCACAGACGATTTGGATCATTTCGTCGCGACTGGTTCCATGCTGCACGCGGGCAGCGGCATTCCTTTTGCGGCCAAACAACATATAGCGCAACACCGTGTTGCGAATTTTTTTATCTTTTAAAAATGCGCCAGGTTTTTCTACCAAATTAACGGTGCGCATGATGCCGCGATGCACATGCAACTGATACTTGGCCGCGGCGACCAGGGCATCGCCGAAGGCGAGACCAAACCAGTGTTTGATGGAGTTGGCCTTATCGACGGCATGTCCGCAGCGCACGGCCTCGGCTTTTTTGATGCCATTTTTATCTTCTTTCAGACTGGCGTTAAAAATTGGCCTGATTTCTTCCTCGGTTTTACGTCGAAATGTCAGCGCACGCTGCCAAGGATCGGATTCATTGCTAAGCACTTCACTGAGTAAGTGGGCGTGCAGGGTGCCAGTACTGCAGCCACGGCCGTACAAAGGGTTGGTGCGCGCGGCCGCATCGCCAACGGCAAAGTAGTTAAGCAGTTTGGGCGCGGTATCACAGGGAATATAGTCCCGCCAGACCGCGTGGATTTCACCAATACCAAATGGGTTCGTCGTGGGTATTGCCTTGTCGCTGCTGATCCAAGGCACCAGCCCTGGTATGTTCATGCAGATTTGGTCGAACTTGTCGCCCCCTTTCACCGCCTCTCTGAGTTCGTTTTCGTTATTGGGTAGACAAAGAATGATGGCGAAATGGCCGTTATCGCCGGGGAAAACCCCGTACTTAAGATAGCCTAGATCACCGGCCGATGGGTTGTCGCTGTCTCGTTCCGGCTCCTGGACACCATCGCGTAGCGCGTAGTGTCTTGTGTAGTACACGATTTCCGCATCATCCCGCTGCTCGGTGATCTGGGCGCCCTTGGCTTTTAACCAAGTATAGAATTTGTCGGCACGACCGGATGCATTGACGACAATGTCCGCGCTGTGGATGCTCTTGGCGTTGCCGTTTTGTCGATCCGTGAGTTCCAGACCTGTTACCGACAGCGTTTTTTCGCCGGTGTCGGTTTGCGTCTGTGTCACCAATACGTCGGTGACAAATGTTTGGCTGCGGATTTTCAGATTGGCTTCGCGTTCCACATAGCGCCGCAGAACCGTCTCAATGGTTGCTCTGCGGCACAGCAGCATCCAAAGTTTTTCGTCGCCGGGTTCGGGTTGATACTGGCGCGCCAGATGCTTCGGGACCATGTCGGCAAAAGTCATTTTGCGCGCACCCGCGGCTAGCAGCTCATCCAATAGGTCTGGATAATTCTCTCCCAATACGCTGCACATCAAACCCAAGAATGCATGCGGGTGGCGAAACTGGGCGGCGCCACGTCGCTGCCAGGAAAAAAAGGCCTCTTCGGCGTTACCTTCCGGGGGTGGAGTATCGCGTTCAAACAAGGTGACGTCGAAACCCTTGCGCGCGAGGGACAGGCCGGTGAACAAGCCGCAAATACCAGCTCCGACCACGGCGATTGACTGATTCATGGTATGTCTCAATATTTTTCTGGTGCAACGTTACCAAAGCCGGTGGTGTGGAGGGAATAGTCGGTTTGGCTGCCAGTACAGCAGCTGCACGAAGAACCCAAACTCACACAGATCTGATATAAAGGACCGCTAAGCAGTAACAACGATAGGTGCGGGGCAAGTCATGTTAGAGACGGTTCAACTTGGGAAAAGTGGGCTGAGGGTTTCACAGCTGTGTCTGGGGACAATGAATTTTGGTATTCCCGGACGGGGCCATCAGGGCGATTGGACGCTAACCCTCGACGAGGCAAGGCCCATCGTGAAGGCCGCGTTTGACAACGGCCTGTTCTACTTTGATTGCGCTGATATCTATGGCTTAGGGGCCTCTGAAGAAGTCGTGGGAGCCTTACTAAAAGAAATGATGCCCCGAGACGAATACGTACTCGCGACGAAAATTTCCATGCCCATGGGACGGGGGGCGAACCAGAGCGGGCTCTCGCGCAAACACGTACGCGAGGGCATTGATGCCTGTCTGCAGCGTTCCGGTCACGACTATATCGATCATTTGGTGATACACCGTCACCCCCACGGCATACCTGGCGCGGCGCGGACCCCCATTGAAGAAACGCTGGAAGCTCTGCACGACGCTGTCAAAGAAGGCAAGGTCCTGTACTTGGGAGGTTCGTCCATGTTCGCTTGGCAGTTCGCGGAACTGCAGCTGACTGCCAAGATGAACAATTGGACCCAATTTGTGTCCATGCAAAACCACCATAATTTGGTCTACCGTGAAGAAGAGCGCGAAATGAACCCATATTGTGCAAGTACTCAGGTTGGGCTGACGCCGTGGTCGCCTCTGGCACGTGGAATTTTGGCCGGCTCCTATCAGGGCGGTTTTGGCGGCGGCAGTACGAATCGCTCTCAGGGCATGGATCGGGCGCGCACGGAGAGCCTGTACCACGGCGATCATGTGTTCCCGATCGCAGAGCGCGTTATTGAAGTGGCCAGTAAGTACGAATGCTCGCCGGCGCAGATTGCGGTTGCTTGGCTGATCAACAAGCCGGAAGTGACATCGCCCATTGTCGGTGTCTCCAAAGTCAGTCAGCTGGAAGATTTGGTCGCGGCGGCGGGTATTGAATTGGCCGCTGAGGATGTGACCTATCTTGAAGAGCTGTACCAACCTGTCGAAAATTTGCTGTCGCTTGGCGCCAGCTAGATGGGACGTTGAAGGGAGGCGTTGGCATGCATATAGAACCGATACAGGCGACGCTGGGCGCGACGGTCACCGGTGTAAACCTCAACGCGCTGGACAACGATCAATGGCAAGCCATTGAAGCGGCATGGTACGAATACGCGGTGCTTGTTTTCCCCGGGCAGCATATTGAGGAGGAAGCGCATATCGCGCTGGGCGAACGTATTGGTCCGCTGGAAGAGTTAATGACGAATCGCAAGGCGGTGCCCATCAGCAACCGCAAAGCAGACGGCACCTCAGTTGACCCCAGTAGCGATCACTTTCAAATTCTCAAGGGCAACGAGGGCTGGCATACGGATAGCACCTATATGCCGCTGTCAGCCCGTGCATCCATTTTAGCTGCGGATGTGGTGCCCGAGGATGGCGGGCAGACTGAATGGGCAGATATGCGGGCCGCATTTGACGCCCTGGATGACGAGACTCAAAAAAAGATAGCCGGTTTGGCCGCCTATCATTCGCTCTATTACAGCCAAGCCAAGGTGGGGCATAAGGCTCGTAGCGGATCGTCTTACGGCCTCAGCAATCAAGACGTACCGCTGCGTCCGCTGATCAAGGTCCATCCGGTAACGCAGCGTCCGGCTTTATTTATCGGGCGGCATGCCCACGCCATCCCCGGGTTGACAGAGGAAGAATCGGAGTCTTTGCTGGCCCAGCTGACCGCTCTTGCCTGCCAGCCACCCCGGGTCTTCGCCCATCAATGGAGCCCGGGAGATGTTGTGATGTGGGATAACCGCTGTGTCTTGCATCGGGCACGGCCCTATGATTATTCGCAGCCGCGTGTGATGCGGCACGTGCGAGTAGCCGGTGATCCGCTTACCGAAGCGGGCATTACTCCTTAGCTCTCACTCGATTTTCGGCATTCACTGCAGAGTACCAAGACACCCCATAGGGAACGCAAAACGTCAGCAGCACTTTTACCCAAGCGGTGGAAGTCATGCTCGCTCCAAGGATGGCATCTCCATGATTAATCGCCGCTAGAATCGTGCCGACAACGAGAGCGATTTTCAGGGCTCTTAGATGGATATCTCGGCGGAACACCTTAGGCGGCGGCATAAATGCTTGAGTCGCAAGAACAGTAAGGCGCGTTGTATTAACTCAACGCTGCCAGTGCAAACAGGCCGCTTAGAGATCCAGCGATGCTCGCTTGCTGAAAGGTTTTGGCTGACAACCGGCCTAGCGTCTCTGCAGGGTCAGAACCGCCCAATGTTTGGCGCAAAATACCCGTTTCTATAACGGTTGCGTAGATGATGAAACCAAAGACCGAACTCACGAACGCGATGCGGCCCAAGCTGTCAAAAGGAATCGCCATGACCAAAAGCAGCAGTAAGCCCCAATGAAATACCCAGCCACCGAAGCTCATCCAGTGGAACTGCCGCTGCGAATTTTCGGCCATATCGAAATTGAATCGGAACAAGGACGTGCCCTTGGGTTTAACCCGGGGAGCTGTGGCGCCGGATAGCTTTGCTCCAGCGTAGTGTCCCCACTCGTGAAAAAGTGCACCAAGCACGTATCCCACGAAGATCGCGTTAATGATGCTAATAACTTGAGCAAACCAAATGCCGGTCACCAGATACCATGTGTCGGCGGCAGCCCAGACAGAAATCGCCGCAGCCGCAATGGCAATATCTCTGGACACGAGAGAAAACAGGGTGGGTTCTGGTTTGCTGGTTTGTTCTGTCACGACGAAAGCCCTTTATCAATGGGTGGCAGAAATTTGCCAAAGCCCGATGGTAGCCGAAGACACATGGGTTGAACATGCGTCTATGCCGTGCTGTAGCTGCCCTCAGTCACCGGTAAGTTCCAGTTCCGCTCGGCCGATGCCCAAGCTGAAATCACCGGCGAAGCGGCCCACTTCAAACGGGGTTTTACCGTAAGCACCGGTGATGATTTGTTGGCCGGGCTGGAGTGAGTGGCCAAAGTCAGCCAAACGCTGCGCTAATGTAGCCAGGGACTGATAGTGGGGGTCCATATGTCCTTCGCTGGCAACCTGCTCGATAGTGCGGGTTTGCCCATCGGTTAGCGCGCTCAGTGTGACGCTCATTTTTGACAGGTCGTCGCTGAGTTCGTCATGACTCACTGGCTCGGCGTAGACGATGCCCCAATTGGAGAGGTTGTCGGCGATGCGTAAGCCAGCAGGTGA
>JAYOVN010000079.1:0-9427 GCA_038151515.1 Gammaproteobacteria bacterium | reverse complement strand
ACTATCGATAATGGGCTTTGCTATGCAGCAAATATCATCGAGCGGCCCAATTCTGCACTGGCTGATAAAGCTTTCATATCCAATTTACGTATTCCATTTAATGTTTGTTATAAGTATCAGTGGGACCTTGATGTATCTGGGTGTTAACGACTGGCTCGTCACCCTATTTGGCTTCGCATCAGGAATTCTTGGTCCGGTGATTATCTATTACGCCATAGTTTCGTGGACACCGCTTGATTGGGTGTTCAATGGTTATAAAAACTCCAAGTTTCGAGCAAAATCGGCTGTTATGAATAAGCTAGCAAGATATTTTTAGATAGGTCAGTTATCCAACAAAAGACATCGCATCTACAAATTTGTGAAACAACACAGTCGTTCGTTGCACCAAATATATGCTTGGTTCAGAATGATGTGACGACAGCGACACCAGTGCCAGGAAACTGATCCATTTGGGTAAGTAGATCCGCGCCTTCTTCAAGGTTCAGTTCGGACCCAATCAGCAATTTGGGTGCCACCACCCCTGACCGGATCATATTGAAGACAGCAGGGTAATTCTTCGGTGACATCCCGCGCGACCCGCGAATGTCAATTTCCCGCGATATGACAACCCCCATAGGTATTTCTGGGTGTTCATGCTGATCCTTCATCAGGCCAACCTGAACATGGCGGCCCAGTGGGCGCAGACAGAGAATTGAATTCTGGCAGGTCACAGTGCTGCCAAGCGCGTCCATCGAGGCATGGGCGCCACCATTTGTCATGTTAATGATCTGTTCAGGAACATTTTCTGAGCGCAAGGCATTGACGATCGCCATTGCGCCGAGTTTGGTCGCCATCGCTAAGGTTGTGTCATCAACATCTACGGCAATCACATTGGCACCCATGGCCGCAGCAATCATCACTGCAGACAGGCCAACACCACCACAACCATGCACTACGAACCAGTCGCCAGGCCGTAATGCCGCTTGTTCTACCACGCCCCTGTAGGCCGTAATGAATCGGCAGCCAAGACTGGCGGCTTCAGCGTAATCTACCTCATCAGGTAGTTTAACGACATTGACGTTGGCGCGCGGCAACGCGATCAGCTCGGCAAAGCTCCCGTTGAAATCTGTGCTTGGCTGGACTTGTGTGATGCAGCTCTGGTGGTTGCCATCAAGGCAAGTATGGCAGCGCCCACAAGCCAGGCCGAAAGGAACGGTCACTCTGTCAC
Organism: Gammaproteobacteria bacterium; assembly: GCA_038151515.1. GTDB lineage: Bacteria > Pseudomonadota > Gammaproteobacteria > Pseudomonadales > Azotimanducaceae > UBA4421. The sequence goes on along the minus strand of JAYOVN010000079.1, from coordinate 8,220 downwards.
CCGGGACAAGGCTAGTCACGTCTGAGCCGACCTCGATTATATCACCGGCCATTTCATGACCTGGTATGAGTGGTAGGGTAATCTGATCAGCATAATGGCCCATCCATGTGTGCCAATCACTGCGACAAACCCCGGTTGCGCGGACCCTCATGATGATGCCGTCCTTTGGCAACTTGGGGTCAGCCATATTCACGATTTCCAAAGGCTGTTGGTATCCGGTAATCATCGCTGCACGCATAGCATCTCTCCTTTTTCTTGATGATCCCGGTATTTAGCCGGCTTTATCCTCATCACCTGGCAGACCAAAATATTTATAATCATCCGTCGCGATATCACCGCCCCAAACATAAACCGACATGAAGGCGTCCTCACCGGTGCGTGTGGCATGTGGAACCATAGAGTGGTGATGTGATCTTTCTCCAGGAAATAGCTGTTGATAGGGCGAGTCCGAAAGCTTCCAGAAGGCACTCCCCGCCAGCATGAAATAGATTTCCTCAGCGGGGTGAGTACGAAGTCCGTATTCGCAATTCGGCAGCATGCCGTAGAGACCAATTCGCACCTTAGAGGATGCTGCAAGCCCGTTAGGACCCAGCAGCTCAACATGTGCCTTGAAATGGCTGTGCTCTCGATAGAGTTTGTCAGAAGAAGTTAGCGGCGGTGCCCATTGGAAGGGAAGACTGCTGATCAGAGGGCAAAGCGGATGGGCGTTTTGCTGTGCCATGACCTTAAGAAACGGAGCAGACAGTTTGTTAACTTCTTGTGGTGGGAGCGTGTTTTTTCTTGCTCTCTCCAACTCCGACTTTGCGTGTTTTTCAATTTGGGAGTCCCCAGTGAAAAGCTCACACAATCCATCAAATAGACTTGCAAGTGTCATCAATTCCCCCAACTTTGCATCGCTTGACGTGGTGGCAGCAAACGATTGATGCAAAGTGCATTCCACATCGTATCAAATCATTCTGCCATGTGCACATTTTGAGTCCAATCATAGGTGCCGCTGTCCCGCTCCTCTACAGCCTGCTTCCATCCAACTTCTTCAACCCTTGCTTTGAAATTTAAGCCTTCTGGTGAATGTCTCGTCATGCCGTCTAAAAGGGTAGCTAGTCGTTGCGTTTGATTGATTTTCTCTTCAACGGCTGAATTGATCACCATCTTCTGCATGGCGAGCTGATTGATCGGTACTGACGCTATACGACTTGCAAGTGCTTCGACCTCGGCATCCAGCTGATGGTCTGGCACGGATTTAAGTACAAGGCCTATTTCGGCTGCCTCAATTCCATTAATCTTATCGCCAGTGAACATCATACGTTTGGCTTTTTCGGGTCCAAGCCGGTGCACCCACATTGCTGTTGTTGGACACCCCCAAACTCGCGTTGGCATGTAGCCAATCTTTGCATCGTCCCCCATTACTATCATATCCGCGCAAAGTGCGATGTCTGAACCACCAGCTACAGCGAAGCCATGGACTTTACAAATTACTGGCTTCATTGCTCGGAACAGAGACATGAAAGCTTGGGTGTTTCGCCACATAAATTGGAAATCCTGCATCGGATCCCAAGGCATATCTTGTACAACTTTATTAGGTCCATCTGTGCTCGCATAATGCGCTAAATCGTACCCCGAACAAAATGCTTTACCTGCGCCAGATAACACCATCACATGGATGTTTGGATCTGCATCTGCCCGCGCGACTGCTTCGGATAATTCAGTTGGCAGGTCGTCATCGATTGCATTTAAAACTTCTGGTCGATTTAAAATGATCCTACCAATCCGGCCATCCCGTTCATAAAGAACCTTTGTCATATTTAACCCCAATCGCTCACAGCTTTGACTTCTAGGAATTCTTCAAGACCCCACTTGCCGCTTTCACGGCCATTGCCGGACTGCTTCATGCCTCCAAAAGGCGAACCAGCACCGCCGAATTTTCCGTTCATTTCAACCATACCAGATCTCAGAAGCCTTGCCACGCGACGAGCTCGTGCTTTGTTCGAAGTCTGTACATAATTTGTTAGACCGTAGGGCGTGTCATTTGCTAAGGTGATGGCTTCTTCTTCTGAGTCAAAGGGTGTCACGCACAGCACAGGCCCAAAGATTTCCTCCCTCCAAATCGTCATATCTTGATTGACGTCGGCAAAGATTGTGGGACGCACAAAGTAACCTTGGTTCAGACCTTCGGGGCGGCCTAAACCACCTGCAATCAATCTGGCACCCTCATCTATTCCACGCTTGATCAGGAATTGGATCTTATTCAATTGTGCTTCGGATACAACTGGACCAATCTGACGGCCCTCTATATCTGCTGGTCCGACCTCTGTTTTCTCGGCGACGGTTTGGGCTGTTTCAAGGACCTGGTCGTAGATCGAGCGCTCCACGAGCATCCGGGTCGGTGCGTTGCAGGATTGGCCCGAATTGTTGAAGCAGTGCCGCACGCCGCGTGTGACGGCTTTTTCATCGGCATCAGCAAATATGATATTGGCTCCTTTGCCTCCTAGTTCGAGGCTAACGCGTTTCACGGTATCTGCCGCAGCCTTGCTGATCGCGATCCCAGCTCGAGTTGAGCCGGTGAAGCTGACCATGTCCACGTCCGGGTGCGCGGTGAGATGCGCGCCAACACCGGCACCATCACCGTTCACCAGATTAAATGTCCCAGGCGGAAATTCTGCCTCATCAATCATTTCAGCCAACAGGATGGCGCTGAGCGGGGACAGTTCCGAGGGTTTCAGCACCACCGTGCAGCCCGCGGCCAGCGCCGGGGCGACCTTCAGCATCACCTGGTTCATCGGCCAGTTCCATGGGGTGATCAGGGCACAGACACCGACGGGGTCGTGTATAATCATATCGCCGGGTGCGTGATCGCCCAAAGGACGTTCAAAGACAAAAGCTTTGGCTGTCCGAATAGTGTTTTTCAGATGTCCTGCTCCAGAGCCGACCTGTGCGGTCTTTGCCAGTGTGATAGGCGCTCCCATTTCTCTGCTGATAGCCTGCGCCATGTCTTCGGCCCGTGTCTTATAGAATTCCATTAACCGCTCCAGTGCGGCGATCCGGTTCAAAGGGTCTGTTGCCGCCCAAGTCGGAAACGCTGCTTTGGCTGCGGCGACGGCCGCGTCGGCATCAGCGACGCCACCGATAGTGATCGTGGCAATCTTTTTTTCTGTGGACGGGTTCTCCACTGGCATCTCGCGCCCGTCGATCGAGATGACCCATTGGCCGTTGATATAGTGTTTTGTTGCATCCTGCATGGTGATTCCTGTTAGTCAGAGTTCGGTATATTCCTCGGCGATGAAACGATCGCGGAGAACGAATTTCTGGATTTTGCCTGAGCCAGTCAGGGGAAAATCCGCAACCTGCACCCAGACATTAGGGGTTTTCTGTGGCGACATATTTGCGCGGCAATGTGCATGCAGAGCGGCTTTGTCGAGCGGTCCAGTGCCGCGAATGAATGCGCCGATGATCTCGCCCCATTTTGGGTCTGGCAGGCCGACAACGGCGACCTCGGCGACGTCTGGGTATTCCAATAAGCAATTTTCAATCTCGGCCGGGAAATGGTTCTCGCCGCCGCGGATGATCATTTCCTTGACCCTTCCGGTGACGGTGACGTAGCCGCGCGCATCCATCCGTCCTAGATCGCCGGTGTGGAGCCAACCCATTGCATCTATGGTCTCGAATGTGGCCTTGGGTTTGTCGTTGTATTCCAGCATGACGCAGGGGCCGCGGGCACAGATTTCCCCGACCTCTCCGACGGCGACAGCGCTATTATCACCGATACTACGGATTGAGACCTCGGTCTGAGCCACCGGTTGGCCCGCCGTGTTGCAGATATCGTCAATGCTATCGCCCAGATGATGTTGCGTGATCACTGGACAATGCTCGGTCTGGCCATAGAGGGTCGAAAACCCGGCGCCCATCAAGTTTTGTACCCTGCGCACCAATTCGGGCGCCACCATCGAGCCGCCGCAGCTGACGAGTTTCAGGGCCGACAGGTTTCGCGGACGAACCTCTTGTGCATCGAGCAAGGCCACTACCATGGTTGGTACTCCGAGGATGATGTCTGCGCTGTTTGCCTCCAACTGGTCAAGTACAACATCGGGATCAAACAGGCTTATTAAAACCATTCGGCATCCCGCCTGCAGGCAGCCGAGTGTGACCATGCCGCAGCCTGAGGTGTGAAACATCGGCATGATGTTGACCCAGGTGGTCGCCTCGGTTGTCCCACAGCGACCCGCATAGAACCGGGCGTTGTTGACCAGTCCGCGATGGCTAAGCACCGCCCCTTTAGGAAAGCCGGTGGTGCCGGAGGTATATTGGATCATCGCCGCATCGTCTGGATCGGTATCGGGTAAAGTAATGGGTCGGGAGCCATGTGAGTAAAGCGCGACGCTTTCCATGTCCGTGACTTCGCGCACCGATGGGATGCTTGCCGCGACCTTAGTGCCAATTTGGCTCATGGGGTTGCCGCGGAATTCTTCGACAAGAAACAGTGCAACCGCGCCTGATTGTTCTAGCACATAGGCCAGTTCGCGTGCCTGAAAGGCAGGATTTGCAGTCACCAGGACTAGACCGGATAGCGCACTGGCATATTCCAACAGAACCCATTCTGGGCTGTTAGGTGACCAGACAACTACCCGTTCGCCAGGCGCGAACCGTGTGGAGAGCGCCATTGCCAGCCTTTCAGCATTTTGCACAAGTTCGGCATAATTCCAGCGCCGCTCCTTGGTGCCGTTCTGTTTGACTTCTACCAAGGCCTCCGCTTCTGGTCTTGCTGCAGCAACTTCACGCAGTAATGCACCGATGGTGATATCTCGCGTCTCTATGTCTGATTGGGGCTGAGCATGGGAAGTGGTGAGATCAAAGTCATACATCGCTGAAATCGCCTCCTCGACCCTTGCCACTCGAGAAGCGGGCTGCACCCTCTATACCTATGGTGACTTCATCTTTGCTGCCTTTCCATTCCTGCTGCAGGGCTTTGCGCATTGAGAGCCCATGTTGGGTCCGCACCGAACGTCTATCTGCGCGCATACAGCTTTGCGGGAAACGGGCGATGTCATGGGCAAGGGCTTCGGCTTTGGCACGCGCGTCGCCTTCGTGCACTACGTATTCGCACAGACCAATCTTGAGCGCTTCATCCGCATCGACGCGGCGTCCGGTCAAGATCAGGTCCATCGCGCGGCCTTCACCCACCAAACGCGGCAGGCGTACCGTACCTCCGTCGATGAGTGGAATACCCCAGCGACGACAGTAGACTCCCATGAATGCGGTTTCTTCCATAACTCGGATATCGCACCAAAGCGCCAGTTCCATGCCACCTGCCACGGCGGGGCCTGATACTGCGGCGATCACGGGTTTGCCGAGCTCCAACCTGCTGGGCCCCATGGCCGCCATTGGTGGCTCGCCCTCATTCGGAAAGTCGAACGGATCAAGCGCTTCGGCACCAGCAAGGGAGGCTGCGTGCTTCAAATCCCAGCCGGCACAAAAAGCACCACCTTCGCCCCAAAAGACAGCAACGCTAGCTGTTTCATCTGCATCGAAGGCCTGGAATGCTTCAAATAGTGCCTTGGCGCTTTCGGGGTCCATCGCATTACGCGCCTCTGGTCGAGAATGTATTACGGTCCAGACGGGGCCGTCCTTTTCAATTCGTACACTCATTGCAGAACTTCTCCATAGTTGCCTGCAAGGAACTTATCACGAATGGCAAATTTCTGTACTTTACCGGAGCCGGTAAGAGGGAAGTTCTGCACATGTACCCAGATAGATGGCGTTTTCTGTGCTGACAGATGCGCTCTGCAGTGGGTACGTAAATCGACCAGATCAAGTGACTGGTCAGACAGGATGAATGCCGCGATCACCTCTCCCCATTTCTTGTCTGGTATGCCGACCACAGCGACTTGTGCCACTTGCCTGTGTGTCACCAACACCGCTTCGATTTCGGCTGGGAAATGGTTTTCGCCGCCGCGAATGATCATATCTTTCACGCGACCCGTCACTCGCACGAACCCTTGGGCATCCATTGTACCCAAGTCTCCGGTATGGAGCCATCCGTCGCTATCAATGGCCGCGGCAGTTGCTTCTGGATTATCGTTATAACCGATCATCACTGCGTAAGATCGCGCGCAAATCTCGCCTACGTCCCCTAAAGGAAGCGCCTGATTATCTTCAGGTGAACGGATTGAAACCTCTGTCCACGGCAGCGGCTGGCCGGCTGTCTCCACGATCTGCTCAAGTGTTGCTTCAACGGGGTTTAGACAGATCATTGGGCTGTGTTCAGTTTGCCCAAATGCGCTGAGAAGATGACATCCCAAACGATCGCGGACCCGGCGGACGAGATCGGGTGGCACTGGAGCGCCGCCGGTTGTTATGACCTCAAGCGAGGACATATCGCGCGGTATTTTTTCTAGAGAGTCTAGCAGATTAAACAGCATGGTGGGCACTGCAAAACAGGTTGTTACGCCCTGTTCCTCAATCAAGCGTGCAAATACATCTGCATCGAACCGCTTTATTAGTAGCATTTTACATGCAGCTTGAAGGCACCCCAAGGCCCCGGTCGCACAGCCTGCAGTATGGAATAGGGGCATGAAGTTAGCCCAGACCGAATGCGGACCAACTTGCTTACGCATGCAGAACAGGCGCGCGTTGTTTACTAGATTCTTATGGCTGAGCACTGCGCCCTTCGGAAATCCGGTTGTTCCCGATGTGTATTGGATCTGCGCGGCATCATCTGGCTGAACGTCTGGTAACACTGCAGGCCGCTCTCCAGTGGCGTAGAGCGCATCCTCGTTTTCCAAATTAACGACCTCGCGCAATGCTGTGTTGCCGCTTATCGCCTGGTGTGCAATTTCAGCCATAGGGTTACCCCTAAACTCATCAACCATGAATAGGGCGACTGCCCCTGACTGTTCCAGTACATATTTGAGTTCAGAGACCTGAAAGGATGGATTGGCTGTTACAAGAACCAAACCCGCTAGACCACAGGCATATTCCATGAAAATCCACTGCGGGATATTTGGCGCCCAGACGACGACTTTCTCGCCTGCCTCAAAACGCGAAGTGAGCGCCTCAGCAAGATGCTGTGTCTGCGCAAGGAGCTCAGCATAGGTCCACGTTTGACCACAATCACCATTATCCGCGATATCGACCATTGCCACAGCGTGCTGATTTTCTGCCGCAATCTCTCGTAGCAAGTCGCCAACCGTTATGTCGCGGATTTCCGCATCATTCTGCGCCGGGAAATGCGAAGTGGTGAGGTTTACGTCATACATGGTCATTCCGCCGCGACCGGTTTGGTAGGGATGTCCACCAACTTGCCGCGTGGGATCAGACGGTCAGCATCGTACATCGGTAGAGTACAGAGCTCGCCTTCTTGAACAGAACCGTCTGCACAGAGCACATTTACCTTAGTGCCGGGTCCCATGGCGGGGTCGTCCATACGAACAATGCAAACACCGCAATTTTGGTATGGTGAATATCCTGACGAGCAAACGCGTCCAACAACAGTTTCGCCCACCCACATTACGCGACCCAATTGAGAAACACCCCCCATTACACGCATACCCCAGGTTTTTGATGATTTATCTGCAACCTCTAATGCTTTGCGTCCGATGAAATCACGATTGTCGAACTCGACAAAATTCCCAAGCCCTGCCTCGAAAGGAGTGGTTTCTGCCCCAAAGTCTGACCCAGCATTTAGCAACCCGGCTTCAATCCGCCTTGCACGAAATACCGGTGTCCCAGTGAGTAAGATATCAAACGCTGCACCTACCTCCATGATCCTGTCACCAATGGCTGCAGTATCTGTTTCGGGCAGCAAGTATACTTCCCAGCCAAGCTCGTTCGTAAAGCCCGAACGGCTGATCCAGCAGGTTTGGCCTGCGATAGAGACCTCAGCACAATCGAAATAGCGAAAAGGATCCGGCATCGGACCGTCCAGAACAGCAGCCAACAATTCCAGGGATTGCGGTCCCTGTATTTGGCTGACCCACACGTTGGGATCGTGGATTTTTACATCAAGCCCTTCAGCATGTGCCTTGTACCAGCTAAAAAGATCACCGTCTGCCTGCGCCATCCAAAAACGATCTTCTGATAATCTTAGCAATACGCCGTCTGTGATCATCCCACCGTCATGATAACATGCGAATTGATATGAACACCGTCCTGGTTTGACCCTTGATACATTTCGGGTGAACACCTTGTTCAAAAGTGTTTCAGCATCTGGTCCGCTTATCTCAATTG
>JAYOVN010000078.1:0-9675 GCA_038151515.1 Gammaproteobacteria bacterium | reverse complement strand
ACGCTGATATCACGCTCGGGGCCATCAAGGACGCCTGCGCCCAGCAATGCGCCACGCTGGGTGTGGATTTGGATTTTCGCCATACCGAGGACGCCCAGCAGATAAAAACATGGCTAGACGAAGACCTTGGCGGTTTCGATGCCTTGGTACTCAATCCCCAAGGCGTTGCGGCCACAGTTTCTCAAGCGGATCGTCGAGCCATTGAAAACGCCTTGGACAATCGAGTCCCGGCTGTTGAGGTCCACCTCAGCCAAGCACTGGCGAGCGCACTGGCCAATGTTTCCAATGATGGGGCTGAGGCAGCAGGACCCCTACGCCCGAGTAACTGCGACCTTGGATTTGTGAGCGGTCTAGGAATTAACAGTTATTTGCTGGCCATCAAGGCACTGCACCGACGACTGCAACCGCTAGCGGAGTCTGCCTAACCATGAGTTTTCGTCTGTTGGTATTAAATGGGCCAAACCTAAATTTGCTGGGGACCCGGGAGCCTGAGATATACGGCCACGATACCTTGGCGGATGTAGAGGCGCGCTGTCATGCCCTGCTGGCGGCGATGGGCGGTAACCACGAACTGGTCTTTCGTCAGTCCAACCACGAAGGCGAGTTGGTGACCTGGATTCAGCAGGCCATTGGCACCGTAGACGGCATCATGATTAACGCAGGTGCCTATACCCATACCTCGGTGGCCATTCACGATGCTCTGCGTGCCTATCAGGGCCAGACCATTGAGCTGCACATTTCCAATCCCCATCTGCGTGAGTCCTTTCGTCATGTGTCCTATGTGGCCCCGGCGGCGGACGCGGTTATCGCGGGCCTTGGCGTAGCCGGATACGAGCATGGGCTGGAAATGCTTGTCCGCAGGCTGGACGAAAAAGCCTAGCTCAGGAGGCTCATCACAGGCCAAAAGCGCTCCAGCAACCAATCGATTTAGGCCCTTTAATTCGATATGGTCTGGAGCTGGCCCGAAACCATGCCTACGTTTTTCAGTCTCTTCGGGTCGAGTCAGGAGGAGTCATGAACGCAAATAGGTACCTATCGGATAACTTCGCACCGGTAGTAGACGAGATGACCGTCGAAGACCTGCCCATTGAGGGCACTGTGCCGAAAGAACTGAACGGCCGGTACCTGCGTAACGGGCCCAACCCCTTTGATGAAGTTGATCCCGCGTCCCATCACTGGTTCGCTGGCGCCGGCATGGTGCACGGTATACGGCTGCAAGAGGGTCGCGCTGAGTGGTATCGAAATCGATACGTGGGATCTTCGAATCTCAGCCAATTTCGCGGTCAGCCGGATATCCCCGGCCCCAACTGGAACAACAGCGGGTCAGGCCCGAACACTAATGTGGGTGGTTTTGCTGGTAAAACCTGGGCCATGGTGGAAGCCGGTGGGTGCCCTGTTGAGCTGTCTTATGAGCTGGAAACCATTGGCCGCAACGCCTTTGAAGATACGCTGCCCGGTGCCTTCACCGCCCACCCCAAGGTCGATCCGCTGACCGGCGAGATGCACGCCATGGTATATGCCTGGGCAGAATGGATGGACCACGTGCAGTACGTTGTGGTGGGTAAGGACGGCAAGGTTCGCAAGACACTGGATATTCCGCTTCCCGGCATGACCATGATGCACGACATGTCGTTAACCCAGCGCTACGCGGTTATTTACGACCAGCCGGTGACGGTAGACTTTGAGTTGCTGGAAACTCACAGCCTGCCCTTTGGCTGGAACCCAGATTACGGCAACCGCGTGGGCCTGTTGCCTCGGGAAGGCGGGGTGCAGGACATCGTATGGATCGAAGTGCCAGTGGGTTACGCCTTTCACCCCATGAATGCCTTCGACAACGAGGACGGCTCGGTAACCATCGACATCTGCAATTACAAAGTCATCGCAGACAAGGACAAGCTGGGACCCTTTGGCGACAGCCTGCCCCGGCTGGAGCGCTGGACCCTGAATCCCAGCACACGCACATCGAATGTTCAGGTGATCGACGAAGCTCCCAATGAGTTCCCAAGACACAATCATCAGTTCGGCAACCAAGCCTACCGCTACGGCTATTGCGCGTCGCCTTCCTTTATACCGGGAGAATCCTGGCCGACGCTAAAACACGATTTGCACACCGGAGCCCGTCAGGTGTTTGATCATGGCCCGGGTCGAGCCGCGGGTGAGCCGGTGTTTATCGCCCGAGAAAATGCTGCTGCCGAAGACGATGGGTACCTAATGACACTGGTGCACGATCTTGACCAAGGCAGCGCCGAACTGGTGATAATGGATGCACAGGATTTTGAGCGAGGTTATGTGGCCAAGGTGTCATTACCTCAGCGGGTACCTTTTGGGTTTCATGGCAATTGGGTCAGCGACCGCAGCGTCGCGCCGAAATAAGAACAACAGACATCGTAACTACTGGGGAGTATCGATATGCACGACTTAACTATTCGAAACGCGACCATCATGGATGGTTCAGGTAAGGCCCGTTATCAGGGTGATGTGGCGGTAGACGGCAACAAGATCACGGCGGTAGAGCCTGCTGGCACTTTGGCGCCGGGCAAAGAGGACATTGACGCCAGTGGCTTGGTGGTAACACCGGGTTTTGTCGACATACATACTCACTATGACGGACAGGTGTGCTGGGACAAAGAAGTTACCCCCAGCTCATGGCATGGCGTCACCACCGTAGTGATGGGTAACTGCGGGGTGGGTTTCGCGCCGGTGCATCCGGGATCCGAAGGCGAACTGGTATCGCTGATGGAAAGTGTCGAGGACATCCCGGGAACTGCCCTTCACGACGGAATTCCCTGGGGCTGGGAGACCTTCCCGGAGTACATGGATGCCATCGATACGCCTTACGCCGTAGACATCGGCACCCAAGTGCCTCATGTGGCAGTCCGCCACTATGTCATGGGGGAGCGCTGTTACGACGATGCTACCGAACAAGACATGGGGGCCATGCGGGATATTACCCGGGATGCGTTGCGCCAAGGGGCTTTGGGTTTTTCCACATCTCGTTTCTATGGTCACTTGGATAAGGCAGGCAATCTGATTCCCGGCACCAATGCATCCGCCGACGAAATGCTGACCATCGGCGAAGCATTCGCCGACGTTGATCATGGCACCATCGAGATCATTTCGGATTGGCTGGAAGACGCCGACGAGCTGAAATGGATCGAGCACATCGTGCGCACCACAGGGCGCCCCATTACCACGCTGACCACGGTGGGTTCGGAAAAAATCTGGTCCTTGGCCAGCGACCTTGAAAAGAGCGACCTGACCCTGCGCCCTCAAGTGGGCGCTCGACCAGCCTCAATTTTGATGACCTTGGAAGGCACCATTAACCCAATGCGCCAGCATCCGGCCTATCGGGAAATCGAAAGCCTGCCCTTGGCGGAGCGGCAAGCCAAGTTGCGCGATAGTGAATTTCGTCAGCGCATTTTAAGCGAAGAAAAAATGCTGCCCCGCAGCAAAGACGCGGTTCGCATGATGAACAACTACGACACCATCTGGGTAATGGACGAATCCCTAAGCTACGAACCCTCGGATGCCGACAGCATTGCCTCCATTGCAGCAGCGCGAAATCAAGAACCGCTGGAGGTGATAATGGACACCATGGCCGAGGGCACGCCTTTGCTGGTGCTGTTTGGCCGCTATGCCGGAGACTTGGAAGGGCAGCGCGAGCTCATTGAAGACCCGCGCAGCGTGTTTGGTTTATCTGACGGCGGTGCCCACTGTGGAGTCTTGGTAGATGCCAGTGTGCCCACCTACATGCTCACGTACTTCTCTCGGGATCGACAGCGCGGCCCGACCATGAGTCCAGAATTTATCGTGCATAAAATGACTCGGGATACTGCAGAACTTTACGGCTTGCATGACCGCGGTTTGATTCAGCCTGGTTTCAAGGCCGATCTGAACGTCATCGACTACGACAACCTAAAGCTGCACAAACCGGAAATGGTCTATGACCTGCCCGGTGGTGGTAAGCGCTTGGTTCAGGGCGCCGATGGCTATCGAGCCACCATTTGCAGCGGCGTGGTGACCTATCGCGACGGCACCCACACCGGCGAGTTGCCCGGTCGTCTGATTCGGGGTGGACAGGGGGCGGCTTAGCGCAGCCCTACTGTCACATTGATGGCGAGGGCGGGCAGTGGCCCCGGACCGCTAGCAAACGCCGGTTGTTCACGAGCAGGCGCTAGGTTGTTGTGGGCAGGTCCCAAGCTTCGTTGGCGCCACCGCCGTCCTGATCCAATGGGTAGACTGGGCGTCTAACCTTCTCAAAGGTCAGTTGGCTGTAGTCTGAGGTACATACCCCGCGACCGGCACACTCGATCACTTCCTTGGCCAGATCCCGAAAACCAACCCGGTAGTGAATACGGCTTTTCAGCATTACGTAGTCATAAGCCAATGGCTCCATGCCTAGGCTGCGAAAGCACTCGGGATCGTAGGGTTCGATGTGCCGGGAAATAATGGCGATGTCCACAGAGCCCACGGAAAGTACCGCCGATATGCCCATGTTCATGGTGAGCCCGCGAGCCATGGCAACCTGAGCCTCAAACTTGCCGTTAGAAATAAGTTTTACTTCGCCGGTGAGGGTAATGGGTTTGCTCTGCTCGGCAAGGGCGGGCATGGGTAGCTTGCCGCCTAGGGTGACGGTAACCGTTGCGCCAACACCAGCCGCCGCCATTTGTGCCACAACCTCAGGGTCGTAAAAACCGAAAACGGCCACCCGGCGCAGATCCGCATCCAGCACCGCACTCAGCACCTCGGTGGTATCCATGGTGCCGCCAGAGGCGGTGTTGTCATAGTGATCGAGAACGATGACCGGTCCCGCCCCGGATGCCGCCGCCGCAGCCTTCGCCCGTTCCATCGACTGGGGCAGTGGCTCTATCTCGTAGACAAAGTCCTCCCGAGCCTCCCAAGCACTGGTCAACAGCTCGTTGACGTAGCCTTGAGCAGAATTCGCGTCGCCGTCTGTCATGGTCACCACGCTGAACCCTGCATCGTATATGTCAGCGTGGGGAAAGCCGGTAAACACGCTAATCCCAAGGCAGCCAGTCTCCTCTAAGGCGATGGCTCTGGCCTGCAGGCTGGCGTTGGGTTCGTCGTCGGTGCCCTGACGCATGACATGGGGCAGCATGGGAGCGTTGCCCCAACGCAATACCGGTTTAGCGCTGCCGTTAAGCATGGCAAAGAAGGCCTCGGCCCCGCGGCGAGCCGTGCTGTCCATGTCGATATGGGGATAGGTGTGGTAGCCGGTCAGCACATCGCAGTTGCTCACCATCAACTCGGTAATGTTGGCGTGCATGTCCAAAGAAATGGCGATGGGCAGCTCGGGGCTGAGGGCGCGAATACGGCGAAGCAGCTCGCCCTCACCGTCGTCGTGGCTCTTGGTGGTCATGGCCCCGTGCAAATCCAGTAGCAGGGCGTCGACTCGCTGAGACAGCGCCACAATGGCATCACACATGTATTCGTAGGCATCATCCTCCACCGGGCCGCTGGGTGGCGCCGAGGCCGCGATACCCATGTCGATGGTGACGTTCTGAGATTCGGCCACCTCGATATATCCGCCCAAACATGACGCAGTGCCCCGATAAACGTTCAACGCTTGTTCCCCGCGCAAGGGTACGCCGTGGCCGTCGGAGAAACGGTCCAAGTCCGTTAGCACTGGCGAAAAGGTATTGGTCTCGTGGCTCATCATGGCAATGCCGATTTTCACGTTGTTCTCCTCCCGTTTTTTTCGGATATTAGAGCGCTTATGGCCCAGCATGCCATTTCTTTAGCGGGAGTACCCGCACGTGTTGGGCAGTGGAGGGAACCGACATGAGCCGTATACCAAGAGAATTCGACCCCCAGTTGATCGCTGAGCAGTCGGCGAAAGAGCGGCGTATTTATCACGACGAGAATACGTCCAAGGAGCCCATGGCCTCGGTACTGGCCAACAACCCCGAAATATATTTTGTGCCGCCCCAACGGCGCAGTGACTGGGGCAAGTGGACCTTTAAACCTGGCTCGTACTACGACACCACCACTGGCGCCAAGCATCCTTATTGGCAGGACTTTGACCTGCCCAAGCCAACTAGAGATATTGACCGGCTGCGGGACGACCTAGTGCGGTGGGGTTACTGCAAGGTGGAAGGCGCCCTGTCTGAAGAACAGGTGGCGACCATGCGACAGCGCGTGCTAGATCAGGCAGAAGGCGAAAGCCTAGCTGGTATTGCCCAGCGAACGCCCAGCGGCCAGAACATTAATAGCTGCATAAATAAGGGCCGGTGCTTTGAACAGTTTATCGAGCAGCACCCGGATGCCGCACAAGGCGGCCCCTTGGTTGAACAGTTGGTGACCGAAGCTCTGGGAGAAGGGTGGATTTGTAACTCCTTGATTGCCGCCATTTCGTTGCAGGGCGGTGTGCCACAGGCGCTGCATCAAGATCAGGGCAACGCCCTAGACTCCACCAGTCCCATGATGGTGAACGTGCTAACGGCGATCACAGATTTGGATGAGACCACCGGCGGCACGCTGCTGATACCCGGTAGCCATACGGTTCTGGCGGAAGCGGTGCGTCAGGGCAAACCTGTGGGCAAGCTGCCACCGGCCATCAATCTGGATGCCAAGGCAGGCACCATGGTCATTATTGATGGACGAGTGCTCCATGGCACCGGCATCAATCACACCGACGGCCCAAGAATTGTCATGCTCAATGCCATGCAGAAGCCGTGGCTTCGCCAGCAAGAAAACTGGATGTTGTCGGTGCGGCCAGAAGTGTTAGAGCGTGCCAGTCCCAAGCTGCTGCATCGCATGGGGTATCAGGCCACCACCGGCACGCAAACCAATGAAGGCCATGGTTTCGGTGCCCGGGGTTTGCCAGATGAAGCAGCCGGTGCCCTAGTGGACTTTCGCCTAGCCGCAGATCGTGGCGACTATGAGCGCGTGGGGCAGTTAGGTCCCCAGTCCGGTGCCGATGAGCTGAACGCCCCCTATACCCTGCGCGACGTGGTGGCTAAAGCCCGAGCCGGCGGCGTGAGCGCGCCAGTGGGTATCGGCAGCCAGGGTTTGGTGTCAGGAGATCGCTAGGCTAGGCCCGTCGCGGAAAACCAGGATCGACTGAGAGAGGTTTGTGCCAACGGTCTGCAGATGATTCATGGCACAAAGGTCGATTCCCTAGGGTATGGCGAGCAGTTATCGGGCCGCAACACAAATCATTGGGGAGAAAACTGTGGGAACAATAACAACAACCTGTCGAAGCGCTGCTACATGGGTTGGTCTGAGTGTAGGCCTGCTCATGCTGTCGACATCAGGCCTGGCTGAAGAGGTCGCCGCCGATGACAAGCAGGCCAAGGGCATGGCCATGATCGGTCAGCTGCTGGCGGGCACCGAGGCAGGCGGTATACCGCTGCCAGAGTCCTTTACTCAGTACACCGTTGAGCACCTATTTGGCGATGTGTGGCAAGGCGACGACCTGAGCTTACAAGACCGCTCACTCATTACCTGTGTGACCCTTATCGCCTTGAACCGTGAAGCGGAAATGCGTTTGCACTTTGTGGGTGCGAAAAATGTCGGGGTGCCCCGAGAGAAGTTAGAAGCCGCGATTACCCACATTGTTCACTACGCAGGTTGGCCAGTGGGTATGACGGCCTTCAAGGTGCTGGACGACGTTTGGCCGGTAGAGGCAGTCCCGGCGCAATAGCCGCCGGACAGCGCTAGCAACAGACCGCATCAACCGCACTCAGGCACCAGCCTTCAGCGCGGTGATGGTAAGCCGTTCAGCCTGCCTGCTGACTCTTGGCCGCCAAGCGCGCATTGCGTCGAGCCAATCGTTCCTGCAGTCGTTTGTGTCGCTCAGGCGTCAGCGGATACGACCAGATCAGCTTCAGAGCCAGTCCATAGAAAAAGATCGGACCCAAACAGTAGACCAAGCGCAGGGCTAACACCCCGGCCTCGGTGCTGCCGGCAACCCCTCCAGATGGGTCGAAGCCCAGCAGTCCTACAATGTTCAACGACACCCCGGTGCCAAAGGCAATGGCGATTTTTTCCGAAAAACCCAAGAACGCGAAATAAGCCCCAGCTCGTTGACCACCGCTGCGAGCCGAGTCCACATCCACGACGTCCGCCAGCATGGCGATGGGTAAGAACTGCAAGCCGCCAAAGCAAAAGCCTTTGACCACAAAGAGCAAAAAGAAGATGGAGTAGTCACCGTAGCCAAGAAACAGGTTGGCGCCGCTGACCGCGGCAACGGTGATCAGCGTGCACATAAAGGCCCGGTGCTTGCCGATTTTTCGGCCCAGCCACAGCCAAAAGGGAATGGCTCCCAAACCGGCGATGAAGTAGAAGAAGTAAGCGGCGCCAATGGTAGGCACCCCCACAATGTCACGAATGAAGAACAGCGACACCGCGTTGCGGAATGATTCGCCAAAGTGAACCAGCAACACAATGGCCAGCACCCGAAGCATGGGCCCGTTCTTCATAACCAGCTTCAGGCCGTCGCTGATTTTTGGACGGGTTTCCCCGGCAATGGGCGGTGGCTCTTTCACCATCACCAGCACGATAAAGGCGCAAATCGGCAAAATGCCAATGATGGCCCAAGCCATACCCGCTAGCACAGGCCCGGTAAGCGTCGCCCGGTCGACAATTTTCTTTTCCCGAAAATCGCCGGCAAAGGCACCAAGAGCGTCGTCCCACAGGGTTTTGAACACCTGCCCCACACTGCTGCCGCCATCGGCCAAAATCTCGATGATCATGGGAATGGCCGCGGCGATCATCAGACCCACCAAGACGTAGATTTCCCGAGCCGCCGTTACCCGACTGCGCTGATGGTAATCGCCGGAAAGCTCCGCACCCCAAGCCCGATGAGGCAGGGCGATCATAGTGCTGCCGACAAAGAAAATAGTCAGCCAGAACAGGAAATAGCCGATGCCCACGCCTTGGGAAGGCATAAATAGGTTGTAGACCCCCAGCATCATGACCGGAGGTCCAATAATCAGCCAAGGCCGACGCCGCCCAATGGGCGTGCGCCACCGGTCAGATAACTCCCCCATCAGCGGATCGGTTATGACATCGGTCAGACGCGCCAACATAAGAATGGTGCCAACGGTGGCAAGGCTGATGCCCAGACCGCCGGAGTAGTGGGCTGGAATCCAAATCGCCAGCGGGTAGCCGATAACAGCCAGAGGCATCCCCAAGGTGCCATGGGCATACAGTGTCCGTTTTGATAATACTTCTGTGGTCACGCCGCCCCTCCCCTGACTGCTGAGAGGCCATAAGCTATCACGGTTGAGTGGTGAGCCTCTAGGGCAAGGCTGCAGTGGAAAATGGTGGAGGCGGCGGGAGTTGAACCCGCGTCCGCTGGCTCGCCATTATTGGCTCTACATGCTTAGAGTCCGTCTATTGATTTAGCTTCCTGCGACCCGACGGTCAGGGTGCGTTCAGCGATCCCGATTGGTTTTAACGGTTCAGCCCCGGGCGAGGCATCCGCGCGATCTTGCTGTTTTGCCGTCCATTTCTCCTAGCAAGAAACGAATCATGGACGTAAGCGGGTTTTTTAGGCCGCTAGTGCGTAGTTTTCGTCGTTGGCAACTATAAAAGTTACAGCGATTGTTTTACGAGAGTCACTACCCTCTCGGCATGCACCGCAAACTTTGATACCCGCGTCGAAACCAAGTCGCCCCCATGTGATGGTCGGAGCCAACGGCCTGCAAG
>JAYOVN010000077.1:0-9806 GCA_038151515.1 Gammaproteobacteria bacterium | reverse complement strand
GGCCCCATTGCCTTGGTCGAGGACGGCGACACCATTACGGTGGATGCGGAAAACGCCGAGATCAATCTGCATGTGAGCGACGAAGAGCTGACAGCACGAAAGGCCAACTGGCAGGCTCCTGCGCCCTATACCCAGCGCGGTACCCTGGCCAAGTATGCTCAGCTGGTGAGTTCCGCCAGCGAGGGCGCGGTGACTGACAAGTACTTGGGCGACTAATGACTCAAGGGGCGTGTTGCGCCCTATGTGGCGACGATCCTGGTATCGGCCAAGATTTGACCAAGCTGCCAAGCTATCGAATCTTGGTCTGCCTGAGCTGTTGGGATAACGCCATTCTGGGCTGGCCTGAGGCAGCGGAGCCGGCGTTGTTTCAGGCCCTAGCTGCCCAAGGTTTACTCATTCCTGACCGGAACGACGATGGGCGTCTACCTCGGGCTTATGCGCCGCCCGCGGACTTCGCACTTTAGTCGCTGGCAGTTCTGGTCGCGAAATCAGCGCAGGCTTAACCTTCGGCGGCAAGTATTAGTCTGACCGCCACACTGTTTTCTGGAGAACCCGCTAGCGCCCCAACAACACTGTCACCCAAACCGTATTTCTCGGCCATGAGCGTATTGAGCTGGGCTAATCGTCGAGGTTCAGCCCCGGCTACTACTTCATAGGTTTGATCACCGCGAATCAGCACGGCGGGATTTTGCGCATCATGGGTAATGAGTCGCTGGTACCAGACTGAGTCTTGGCTCGCCCGAAGCCACATTGAACCGTCATCGTCGGCAACCCAAAGCCGGGTGGTGGCTTCCTGCCCCTGGCTATCTTGAGTCACTAGCTGCACAACCTCGCCACTTTCCGAAGCTGCGTAAATCAACGCTAAGTAGACAACGATCAAGCCGAACACTGCAGCCAATCCACGGCCAATCGATCTCAACAAAGGAACTCTCCTACGCGTTTCGTATGCTACCGAGCGCTTTGCTCGTGAACGAAATCCACCAAAAACTTGACGTTATCCACGGGGGTTTCAGGAATGATGCCGTGGCCCAGGTTAAAAATGTGTCCCGGACGCCCCTGCACTTGATCCAGCAAACACTGGGATTGGGAAGCCACCGAGGCCTGATCTGCGCACAGCACGATGGGATCCAAATTGCCCTGCACTGCCTTGCAGCCCAGTTGATCCCAAGTAGGCTTCAGCGGCGTACGCCAATCGAAGGCAAGTACGTCGATGCTCAGCTCAGATACTGCGGGCAGCAAATGATAGTTCCCGGTTCCGAAGTAAATAACCGGAACGGTTCCCGCCAGAGAATCCACCAAGGCTTTTAAGTGGGGTTCCACGTAGCTTCGATAATCCTGCACCGACAGGTTGCCCACCCAAGTATCAAACAACTGAACCGCCTCAACGCCAGCACTGATTTGCAGCTGCAAGTAACTTGCCAGCTGACCCGTGAGCTTGGCCATTAGCTCATGCCAAAGCTCCGGGGCTTCGTACATCATCTTTTTAACGAACACGTAGTTACGCGAACCCTTGCCTTCAATGGCATAGGAAGCCAGCGTAAACGGCGCGCCGGCAAAACCAATGAGAGCGATCTCGGGCGGCAATCCTTCGTTAATACAGCGGACGGTATCGGCAATGTACGGAGTATGTTCCAGTGCAGGGGCCGTCGCTAAATTGGCGACATCGGCTGCCGTGCGGATTGGGTTCGCAAACACCGGCCCCTGTCCGGGTACGTACTCTAAGTCCAAACCCATGGGTTCTAAGATCGGCAGCAGATCTGCGAACATGATGGCCGCATCCACACCCAAAATACGCTGGGCGTCCAAGGTGGCTTGGGCTGCTCGTTCAGGGTCTTTAAAGAAATCGAGGCTCGGCAGATCGGCCTTCACCTGATGGTATTCGGGCATGTATCTGCCCGCCTGACGGTTCAGCCAAATCGGAGTATGAGCGGTAGGCTCACCACGGCATGCTTGCAAGAAGACTTTTTCCATCTACTACCCTTAAAAATTCGATGCTATGCGACGAGATTGATGCCGCGGGTCAATCAATACGCTGGGGATCCACATCAGCGTCGTAATCCACACCTTGGATACCAAAGCCGAAGATCTTGAGAAAATCTTCTCGAAAGCCAGCCAAGTCGCCCAGTTCCGGCAGATTGTCAGTATTCACCAATGGCCAACGACGTTTTACCTCTGTTTGGACGACTTCGGCGAGTTCTAAATCATCGACGCGAATGCGACCTGCGTCGTCCAGCCTCATTGTCTCGCTGCCCTGAAGTTGGCTGGCGAACAAGCGGTCAATGTGTTCAATGCACTCTTCATGACTGCCCTGTTCCTTCATTACTTGGAACAAAAGAGCCGCATACAGGGGCACCACTGGAATGGCCGCGCTGGCTTGACTGACGATGGCTTTCAGCACAGCCACCCGGGCGTCGCCGTCCACTGCCTGTAATTTACGCTGAATCTCACCGCTGGCGCGGTCCAAATCCGCCTTGGCCTTACCCAAGGTGCCTTCCCAATAAATAGGCCAAGTCAGTTCGCTGCCAATATAGGTGTAAGCCACTGTCTTTGCCTTTGGCGCTAGCAGGTCGTTGGCCAGCAGGGCGTCTATCCAATACTCCCAGTCTTCGCCGCCCATGACGGTGACGGTATCAGCGATCTCTTGCTCGGTGGCTGGCTCCAAGGCAACGTTAGATACCTCGCCTTTTTCAACGTGGACGGTTTTGATATCCAGCACCTCACCCAAGGGCTTGATGGCAGAGCGGTGTAACGCGTCTGTTTTGGGATGCTGGCGTACCGGCGAGGCAAGGCTGTAAACCACTAGGTCGATTTGACCTAAATCCGCCTTGATGGTGTCTATCACCTGATCGCGCATCGCGTCAGAGAACGCGTCGCCGTCCAGTGTCTTTGCGTACAAACCCTCTTTCTCTGCCCGAGCTTCGAAGGCCTTATTGTTGTACCAACCAGCCGAGGCGGTCTTGCTCTCAGTTGGCGATTTCTCGAAGGACACGCCGAGGGTTTTTGCCCCACACCCAAAGCCCGCCACGATACGGCTGGCCAAGCCGTAGCCGCCGGAGCACCCAAGGACCAGCACGTTGCCAAAGGCACCTGCCGCGACGCTGCTATTGGCAGCGACGTAGTCGATTTGTTGGTTGACGTGGGCCGCGCAGCCATGGGGGTGAGCGGTTGTGCAAATGAAGCCGCGAATGCGGGGTTTAACGATCATGTTTCCACCTTCAGGTAAGGACAGAGCTGGCGCTAGGCGACATGGCCCGGCGCGGCGGACATCATACCCGCTCCCACAGCCCAGCGCATGATACCTTCCACATCCAATATTCGAGGTCCATCTCGCCGCACGGTAACTTCTGCAACATCGCCTGCCGCCAGCGTATGATCCCGATCCCCATCCAGCGCGATGACGCCGGGGCCGTGAAAGATCATGGGTTCGTCAAAGGCAATCCGCCTCGTGCTGATCACACCAACCTCGCGGAAATGCCCAGGCGACAGGGGCGCGCGCACGCTTCGGCCGCCGCTTCCCATTTCCACCCATAGGCCACAGTCGTCTTGAGCATACACCGGATCCACAAACCCACCGATGGGCGACATACCAACAGAATTCGGCTCGGCGCGAGTGAGGAGCATGGAGTCCAGTCGATCCGCGTCAAAAGGCAGGAGGTTTCCCACATGGTCACGACGCAGCAGCACCACGTCGATTAGACCGATGTCGTTCTGGCTAGGGGTTTTCAGGTGCAGGACTTTGGCCCGTCGGCCCAGCGCTGCGGGCATGGCCGCGGTCTTACCCGTGGCGTTTAGACCCGCCACCACACCGCCCAAGGTAGGCTCCATCAATGCCGGGAAAACGTTGTTGGTACCCGTGGATATGGGCACTAGGTCGATATCGCTATCGGCACTGACTAACGCCCGATTAGTACCATCACCGCCAAGCGACACGACGGTATGGCAGCCTTCAGCCTTGAAGAGCTCCATGGCCGCGGCGGTATCCTTGGCGGTATTGGTTAGGGGAATATCGACAATATGAACCTTGGCATTCAGGGGCATCAACTCCAACGCACCTTGGGCAATGCGAAAGGGTTCACGGGCCACGTAAATGTCCGTCACACCTACCGCATCTGCTCCCGCTGCCACACGAGCGACGATGTCCCGCTTAGCCTCGTGGGTCATGTTGGCTGCCCGGGCGGCAAGACGTCGAACATCCCTGCCGGACATGGGATTCACGCAGAGGGCCAACTTGCCATTTGCGACGAATCCCTCAGACGCGCTCACAAAGCCCGCTCTAACGTTTGTATGGTGTAAGCACTGCTGTGACGCTCGTCCGCGTCAAAGCGTTCATTCACTACGACGTTCCACTGGGCGAGATCAAATTCCGGAAAAAAGACGTCTCCCTCAGGTTGGTCATGTACCAGCGTGACATAGAGTTTGTCTGCTTGAGGCAGGGCCATCTCGTAAATTTGGGCGCCACCAATGACCATCACTTCATCGACCCCGTCAATCAGGCACTGGCTTTGCGCCAACTCAATTGCTTCCTCCAAAGTTGACACCACCTGCACACCATCCCGCTGCCATTCTGGATTCTGAGTCAGGACGATGTTGGTGCGTCCGGGCAAAGGGGCCTTCATGGACTCGAAGGTTTTGCGACCCATGATAACCGGTCGACCCATGGTGGTTTGCATAAAGTGACGCATGTCATTGGGCAAGCGCCAGGGCAGGGAATTATTACGGCCAATAACGCGGTTTTCGGCCATGGCCCAGATCATCGATAACTGCATAGTGGAATGTATCTCGCTTAAACCGCAATGGGTGCTTTGATGGCCCCATGACACTCGTAGCCGACCAACTCGAAGTCATCAAACGTAAAACCGAAGATGTCTTTCACCTGAGGGTTTAGTTTCATTTGGGGCAAGGGAAGAACGTTGCGGCTGAGTTGCAGGTCCGTTTGCTCCAGATGGTTGGTGTACAAATGAGCGTCGCCCATGGTGTGCACAAAGTCCCCAAGTTCTAGGTCACAGACTTGGGCAATCATCAAGGTCAGCAGAGCATAGGAGGCGATATTGAAGGGCACCCCTAGGAAAATGTCGGCACTGCGCTGGTAAAGCTGGCAGGATAATTTGCCGTCGGCCACATAAAATTGGAACAGCGTGTGACAGGGCGGCAGCGCCATATTGTTCACCTCGGCCACATTCCACGCGCTGACGATGTGACGGCGGCTGTCGGGATTGTTGCGAATGCCTTCAATCAGCGCTTCGATCTGATCAATAGTGCTGCCATCGGGGCCCGGCCAAGACCGCCACTGTGAGCCATAGACTGGGCCTAGCTCACCATGCTCATCAGCCCATTCATCCCAGATGTGCACATTGTGATCCGTTAGATAGGAAATGTTGGTGGAACCCGACAGGAACCACAAAAGCTCGTGAATGATGCCTTTGAGAAACATCTTCTTACTGGTCACAAGCGGAAAGCCTTGGGCCAGATCAAAGCGCATTTGGTGCCCGAAGACGCTGTAGGTACCCGTGCCGGTGCGGTCTGCCTTAAAGGTGCCGTTCTCGCGCACGTGACGCATCAGGTCGAGATACTGTTGCATGCTGAATCGCTCTTGCTGTGCAAAACCGAATATTAGCAGCCTTGGTTTAGGCGAGCGATCAGATCTTCGTCGCCGAAGGCTGACCTGTCAGCGACCTGCGCAGCAGCCACACCCCAGCAATGATCATCGGCAATGACAACAATTGACCCATGCTTAGGAACTCGAAGAGGATGAACCCAAGATGGGCGTCCGGCGAACGGAAGAATTCGGTAACAAAGCGAAAGCTGCCATAAGCGATCAAAAATACGCCGGATAGAAATCCCTTGGGTTTGGGCGTCAGCGCCAACCACCACAACAAGCAAAACAGCAGCAGGCCTTCGGTGAAGGCTTGATAGAGCGAGGATGGGTGACGGGCAATACTCTCCCAAGCACCAAAACACATCGGATTCAGGTCACTCACCGCACGACAAGGAAACACAAGGCCAAGGCCACTTTCCGTCACCCGGCCCGGCAACTCCATATTGATGAAGTTACCCATGCGACCAAAGCCCAAGCCAACAGCACAAAGCGGCGCGAGAAAGTCCGTGACCGTGAGAAAGTCTTTTTCGGTGCGCCGACCGAAGAGCAACATGGCAACTAAGACGCCCAAAAAACCGCCATGGAAGGACATACCGCCTTCCCATACGCGGAACAGATACAAAGGATCTGCGGCAGCGCGCTCGAAGGCGTAGAAAATCACGTAACCAACCCGGCCACCTAAAACCGCTCCCATGGCCCCGTAAAAAACCAAATCTGATAGCTGATCTGGATCCCAATAGCCCGTGAGCATGTTGGGCCGATTGTTGATTCGCCATTTGCCCAGCAGGTAGACCGCAGCAAAACCCAGAATGTACATCAACCCATACCAGCGCAGGGCCAGAGGGCCAAACTCAACAATAATGGGATCGATAACGGGATAGTGCATGGGTCAAATTCTTCAGCTAGGCGACCCGCAGAATACCCCAAAGTCCTGATACACTCGCCCACTTCTTTGCTAACCAGGCCGCGTTTATGTGCCTAATTTTGTTCCGCTTTCGCCCGCAAACAGAAGAACCCCTGCTTGTCGCAGCTAACCGAGACGAGTTTCACGCCCGAGCCAGCACTCAAGCCGACTTTTGGCAGGACGAGCCGCAGATTTTAGCGGGCCGGGACTTGGTCGCAGGGGGCACTTGGCTTGGTTGCTCTCGCCAAGGGCGCTTTGCTGCCCTTACCAACTTTACTCAAGATCCTTCAGCAACCTTTCCAAAGTCCAGGGGCGCCTTGGTTCACAACTTTCTGGCAGGCAACGAGTCCGTCAAAGATTATGCCCTAGGGCTAAAGGGAGACGATTACGCTGGCTATAACCTGCTGCTGTTTGATGGCAGCCGCTTACTGTACACCACCAACATTGCGCAACAGGGGCAACCCCGCAGTCGGTTACTGCCGGCAGGTGACTACGGCCTAAGCAACGCAGAACTCGGCGCCCCATGGCCCAAATGCGTGGACGGCGCCCGTCGGTTGGGTGAGCTTGCAGATGGGGATCATACCAACGAGCAATTGGTCGAGATTTTAGCCAACCAACAGCAACCAGAAGACCGCCGATTGCCAAAGCGAGGAAAGCCCATTGAGGCGGAGCGTCACTTGGGCTCATGCTTTATCAGCGACAGCAACTACGGCACACGGGCCAGTACCGTGGTGCGCATGGGACGCCAGCAGATCTATTTCTGTGAACAGACCTATTTGCCGGATGGCGTTGTCGGCCCAAAAGTCGAGTATGAGTTTTTGCCAGAGCCGGAAGAGCAATCTACCTTGGGGTGAGTTGTGCAAGGTGCATCTCGGTCTAACGCCTATCCGGTTACGGCAGCGCTCTAGCCTTTAATTCTGCCGACTAGATCAATTAACTCGTCGAATTTTCTTCGCTGCTCTTGATGATCCTGAGTTTGAATCGCAGTCTCCACACAAGTGGCAGCGTGATCTTTCAATATGGCATCTTCGACTTTGCTCAAGGCGGCTTTAATCGCCTGCATTTGTTGCAGCACATCAATGCAGTACCGCCCTTCATCAATCATGCGACTGACGCCGCGAACCTGTCCCTCGATGCGACTGAGGCGACGTATGTTGGCGTTCTTTTGTATGTTCACAGACCTTGCCTAATACTGTAGGGGGGTATAGTTTAACCACTATGACGCGAGACAAAAAAGCCATTTCCACTCCTCATTCCGGACTAATGGGCGGACTAATGAGCGGGCTACTGGTCTTCACCGGAGTTTTTTGTCTTTGCAACCCGGTTAACGCTGCCAGCGATACCCTGCCCCCAGACGCCTATCACGGCGGTCACCACGGCCATGAAGAAAGCGCGGCATCTCTTAGTGATTGCAGTGACGACCAATGCCCGGACTGTGATCCCGATGCCTTGGGGCAGACATCACCCCAAGAACTGAAAGTCAGCCATAGCGTCAAGCTAGAGCCAAACGCCCCAGACGTTGATTCAATCTTTATGGCCCCGGGGTCGGATCCTCCATCTGGGATTGCGTTCGCAAACCCACAAGCCCCACCACCACAGCACGTAGCCGACACCCCAGTTCGGCGATGGGATCTTTTGCTGGAATAAATCCGGTTCTTCCAATCGTGCGATGAAACCTATTCGGTATCAGCGCACGGTCGCATTTCGCGCATACGAGAACCAACGGAGAACATTCCATGCCTTGTCCGAAGACCTATTTGCAGGCCCCTTTAATGCCTGTGTTAACAACCTTCAGGGCGGTCTTTATAAACATTAAGACCTTATTGCCCATTGCCATAACGACTGCCGTAGCCCTTTCTGGCTGTGCCAGCAACCCATCGACCCCAGGTCCTCAAGAGGTTAACGATCTAGTCGAGCAGCGGGGTAGACCCATACCCAATCACAGCGCCAAAACATTGATCGACTCCCTGCTACATGAGCCGTTAAAGCCAGAAACAGCCGTAGCGCTGGCGCTGACAAATAACCACAAATTGGCCGTCGACTACTCCCACCTAGGTTTAGGCGCGGCGGAACTGCGTGCCGCAGGACAAATCCGCAACCCTGTGCTTGCAGCGGAAATACTCAATCCAAACCGGCAAGGTGAACGGAATCAGCTGGGATTTGACCTCGTTGGATCGCTTACAGATGTGCTGACGCTGCCGACTCGGAAACGGCTTGCCGCAGCAGAGTTTGCTGCTCTGCGACAAGAGGTTGGAGCCTCCGTTCTGGCCACCGCGTCTGCCGCTGAACGCGCCTATTACGAATACGTATCGGCGCAACAGATCGCGTCGTTACACCAACAGATTGCCCACGCGGCTGAGACGTCCTTAAAACTCGCTGAGCGTTACCACCACGCGGGCAATATAAGTCCACGTCAATACGCCCTTGCTCGGGGCGCTGCTGCTGAACAAATCCTCAACAGTTTAGCCGCCCAAGGGGCTGAAGCTCAGGCCAGAACGGCGCTTGCCAATGTTTTGGGTATTGCAGCGGATGGCTCATGGCAGACACTGAAACAGCTGGCTGAACCCACCGACGCCGAGGACTCACTAAAAGACCTCACTGCTATGGCCGCCGAGAGTCGGCTGGATCTGGCCGCTGCTGCTGCTCGAGCCAACTCGCTAGCCGACCGACTTCGGCTCACCGCCCGCACGAGCGGGTTGGGGGAACTTGATATCGGCCTGGCCTTTGAGCGAGAAACTGACGGCGCCAAACTCACAGGCCCAGTTTTAGAGTGGGAGATACCCGCATTTTCTCGCGGTCAAGCAGCGTTGATGAGGGGTCGGGCAGAACTGGAAGCCGCGATCATCGAGCATCGAAAACTGGCCATAGAGGTGGAAAACCAGGTGCACTTGGCCCATGCCAGACTGGCCGGCGCCAAGGCACAGGCCGGCATCTACCGCGGACGGTTAATACCAGCTCGGGTGGCGGCCACAGATCGTGCTCAAGAAGAAGAAAACTTCATGTTGATCGGCTCCTTTGAGCTGATTCAAGCCAAGCAAAACGAGTACGCCAGTTATATCGGCTACCTGACCGCCGTGCGAGATTATTGGCTAGCGCGCAGCGAACTGCGTGCAGCCGTTGGCAACCGCCTGCCCAGCACTTTGGCAACCAAACCTCGCCCAGTGGATGTGGAGGCGCTGTTCCGCCAGCCAGCCCCCTCGTCACATCGCCATCACCCAACAAGCCCTGAGGAAACTCAGCACCACAACCACGCACCAGCACCAGCACCAGCACCAGCACCAGCACCAGCACCAGCACCAGCACCAG
>JAYOVN010000076.1:0-9898 GCA_038151515.1 Gammaproteobacteria bacterium | reverse complement strand
GTCAGACACTGAGGTTTTCTCGTGCATGCTCTGGTCAGGCAGTGGGCCGAACTGGGAACGTAGGGCGGCTACCATCCAACCGGAAAGGTAGATGTAGCTGCGGTCGGTGGTTTGCTGATGCTTCTTAACGCTCATCATCACTTGCTGAGCGACGAATCCGTGCCAGCAGCCCAAGGATTGGGTGTACTTGCTGGAGTCGGCGTCGTAGTTGGCCATGTCACGGCGCATGATGTCTGCGGTGTACTGGGCAATGTCCAGACCGGTCTTGAATCGGTTCTGTAGCTGCATGCGAGCAGCGTATTCGGCGTTGATGGCGCTCCACTCTTGCTTGGCACCAACGGTCTGACGGTTCTGTTCGATAAGGTCGAGATAGGATGACATTAAAGATCCTCATTGGGTTGTGATGGTTCTATTCGCGTCCAAGTGCTGTCTGGAAAATAAGCACCTCGACATTCGCGCGGCACTCTACGTTGGGGGGTACGGCAAATAAATGGAATAACTTACAAGCAATATATTCTTTAGAGGAAATATACCAATGCTCAGGCTTGCTAGTGTTGCCCCTTAGTGCTCCGGAAAACCTCGACCCGTTAGCAGTGTCGAGCATCCCTTCCGATTGGTGCTGGCAGGAGCCAAAACACCGTGTTCTATTCCTTCTCAAAAGAGGGGGACGTGCTTATGACATTGAGGTCAAGCCTTTTCATTTTCGCCTTGGTTTTGAGTGGCTGCTCGATCACCCAAGTGGCAACACAGGGTTTTAGTGAAATTCCCGATGGCGCTCGAGTCGCCATCGTTCGACCAGACATCAAATACTACCGCGTTACCGCTGGTGGCGTGCCGGAGCCAGCCCCGGATTGGACCGAGTCGGCACGTCAGAAATTCGACGTCGCTCTGGCAGATTACGTTGCCCAACACGGCATGGATATCAGTTCTCCCAAAGAGGAGGACATCGGTGATCAACTTTTTGAGTTTACGCGGCTGCATTCCGCGGTGGGTACCACAATTCAAACCAATCACTTTGGTTTAACCAAAATGCCGACTAAGCGTATTGGAAAAACCCGGGACTATCGATTTGACTGGTCCTTGGGTGAGGGCATGTCGGATCTTGGTCTGGAGGCGGACTATGCGCTCTTTGTCTATTACCGGGACTATCAAGCCAGTGGTGGCCGTGTCGGCATGGCGATTTTGGCAGCTGCCTTGAATGTGGCGCTGTATGCGGGCCATCAAGGCGGTTTTACATCTCTGGTGGATTTAAAGACCGGCAAGGTGGTCTGGTACAACAATGTAGCCGCCTCGGCCGGTGATTTGCGCACGGATGGGGGCGCTAAAAAAATTGTGGGTCAGTTGTTTGAAGGTCTGAACCCCGAGCAGATATGAGTGGGTTTTTGTTTCGCTGTCGATACCTGCTTGGGCTATTTGCCTGCTTGGCCACTGGGTATTTGCACGCGTCCCCGCCGAACCCTCAACTGCTACAAGAACTGCCGACGCCACCACTGATAGAACCTGGATACGCGCCGGGTCCCGAAGCCGAAAAAGACGTGCGCGGTTTGTGGATGGAGATGGCGGAGGCCGAGAAATCCCTTAGGCGGTCGCCGTTGGTTTTGAACGACCCGGTAATCAACGATTACGTGAAAAAAATCGCCTGCCAAGTGTCTCATTCTTACTGCAACGATCTACGGGTGTACGTGGTGCGAAGCCCGGCGTTCAATGCCTCTATCGCGCCTAACGGGCTAATGCTGGTGAATACGGGCTTGCTTGTGCGCATGACCTCCACGGATCAGGTTGCCGCCGTGCTGGGTCATGAATTTGCCCATTACACCCAAACTCATTCTTTGAAGTTACTGCGCAATGCAAAGCGCAATTTTGCAATAGGTACGTTTGTGTCGTTGTTTGGAATCCCCGGGATTTTGGCCGTGACCGGCGTGCTCAGCTTCAATCGCCAGCAGGAAAGCGAGGCAGACGAGTTGGGGGCTTACTACATGTCGGCTGCGGGTTACGCGCCCGAGGCGGCTTCAAGGGTGTGGCAACTGTTGGAAGAAGAGGAGGCGGAAGCCTCGGTGAAACGGCCTAAAGATCCGCAGTTTTTGTCCAGCCATCCAAAGTCCGATGACCGCGCTCGCAGGTTGGAGGCAGTGGCTGATCGGATTGCCGGGATTGGGCATGAAACCCCTGAGACAGTCACCAACGAGACTTCCACTGCTGAGAATGTCACCGCTAGGATTGGCACTAGGGCGCCCCTGATAGAGGGAATAGAGGAAATAGAGGGAATAGACAGATCTGAGACTGATCCGTTGCTTACGGTGCTGCAGGATCGCTACGAGCCGCTGATGGACGAGCAGGTGCAGCAGCGTGATTCGGGGCGCTTGCTGACCTTGCTGGCGCGTCACGAGGCCATGGGCATTCGCCCCGCTGATGTGGCCTTTTATCGAGGCGAGGCCCTGCGTATCAGCGGTGATCCGGAGGATGTGGCCGCCGCGATGGATGCCTACCGGCAGGCCCTAGATGCGGAGCATCCGAACCCGCGGGCATTTCGGGAACTGGGTTATCTGGAATACAAGCACGGCGACCGCCAAGTGGCTGAGGACTATTTTCGGTCGTTCTTGGCGCTAATGCCTGATGCGTCTGACAAGGAAATGATCGAGTTTTATTTGGGGGGAGGTTGGTGATGAAGCGACTCATAACGAAACGACTGATAACAATGTGCTGGGTTTTTAGTCTGGCGGGCTGTGTGTCTACTCAGTTCAAGGCTGTGGCGCCCGGAACGGTAAGCCTTGGCGATTTAACAGTAGAGGCAACAGATGCCTCTTGGAACAAAGCGCCTCAGACCATGACTAGGCATTTACATAAAGGCAGCCAACTGTGGACCCGCGATGGGTTGTTGCTGGACTACATGGTGTTGATCCCCGGTGTATCGAATGGCGGTACGTTGTTCAAAAGCCGTAGCAAGTCCTTGGTTTATCCCGCCTATCAGGCCGGTATGTTGCCCAATGAAATTGTTGAGCTTACCGAGTCGTCTCTGGCCAAACTCAATGGCAACGACGTGGCGGTTAGCAGTGCTAACCTGCGACCCTTCCGCCTTGGCGCGCAGCGTGCCGTGATGTTTGACCTGATGTTGATCAGCACAGACGGGCCGTCCCGACGGGGACGTGCCGTGGCCTTCGTGCAAGACGAGGCGCTGTATCTGATGCTGTACGTCGGCACTCGGCTTCATTACTTCGACAAGTACTGGGATTCGGCCTTAGCCACGATGAATACCGCTCGGCTGTCTTCTTAAGGGCTGCGGCTGGCTGGGCGCTGGCTAGGTGATTTGTGGGGTCGTTATAGGTTCAAAGTAGGCGTGGCGGCGACGCCACAGGCACCGCATGACGCTACAGGTGTCACAGATGGGCGCTGTTATAGATAGTCGCTGTTATAAATAGCCGCTGGTATAGACGCAACTTACCCTATATATGAAACGCCAACTGACCCAGTGCCGCGAAGTCCGCCACGTACTTGCCGGGCTTTGCTGGGTGCATGTTGCCAATGGAACCGGTCATGAGTAGGTGACCGGCCTCTAATTCATAGCCTTGGTCTAGAACTCGGTTTACCAGCCATGCCAGGGCCTGCCACTGTCCTTCCATCACCGTACCTGCCGCAAAGCTGTGCAGTAACTCGGGCCCATCAGGTTGTTCCGTGCCGGCTCCGGCTTCCAGCCGAGTAAGCGACACGTCTAAGCCGTCCAAGGCTACGCTCATGGGATCATGGGTTGTGGCCGCGGTTATAAAGCCGTAACTGGCGGAATTGCTACTGATCAAATCAACTCCTGACGGTCGTTGCTGCAGGTTGGGGGCGGCCAACTCGATCATGCCTTGGCAGTGACTGACCATGGTCTTTACGCTGTCTGGGGTTACCGAGTCTTGGATCCGCTGACTCAGGATGAAACCAAGTTCGGTTTCCAGCAGTACAGGCCGATCGGTATCGATCCCTAGAGAGCCGTCAGCCCGGGCGCTGCGCGCTCCGTGGCTGAACAACACGCCAATGACCGGTTCGTGGACGCCCATGGCCTGCTGGGCCACTTCCGCGGTGAGCGCGGCTTTGTAGCCGCAGATGGCTCCCCAGCCTTCGTTCTCTTTCAATTGTTGGATTAACTGACGCTGCAGGGCATAGGCATCATGGGCACTGATGTCCGGCTGGCTTAGGCGTATGTTTTCAATGGGCTTGCCTGCCAGTACGTTGTTGGCGGTTGCATCGATCCAAGGTTGATGGGTGGCGCTGTTCATGAAAGTCCTATGTTGTGGTGGAGGATTTTGAGACCCACGAATCGGAGCTGAAGTCAGCTTTTCGGCGGAACCTTTTTGTACTGCTGGAACCTATCGAATGGCGTCCTGTCTGTGCAAGCGCTAGTATCACGCCGTCTGGTCGACGGCACAATGATCGTGCCCCACCAGTACTCATTAGTCTTTCTGAGAAACCATATGTCGGAATCCGCACCCAGTCGTGCCACTAAGCTGCTCAAGGTTCTAGACCTGAAGCAAATCGAAGAAAACCTGTATCAGGGACAAAATGAAACCGAAAACGGCAGCCGCCTGTTCGGTGGGCAGGTATTGGCCCAAGCCTCTGCTGCAGCGTATCGAACTGTGACCAAGGTGCATTTGCACTCATTGCACGCCTATTTTTTACGGCCCGGTAGTGTGGACCGGCCGGTTCTATACGAAGTTGAGCGTGTGCGGGATGGTCGTTCGTTTGTAACGCGCAGAGTGGTGGCCATTCAAAACGGCCAAGCCATTTTCAATATGGACGCTTCCTTTCAATTGGACGAGCTGGGTTTTGAGCACAGTGCGCCGATGCCCAATGTGCCGCTGCCGGAAGAGCTTCGTGAAGACGTAGAGGTGGCGCGGGAACTGGGCGGGCCTGAGGCGGATCCGCGGATGAGTCCCATGGCCAAGGTCGACCGGCCTTTTCACTTGCGCTCGGTATTTGAGCTGGGCAGTGCGGCTTGGGGCGGCGACCGTTTTTGGAACCCTACTTGGATTAAGTTTCGCGAAGCGGTGACGTTGCCCGGGTCAATTGACGATGTTGAGGAGGCCGCCTACCGACAGCAGGCGCTGTCACGTTGCTTGGTGGCCTATGCGTCGGATATGGGTCTGGTTAGTACCGCAGTGCTGCCTCATCAGAGCCAGACCAGCCGCGGTGATGTTCAGATGGCAAGTTTGGATCATAGCCTGTGGATTCATCGGACTGTTCCCATGGATCAGTGGCTGCTGTTTCACAAGCGCACATCCACGGCGCAAGGTGCTCGGGGCATGGTGCACTCAGAGTTTTTCGCCGAAGACGGAGCCTTGGTGGCATCTATGTCTCAAGAGGGGTTGCTGCGGCAGCGACGTGACGCTTCCTAGGGTCCCTCGGTGATCGAGGCGTCAGCGTCGGACATACACGCGAGGGAGCGCCTGCCATGGACGGGCCGGTTGTGGCTTCGCCCAGATCAGCCGCCTACGGATTCTGCTGGTTTCTCTTGTTCGGAGCGTTCTTCGCGATAAGTCCACACCGTGGGGGTTAACGTCACACTCTGCCGCTGCATGGCACTGGCCAGAGCCGCCAAGGTTTGGTCGTCAAGGGCAATGTGGGTGGCATCAGCACGGGGCTGATCCCAGGTTGGATCCAAGGCATGCCAGCCCTGTTGATGCCAAATCTCATTCCACGCATGAAAACGAAAGCCCGGGCGTGGCAAGGGGCTGTAGGCAATGCCATAAACCGTTCGGCTGGCGATACCCTGACTGCGCGCCAGCGTGGTCAGCAGGTCGGCGAAGTCAACGCATTCGCCGCGGCCGGTTTCCAGCGAGGCCAATACCGATCCGGCGGGTCGGTTCTCGCTATACAGAAGCTGAGTCCGGGTTTGGTCAATAAGGTCTTGGGCAAGCTGGCTGGGTGACTGGCGTTCGGCGATGGGCGCCTCGGTGAACAACTCGAGAATGCGCGGATGATTTACCGGCAAAGTCAGTGATCCACCTAGGTAATCGTCAGTGCCCAAGTGTTCGGACGGCGTCTGGCTAGCCCGCAACGACTGGGGTAATCCCTGTTCCTGCAGGGTTTGCTCGGTGGTGGTGCCAAGAGCCAAGGTTAGGGTGCTTAGGGTTTCGGGGTTCTCAAGATCTCGGGTCAGTGGGGCCACCGCCAGACGGTTGGACCATTGTTGATGCAGGGCATGAGTGAACTGATAAATGTCCTTCGTGGGTAGTTGGGTGCGATAGAAACTGAATTGAAATGGGGCATCAAAGGAGACCAGACCAAGCCGGGCATCCAAACTGGTGATGTTGCCGTTTTTTGTGGCGGTCAGAGTGTAGGTCTGGCCATGGTGTGCGGTTAGCTGGTGTTCCCGCTGGTTCACGCTTAGGTGCTGCAGGTTCAAATAACGCGAGGTATAGGTCGTGCCCACTTGTGCCTTGTTACTCAGCGCAAGCTCCAAGCTCAGTTGATCGGCCAAGTTGAATTCAAAGGTGGGGCTAATGTCTTGTAGGCCGCCGTCCCGATCAATTTGGCCCTGATAGCCGTTGTCGCCTCGGGTCAGGGTAATCTGCTGATATAGGTCTTGGCGTTCTTCGCGATAGCTTGCGTCAAGTAACGGATGGGGTGGGGCGGCTGCAAAGGTCAGAGACTGGGAAGAGCCGTAGGCCGGGGCGTTCAGCAGGTTGATGCTCAGCCGTTGCGTCATAACCCAATCGCCGTGGTCGGTTTGTTCGGTGCGCGAATGCAAGTAGCCAACGGTCTGACCCTGCTGTCTAACTTCGTAGGCTCGTTCGCCTTGTAGGCCGTGGGCGAGTTGTTGGGCCTTGGATGGAGCGAACTCGACACCGAGCCACAGCAAAGCCGTCGCACCGAGCAAGGACAGAGCAACAGTGAACTGAGGTGCCGACATAGGGTATCCAAATAGGGTTGGCAGAAGGTTGCGGTTGAGAAGCTGTGAGCCAAGTCGCTTCCAATACGCTGAAGCAAGCCGGCTGCAACGCACATTAGATGCGCGCTATGGATAAAATTCTACCGGCAGGCATGGTTTTTCCAGCACCGACCTCTCACAATTGCAGTCCCTAATCGGGATCAGAGCCTCTTACGCAACGTGCAAGGTAGTAATGGAAAACGAAACCACAGACTTTATTCGTCAACGCATTGAAAAAGATCTAGCCGGCAATGTTTTGGACAAGGGTGTTATCACGCGATTTCCCCCAGAGCCAAACGGATTCTTGCACATCGGTCATGCGAAAAGCATCTGCCTGAACTTTGGTGTGGCTCAAGAATACGGCGGCGAAACCTTCCTGCGCTTCGATGACACCAACCCGGTAAAAGAAAGCAACGAGTACGTGGAATCCATCCAGCAAGACGTGGCTTGGCTGGGGTATCAGTGGAAGGCCATAACCCATGCGTCGGACTACTTCGAGCAGATCTACGAATACGCCCAAGGCTTAATGCGCGATGGCAAGGCCTACGTTTGTTCCCTGGACCCTGAGCAAATGCGGGCCACCCGGGGCACGCTGACGGAACCCGGCCAAGACAGCCCTTACCGCGATCGCAGCGTGGAAGAAAATCTGGACCTGTTCCAGCGTATGCGCGCCGGTGAATTTGCCGACGGCACCCATGTGGCCAGATTAAAGATCGACATGGCGTCGCCGAATTTGAATATGCGTGATCCGGTGATCTATCGCATTCGTCACGCCACCCATCAGCGCACCGGGGACACGTGGTGCATCTACCCCATGTACGACTTTACCCACGGTATCTGCGACGCCATCGAACACATTTCACACTCTCTGTGCACGTTGGAATTTGCCGATCACCGCCCGCTCTACGATTGGGTGCTGGAAAATATTCACATGAACTACCACCCACCTCAGATCGAGTTCTCGCGGTTAGGGCTGGAATACACGGTGATGAGTAAGCGGCTGCTGCACCGCTTGGTGGATGAGCAGTTGGTCAGCGGTTGGGATGATCCGCGTATGCCTACCATCGCCGGTCTGCGCCGCCGGGGAGTGCCTGCCAGTGCCATTCGGGAATTCTGTCAGCGCATCGGGGTCACCAAGCAAGACAACATCATCGAAATGAACTTGCTGGATTTTTGTATCCGCAAAGACCTAGAAGCCAGCGCGCCTAGGGGTATGGCAGTACTGGAGCCGCTGAAGGTGGTGATTACCAATTACGAGGGCAGTGAAGAGTTGGAAGGCCCTTGGCATGCGCAGAACCAAGACCTTGGCCGACGCCAGTTGCCCTTTGGTGCTGAGCTGTTTATCGAGCAAGAGGATTTTGCCAAAGAGCCGCCGCCGAAGTGGAAGCGCCTGTCGCCGGGCGAAATGGTGCGCCTGCGCTATGCCTACATTATTCGCTGTGACGAGGTCATTGAAGATGACGCAGGTAATGTGGTGCAGCTTAACTGCACGTATTTCCCTGATTCAAAGAGCGGTCAGGATACCTCGGGCCTCAAGCCCAAGGGGGTTGTTCACTGGGTCGATGCCAACGCGGGTGTGCCGGTTCAGGTTATGGACTATGGGCGGCTGTTCCAAGTGCCGAATCCGTCCTCGGCGACGTTTTTGGACGACATTAACGGCGATTCCCTCACCGTACTCAATGCGGTAGCGGAGCCAGCGATTTTGGCACACCCGGACCAGCGGTTTCAGTTCGAGCGCCAAGGGTACTTTTGCAAGGATCCGCAGGCACAGGGTGAAGTGCCGGTGTTCAACAAAACCGTCAGCCTGCGCGAGGGCTTCTGATGCACCTGCCCGAGTCGGTGACGGTGATGGAGGTCAGTCCTCGAGACGGCCTGCAGAACGAGGATGTATTGCTAACCACCGAGCAAAAGCTGCAGTTGGTAGATTACGCACTGGCGGCGGGCAGCCGGCGTATCGAGGTAACGAGTTTTGTGCACCCCCAACGAGTGCCCCAGATGGCGGATGCGGAGGCGGTTTGCGCGGGTTTGCCTCAACGGGGTGACGTGCGCTACACCGGATTGATCTTGAACGAGCGGGGCTATCGCCGACTGCGCGAAACCTGCCTAGACGAGGCAGGGCTGGTGGTGCCGGTGAGCGATACGTTCGGTGAGCGCAATCAGGGCCAAAGCGTGAGTGACGCCGTGGCCATGGCCAGAGAGGTGATTCGCGACGGCAAGCTGACGGGGTTTCCGGTGCAGGTTACCCTGGCAGTGGCCTTCGGCTGTCCGTTTCAAGGTAATGTGCCTTTGAGTGATGTGCTGGGGGCGGCGGAGTCCTTGCTCGAAGCAGGGCCAGTAGAAATTGCACTGGCGGATACCATCGGGGTTGGTGTGCCGTGGCAGGTGCAACAGACATTTACTGAACTGAAGTCCTTGGCCGGGGATGTCCCCATGCGCGCGCATTTTCATGACACCCGCAATACCGGCATCGCCAATGCCTACGCCAGCTTGTTAGCGGGTGTAGCCACGCTGGATGCCAGCATTGGCGGCATTGGTGGTTGTCCCTTTGCGCCCAATGCCAGCGGCAACATCGCGACAGAAGACTTGGTTTACATGCTCAATCGTTGTGAGGTGCATCACGACCTAGAGATGGCGGCCTTGCTGGCAGGGGCGGCGTGGCTTGAACCGGTTCTGGGTAAGAAGCTACCGTCTACGCTGCTAAAGGCGGGGGATTGGCCGGGCGGGTTGTCCGGGGCATCCTAGTTGCCAACGTTCTGGTCCAAAGCCTAGGGCAGAGAAGGGTTAAGAATACGGCTGGATCGGTGACCGTTGGTGTCGCTGGGATGTCAGCCCAAGCCTCTGATGGATACATTCGCCTTGGCTTGGACCCACAACAAAGGAGGTAGCCGTGCTTAAGATGAAGGGGCAGTGCGAACGCTGCCAACAACGGTTGCCGGCAGATCAGGCTGGAGCTTTCATTTGCTCCTTTGAGTGCACGTTTTGTGCGAGTTG
>JAYOVN010000075.1:0-10039 GCA_038151515.1 Gammaproteobacteria bacterium | reverse complement strand
ATGTTTCCGGACTTCAAGGCACCGGCAGCACCGACTACCAAGTCACAAATTTAACGGGATCGGTCAGTCACATTGTTGGGTATAACAAGCACCGCCCGCCACGGCGTCCTTTGTACCAGTTTCCCCAATTCACGCTGCTAGCCATTGGTATTGGCGCTGTAGCCTTGGGTATTGGCCGAGCAGCCATCGACGAGTTGGTCAATCTGGCCCAAAGCAAAAAGCGTATTAACAGCAAGGCAACCCTGGCGGACCGCGTGCACTCCCATCTTGAAGTGGCAAGAGCCGAAGCTACCCTGCGGAGCGCTCGTGCGTTCTACTATCAATCCATTGAATCGGCTTGGAATACCGCAGTCAGCGGTGAAAAAGTCAGCGTAGATCAGCGTCGAGACATTCGCCTAGCGACCACCCATGCCGTAGAAGCCAGCATCAAAACAGTGGATGCCATGTACACCCTAGGAGGCGGCGCAGCCGTTTACCGGGATTCTCCTCTTCAGCGTCATTTCCGAGATGTACACATGGCGTCCCAACACATCATGGTCGCCCCGAGCACATTGGAAACGGTTGGCCGCCTGTATCTGGGCCAAGAAGCCCAGATTGCTACGCTGTGACTGTCGAGAACGTTATGGGCGTTAGCTGAGGATCCAGCCACCGTCTACGTCTACTGTGGTGCCGGTAACGAAATCGTTTTCCACCACAAACATGATGCCCTTGGCCACCTCTTCAGGCGTACCTGGCCGGGGAATCAAATTCTTTGCTGTAGCACCGCCCAACATCTTGGCTCGGGCATCTGCATCATCCCCAAACATAGGTGTATCGATGACCCCTGGGCTTACGACGTTGATACGACGTGGGGCCAACTCAGCGGTCACCGCCCGAACAAATTGTTCGACCGCGCCCCCGACAGAGGCTATGGCTGCCTGACCCGGCTTGGCCCGTCGCGCAGGAGAACCGGATACCAGCACAATGCTGCCGGTTTCGCTCATATGTTCAGCACCTAGGCGAACCACGTTGGTATAACCCCATAGCTTGTCAAATGAGGCCCGGTAGCCGGCTAAGTCCATTTGCAAAAAGGGTCCGGCCGCTCGCTCGCCACCCGTGGCAGCGGAGATCAGCACATCAACAGGTGCATGGGCGGAAAACAACGCGGTCAAGGCGGCCTCATCTCGGACATCGCAGGCTGCCAGTTCCACACCGATGTCACCGGCCTTATCTGGGTTTCGGCTTATCGCTACCACGTTGGCGCCTTGAGCCTTAAGTAACTTCACTGTGGCAAGCCCGATGCCTGAAGTACCGCCAAAAACCAGCGCTTTCTTTCCCGCTAAATCCATATCCCTTCCCCTGTTGAAACCTAAGCCGTGTATTGGATCAGAGCCGCAAAGCCTTGTCATCCTGCATGATGAAAATCTCGAAACCCTAGGGGTAATTTCGCTACACTCTGGCATCGACCATCAGAGCAGAAACCGTGTACCCAGACCGCCCTCTAACCGAAGCCCTAGAACGCATCAGCACCAGACGATCCGTCAAAGCCCTAGACATACAGGAACCGGGGCCGAGCAAAAAAACCTTGGCGTCGATGCTGGCAACCGCTTTGCGGGTCCCCGATCACGGCAAGCTTGGCCCGTGGCGACTGGTGACTTTCGAGAACGGTGATCGCCACTCGTTTGGCCAGATACTGGCAGATCGCTGGCTGGAACTGCATCCCACAGCCAACGATGCACAGGTGGCTTACGAGCAAAATCGTTTTCTGCGCGCGCCAGTCGTCGTCGCCGTCATCAGCCAGCGTCAGGCCGGCCACAAGATTCCCGAGTGGGAGCAAATTCTATCCGCTGGCGCGGTATGCCAAAACCTTTTGGTCGCTGCCAGCTTGGCGGGGTTTGCTGCCCAATGGCTTACCGAGTGGTATACCTACGACGCCCACATTCAATCGCTTTTCAACATCGGCGATCACGAAGACATTGCGGGCTTCGTCTACATTGGCAGCGCTGCTGCCAAACCGGACGAGCGCGCCAGACCGGACACTCAAGCTCGGATCAATCCTTGGAATGAAACCACGGAGCTGGGCAACTAACGAATAACCAACAAAGAGGGGAAACTCATGGAAGATGTCGTAATCATAGATGCCGCACGGTCTGCGGTAGGCCGAAAGGGGGGAAGCATTGGCGGTGCACATCCTGCCGATATGCTGGGTCAGGTCATGATGAAGCTGCTGGCGCGCAACAAGCTAACCTCCTCGGATGTAGAGCAAGTGGTTGGTGGCTGCGTAAACAAACTGGCGTCTCAGGGTATGAACATTACCCGCACCGCATGGTTGGCCAATGGCGGCGCCATTGAAACACCCTGTATTACCATCGATTCACAATGTGGTTCATCCCAGCAATCAACCACCCTCGCCCACAACATCATCAGCTCCGGTGCAGCGGATGTTGTCATGGCCTGCGGCGTTGAAAACATGACCCGAGTACCCATCGGCAGCGACGCCATTCCAGCCAACAAAAAAATGGGCAAGCCCATTGGTCGCAGCTACTTCGAGCAACGTGAGTTCACGAGTCAGTTTGAGGCTGCCGAGCGGCTGGCAGAAAAATACCAGCTCACAAGAGCCGATACCGATAACTTCGGTCTGCGGTCACAGACCCACGCCAAGGCGGCCATTGAAAACGGTCATTTCGACAGTCAGATCATTGAAATCGAAGCCCCTGAAATGGACGACGATTTCGAGCGCACCGACACCATGTTGCACGTGACCAAGGACGAGGTACCCAGAGATACCAGTCTTGAGGCATTGGCCGGTCTAAAGAGCGTGGCTCGTGAAGACGGCGTACACACCGCTGGCACCTCATCTCAAATAGCCGATGGCGCCGCGGCTGTGCTGATGATGAGCGCTTCCAAGGCCAAGGAACTAGGCCTTACGCCCATGGCGGTGGTTCGAGCCTCGGCCCTAGTCGGCTGCGATCCTGTCATGATGCTGGAAGGGCCAATTCCTGCTACCGAAAAAATGCTCAAGCAAACAGGTTTGAATATCGCTGACATAGATGTATTCGAAGTCAACGAAGCCTTTGCTTCCGTTGTATTGGCTTGGGCCAAAGCCGTTGACGCAGACATGACCAAGGTAAATCCCAACGGCGGGGCTATTGCCCTAGGCCATCCGTTGGGGGCCACGGGCTGCATCTTGGTCACCAAGGCCCTGCACGAGCTGGAACGCACCGGCGGCCGCTACGGACTAATCTCTATGTGCTGCGGCGGCGGTTTAGGCACTGGCACGCTGATTGAGCGGGTAGCCTCCTAGCCCTCATCTAAAGTTAAGCCGAGCCACCGATGTGCGCTCGGCTTACCCTCACCCACGATGGTACCGGCCCTCTTAGTACAGACTGCGTCGACCCAACGCCGTTAAAGAGTTCGATCCAACCACCAGCGAAAACCCTTGGCCACAGCTGGGGTCATGCGCGTGCGACTATAGGCGTCCCCCAGTCTTTTCAAAAACTCGCTTCGGGTTGGATAGCTAAATATTGTCTTTGCCGCTGCCGACAACCCCATTCCATTGGTCATCATCAGACCTATCGGTGCCAGCAGTTCACCAGCATCGTAGCCCACGATGGTTGCACCCAGAATTTTATCGGAACCTTTTGCGGTATAGACCTCGGCGTGTTGAGTGGCCTCCTCCAGAACCCTCGGGTCTGCCCGGGAACGGTCTAGCTCGTTGAGATCAAACTCGTAGGTGTCAAAAGCCACACCTCGACTTTCTAGACTCGCTGGATTTTCTCCCACACTGGCCACTTCCGGATCCGTATAGGTGCAGTGAGGTACGATCAAGCTGTCGACCTTGGCAGTGGGTGCAAACAATGTATTTTGAATCAGCGCACGCGCTTGAGCGTCGGCGTGATGGGTAAACTGCAGTGCGGCTGTGCAGTCACCTGCCGCGTAAACCGCTTTGTTGCTCGTTTGCAGCTTTGCATTGGTTTGGACAAACCCTTGGGGAGTAAGCGCCACCCCAGCGGCTTCCAGGTTCAGTGAGTGAGTATTGGGTTTACGACCCAGAGCAACCAAGATGCGTTCACAATTGACCTCTGCTTCGCCGCAAACAATGGTGCCGCTACCGCGTACTTCCCGTACGCCCTGACCCAAAAACAGTTCCACACCTGCAGCCTTAAGGGTCTGAGCCACCGCAGCGCTGGCCCAAGGGGTTTCGTAGGGCAGGACTCTATCCGCCAACTCAAACAGCGATACCTTGACACCAAGACGCGCAAAAGCCTGAGCCAGTTCGCATCCAATGGCCCCGGCACCGAGAATGGCCAGAGACTTGGGCGCGTCTTGAAGATCAAAAACTGTCTCATTGGTCAGCGGCTGGGCCTCGCGAAGACCGGGAATAGGCGGTACCGCGGCACTGGCCCCAGTGCACAGAGCGATGCGACGGGCATTGAGGGCAAGATCGCCAACGCAAATTTGGCCAGCGTCGTTGAAAGCGGCATCACCGAGAAACACATCCACCCCTGCTTCGGTGTAACGTTCG
This sequence comes from Gammaproteobacteria bacterium, assembly GCA_038151515.1. Lineage (GTDB taxonomy): Bacteria > Pseudomonadota > Gammaproteobacteria > Pseudomonadales > Azotimanducaceae > UBA4421. Next base: position 5,535 of record JAYOVN010000075.1, on the reverse strand, counting down.
ACGGAGTCGTGGGGGGCAATACCCGCACGCACCTGACGTAGCCAGCCAAAGGCCTGCTGAAAGTCCGCCTCGGGCCGTTTACTAAAGGCCAACAGCGACTTGGACGGCATACAACCCACGTTCAAGCAGTCGCCACCCATTTGGTGTCGTTCAATCAACGCCACCTTGGCCCCAAGCCCTGCAGCACCGATAGCACTGATCAATCCAGCCGGGCCCGCCCCCACCACGACTAGGTGATACCGCGACTGGGGCTGTGGATTCGCGTAATTTTCCGGGCTGAGCAATCCCTTGGAGATCAGGTCAAATTCAGCGCCGGCATAGTTAGGCGTGCTCATTGTTGGTTTTCCTGTGTGTTATCAGGGGATGAATCTGACGTTTCCAGCTGTTGTTCCAACGCCCCACTAGCAAATCGAGTAATCAAAACCGTCAGCACCAAAGTGGCAAATAAACCCAGATACAGCAGGCTATTACCCACCGGAGACTCCGCCAGTTCACCGCTGAACAGAGCGGTTAGATTTTGGGCGATGGAACCCAAGTACACATAGAGCAGCGTGCCCGGAATCATGCCCAACCAGGAAACCAGCACGTAGGTTTTCAACGGCACTTGCGTCAGGCCCAAGGCGTAATTCAAGAAGCTAAACGGAAAAGCGGGGGATAATCGGGTTAACAGCACCACCAAGGCCCCCCGCTGGCCTACCGCGCGATCCAGGGCTGAAAACCTGGGCATGTCGCCGAGCTTAGCCGCCACCCAGTCTCTGGCCGCAAAGCGCCCGAGCACGAAGGCGCAGGTCGCCCCAACGGTGCTGGCGAAAGAAACAATGGCAAAGCCCGTACCCAGACCAAACAAATAACCAGCCCCAAGAGTCAACAAACTACCCGGCAGCATCAGCACCACGGCAACAATGTAGAACAAGGCGAATACCGCCCACGCAATAGTTGGGTTGGCCTCGATCCAAGTAAAGAACGCTTGCAGCCAGTCGGCAACCGGCAGAGTCAGCGCAGTAACCACCAGTAAAACCAGGGCTAGAGCAAAAATTACAGGCTTAGACAGAGTGGGTATAGCCATCAGAGCGCCTCGGCCTGTTCGCGCAGAGCAAACTTCTGCACTTTGCCCGTGGAGGTTTTTGGCAACTCGGTAAACACCACATTTTTGGGCACCTTGAAACGGGCTAGGCTTTCTCGACAGTAGTCCAGAACCTCCAACTCGCTCAGTGACTCACCGGGTTTGAGCGTCACAAAGGCACAGGGGGTTTCCCCCCACTTGTCGTCATTCTTCGCCACCACCGCAGCCTCCATAATGGCCGGGTGCTTGAACAACAGGTCCTCTATTTCGATACTGGAGATGTTTTCCCCACCGGAAATAATGATGTCTTTGGAGCGATCTTTGATCTGGATGTAGCCGTCTTCCGTCCACACCGCCAGATCCCCGGAATGAAACCAGCCACCGGCAAAGGATTCCGCGGTAGCCGCCGGGTTCTTTAAATACCCCTTCATAACGTTATTGCCACGCATCATTACCTCGCCAATGCTGACGCCATCCTGAGGTACTGGCTCCAAAGTATCCGGATCAGCAACCATTAATCCTTCGAGCATTTGTCCACCAACCCCCTGTCGCGCTTTAAGACTGGATTGGGCCTCGGCGTCTAGCCCGCCCCACAAATCGTCCCGCCATGCGCACAGGGTTACCGGGCCGTAGGTTTCCGTCAGGCCATACACATGGGTGACATCCACGCCCTGCTCCTGCATACCTTGAATAATCGCCGCTGGCGGCGCCGCCCCAGCGGTCATGGTCTTGATCGGTTTCGTCACCAACTGTTTGAGGGCCTCCGGGGCGTTTAACAGGGTATTGAGCACTACCGGTGCACCGCAGAAGTGAGTAACCTCGAATCGCTCAATGGCTTCGTATACCGCGTCTTGTCTGACTTGCCGCAGACAAATGGAGGTCCCGGCATTCACCGCCAAGGTCCATGGGAAGCACCAGCCGTTGCAGTGAAACATGGGCAGCGTCCACAGGTAGACGGGATGCTCGCCCATATCCCAAGTCAGGGCATTTGAGACTGCGTTGAGATACGCCCCGCGATGATGGTAGACCACGCCCTTAGGATTACCCGTGGTGCCAGAGGTGTAATTTAGCGCAATGGCGTCCCATTCGTTGCCGGGTAAAAACGCATCAGCATCCAGCGCCTGCAGCGGATCTAGGGCAATCGGGCATTGATTGACTAGGTCCTCGTAACTGGTATCCCCTAACAGGCTGCCATCGGCATAGGTGTCATCATCAATATGAATCACCTGCGGCGGCGATGACATCTGGGCTAACGCCTGCTCCGTCACGGGACCAAACTCTTTGTCAACGATCACAACCTTGGCTTCGCCGTGTTCCAAAATAAAGGCGATGGTTGCTGCATCCAGTCGGATATTGATGGCGTTCAGCACGGCTCCGGCCATGGGCACGGCATAGTGCGCCTCAAACATCTCTGGAATGTTGGCGCTGATGATGGCAACGGTATCGCCGCGCCCAACGCCTTGGGCATTCAAAGCCGCGGCCACGTTGACGCTTCGGTAAAAAACCTCACGCCAGGTCAGCGTGCGCTCACCGTAGCAAACCGCCGCTTTGTCGCCGTAAACCATGGCGGCTCGTCGCAGCATGGATATGGGTGACAACGGCACGAAGTTCGCCGGGTTTGCATTCAAATCTTGGTCATAAATACTCATGGCATATTTTCCGTCGGCTTTTTATTCGGCTCGGGCTCAAATTCCTACTGCTTCTTTTAGGCCTTGGCCTTAAGGAAGCTTGATTTGCTGGGCACGAAGCTTACCCAAGGCATCTTCGTCCATGGTGATCGCCTTTCGGGCCTTTAAGTCCATGCGCAAGGCTATCGCTTGGGCACACACATGGCAGCGCTGGGTTTGGGGGTTAAATATCAGGTGCGCAAAGGACTGTACTCTGGGCCCGACCTCAACTATGCCGGACATCACGCGAAAAGGATCTCCGGATCTCAGTGTTCCATCATAGATGCGGCGGAACTCAACCACGGCCCCGCCCTCTTCCTCATTAGCATGACTCTCCGGGAATACGGTGCCCCATAAATGGGGCATGGAATCGGAAATTCGACCCATGCAGTGGTAGGGCAGCAGCAAACCAGCGTCAGTGCATTCCTCACTCTCCAGAACTCCAGCACCTATGGTTCGAAAACCCAACTCCGTTGCCTGATCTGGGGTCAGGTGGTGCAATGCTACGTTTGCCGCAATACCTCGAGGCCAGGCATGGGCAATGTCCTCAGGTGCCAGTCTGCTGCCCAATTGCTTCAATCGCGCGGCGATCTCTTGGTTCCCCATGTCGCAGAGCATGGAGCATGCTACCGCCCCGGTGGCTTCGTTTCGCAGTTCCACTAACACTTGGAATTCGTCGCTCGCAACAGCGCTAAAGTAGCCCCCCAAGGGCGCAGCGATACGAGACTCCGCTTGAAATCGAATGTGCTGTCGCAAAATCATGGCTGGCAGTTGGCCAATGTCTGCTCCAGTCAGGCAGTTGTGCTCAAGTAAACCCGACAAAAGCGTTTGATATAACTTTTGCTCACAAAAGCGCACGTTTAGATGATCGTTTTCATCGCACTCCCAGCGATTTACGCTGCCGCGATAGGTCAATTGCATGACGAGTCCTTAGAGATAGGGGCGTTACAGCCCAGTGAGCAGAATGATAAGTACCGCGGGAACAACGATAAAGCGCATCAGCGACCACCATAGGTTAAACCAAATCGGGTTGGTAATACCGAGTTCTTCGTAGCTTATTTGCTTGGGCAAACGCCAAGCCACATAGATGGCGATCAGCAAACCGCCCACGGGCAACATCACTTGATTAGGCAAATACTCAATCCAGTAGTCTAGGCTTTGACCGAACATCGATACGCCGGCCCAAGAGCTGAAACTCAACGCACTGACCACAGAACAAGGCAGCAATGCCCCAAAGGTTAGAACCGTAGCGCGCCGCCGGGAAACCTCCAAGCGATCTTGAACGTAGCCTGTGACAGGTTCCGCCAGACCCACAATGCTGGTTATGGCCGCGACACAAAGAAGCAGGAAAAACACAGCCCCAACCAGAGCACCGCTGTCCATTCGGTCAAAAGCCACGGGTAGGGTTTGAAAAATCAGGCCCGTTCCCGCCCCTACGTCCAGACCGTTATGAAATACCATGGGAAAAATCACCAGGCCCGCTAACAAGGCGACCAGAGTGTCCGCGGCGACGATAATCATGGCGGATTGAGCAATAGAGACCGTCTTAGGCAGGTAGGCACCGAACATCATCATGCCAGCCATGGCCACACCAATGGAAAAAAACGCCTGAGACAGCGCAGCTAAGAATGTGGCTCCCGTTACCTTGGAAAAATCCGGCTTAAACAAGTAGTCGAGGGCCGCCGGCATGCCACCCACAAACAGGTTGTAGATCATTAGCAATAACAGCAGTACAAACAAGGTGGGCATGAGTATCTTCACCGCCCGTTCAATACCCTGTTGGACACCGCTGGCAATGATGGCCCCTGCCGCCGCCAAGGCGAGTGCACCCCAAAAGGTCAGACCTGCTGGGTCTGCCAGCAACTGCTCAAACCGCGAGGCGGCAAGTTTCGGCGTTGCGGCAAGCAAGGCGCCCTGCAGGGATTGATAGAAATAGTTCAGCACCCATCCCGCCACCACGGCGTAGGAGATCAAAATGCCAAAGGCAGTGACAATGGTGAGATTACCGACCCGTGACCAACCGGCCTTCAGGCCCGCCTCGACACTGACGTCGCCGATGGCATAGGGGGGTGATTTAGCCCCCCGTCGCCCTATCAAGAACTCCGACATCAAGATCGGAACGCCAATGCCAAAGGCACACAGCAGGTAGATCATGACAAAGGCCGAACCACCGTTTTCGCCGGTCACATAGGGGAAACGCCAAATATTCCCCAAGCCGACGGCAAACCCGATAGACGCCAGAATAAACCCGCTTCGTGAGCCCCAAGCGGCCTTGGCTGCGGTCATCTAACGGCCTTGGAATTCTGGCACGCGCTTCTCAACGAACGCTTGGGCTGCGTCTTTGTGATCCTGTGTGGTGAAACACCGAGCCATGCCAACGGCTTCACGGTCTAGGGCTTGGCTCAGGGTGCCAGTATAGGCGGTATTCAGATTGCCCTTCATATAACCCAATGCCACAGTGGGCATGGCAGCCAGCTGAGCCGCCGTGGAAGCCACCAAGGCATCGTAACCGTCCGCATCTGCCACGGCGTTAACTAAACCGAACTCATAAGCCTGCTGACCGCTAATAACAGGCGCCGTAAACAGCAGTTCCCGAGCCTTGGCTTGGCCCACCAGATAAGGCAGAAAATAGGAAATGCCGTAGTCTCCGGATAGCCCTACTTTGGCGAAAGCTGTCGTCATTTTCGCGGTATCTAAAGCAACCCGCAGATCGCAGGCCAGCGCCATGGAAAGTCCGGCGCCTGCCGCCGGGCCGGGAATCGCCGCCAAGGTTGGTTTAGCAATTTCATGCAGCAGTTTCGATAC
>JAYOVN010000074.1:0-10072 GCA_038151515.1 Gammaproteobacteria bacterium | reverse complement strand
ATACGCGCCCTGAATTTGTCGGTACTGAAAGTGTGCCGTCAGAGCTGATGACCGGTGACCATAATCGCACCAAGCGCTTTCGCCGGTCCTTGGCTTTGCAAAGAACGTTGGAACGCCGCCCGGATCTATTGACCGGACGGCTGTTCGAGCCATTGGACAGGCAACTATTAACAGCATGCGCAGAACAACTTGGCGCGCACACTGTGGAGAAAGAACGTGAGAAGAAATAAGATCATTGAAGAGATCGAGAATAGCCAACTGGCCGATGTGCCAGAGTTTAGTCCCGGCGACACCATCAGTGTCCAGGTGCGGGTAAAGGAAGGTAACCGCGAGCGATTGCAGGCTTTCGAAGGGGTCGTAATCGGCGTTAAAAGCCGTGGTCTGAACTCTTCCTTCATCGTGCGTAAGATTTCCCACGGTGTTGGAGTGGAGCGTACCTTCCAGACCCACAGTCCGCTGATTAGCACCATTGAAGTGAAGCGTCGGGGCGATGTGCGTCAAGCTAAGCTTTACTACCTGCGCGAGCGTTCTGGCCGTTCGGCTCGAATCAAAGAAAAGATCAAGTAGACCGGCAACTGCTGGTGATCTTCGCCCAGCGCTACTGGGTGGGCGCGAACAAGGCCAGCTTTGCTGGCCTTGTGCGTTTATGGCGAGTTGTTCCGAGATAAGATTCAAAGGGTGCTTGTCTCAGGATGCTCCCTTGAAGATGCCAGAGCGGCAACGTAGCCCGCTGATACCCAAAAGACTCGAAGAAAAGCCGCCGAGAATATGCGATGTTAAGGCATGGTGACGCAATCTCCTCTCAGCGCTGATGAAATAAATGACTATCTGGAAGTGCTCTGGCTAGAGCGGGGCTTAGCGGAGAATACGCTAGCCGCCTATCGACGGGATTTGACCTATACCGCCCAGATGCTGGCCAAGGCCCAGGTGAAGTCACTGCTTGGGGCCCAGCAGGAGGATTTGCTGCAGGTGCTCGAGCAGCGCCAACAACAAAAGCTCAGCCCCCGCAGCACTGCCCGCTGGTTGAGTACCCTCAAGGGTTTTTATCGCCAAGCCATACTGCAGCAGCGCATCGACAACGATCCTACCGCCCAAATTGATCATCCCAAGCTTGGTAGAGACCTACCGGGCACCATCAGCCCGGCCCAAGTCGAGGCCCTGCTAGAAGCACCTGATGTGGAGACCCCAATCGGCCTCCGCGACCGTGCCATGCTAGAGATACTTTATGCCAGCGGACTGCGGGTCACCGAATTGGTAACGCTGACTCGTACGAATGTGAATCAGCGTCAGGGCGTAATTCGAGTAATCGGTAAGGGTGACAAGGAGCGGCTGGTGCCCACTGGCGAGGCGGCCTTGCACTGGCTGGAGCGATACCTGCTCGAGGCCCGCCCAGCGCTTCTGCCCCAAGGCGGCGCGGTGCTATTTCCCAGCCGGTTGGGGCGGCCTATGACCCGGCAGACCTTTTGGCATGCCATCAAACGGTATGCATTGATGGCGGGTATTGCACAAAAAGTGTCACCTCACACCCTTCGCCATGCATTTGCGACCCATCTTGTGGATAATGGCGCAGATCTCAGAGCGGTGCAGATGATGCTCGGCCACGCCGACTTATCGACAACGCAGATATATACGCATGTAGCCAACCAGCGCTTAAAAAACCTTGTCTTGCAGCATCACCCGCGAGGCTAGCAGGGTTCGGTTTGTGCCCACACAGAAAATCAGGATCGTCGATGACACAAGCAAACTCAGTGCTAAATTTCCTAAAGCTGCAAGTGAACCAAGTAGGCTTGATAAGCCTTGGTGTAACGGGATTTTTTCTTGCCCTAGTACTTGTTTCCCACGTCGCACAGGCAGACAGTGCGGCCAAGGCTACGAGCTCGAAGGCCAGCCAAGCAGAACTGCTGCAAGCCGTAGAGCCGCTACAAGCCATTCGACCAGATCTGCCCGTCGAGGCTGTGTTTCCTACCAGCGTGCCCGGACTGGTGGGGGTGGACCTGCCCGAAGGCACGACGCTGTACATGACCGCCGACGGCAAACACATGATCATCGGCGACATGTTTGCCATCGGTGACGAACTGGAGAATCTGACAGAGCAGCGCCGGTCGCTGAAGCGCAAGGTCATAATCGATAGCATACCCCTGTCAGACATGGTGATTTTCTCGCCTCAGGGCAAGGTAAATGCCGTGTTAAATGTTTTCACGGACGTGGACTGCGGCTACTGCCGGAAACTTCACAACGAAATAGCGGAATACGGTAAATACGGCATCGAGGTTCGTTATCTGGCATACCCAAGAGAGGGGCTGCAGTCGGAGACGGCTCAGACCATGCGCTCGGTTTGGTGCTCTAGCGATCCGGCTGAAGCGTTAACCCGGGCCAAGAACAGCCAACGCATAGCCCAGCGCGATTGCCCCAACAACCCCGTGGACGCCCAGTTTGCGATCGGTCGCCAAGTTGGCGTCACTGGCACGCCGGCCATCGTTACCGCCGAGGGAGAGCTGTTCCCTGGCTACATACCCGCCCCCCAGCTCGCCCAGCGATTGGGCATAGATTTACAACCCTAGACATAGAGAGAATACGTTGACCGTTATAAATGTCGGAATCGCCGGCTTGGGCACTGTAGCCCAAGGCGTGCTTGAAATGATTCGCCGAAACGGTGCCCTCATGCACCAACGCAGTGGCGTCACCTTGCGCGTCGTGCGGGTGGCCAGCCGTCGCGAAAAGCCTGAAGTCGATCTTATGGGCGCGCGCTTCAGCACCAGCCTAGAGGATCTGCTCAACGACTCAGAGATTGATTTGATCCTTGAGTTGATTGGTGGCGAAGGCGTTGCCCTGGACCTAATCCGCAAGGCGTTGGCCAAGGGCACCCCGGTTGTTACCGCAAATAAAGCGGTGCTAGCCGCTCATGGCAACGAGCTGCTGGCTGGAAGTGGTAAGCAGCTGCTGCGCTTTGAGGCGTCGGTGGCGGGTGCGATTCCCATTATTCAGAGCATCTCTGGCGGGTTAGCCGCCAATCGTTTGCACAGCCTCTTTGGCATCATTAACGGCACCTGCAACTACATCTTCGGTAAGATGGAGGCCGAGGGCACGCCGTTTGATCAGGTGCTGGCTCAAGCTCAGGCCCTGGGCTATGCCGAGGCGGATCCCAGTTTTGACATCGACGGCATCGATGCGGCCCACAAGTTGACTATTTTGTTAGCCCTTGGCTTTACTGGTCACTTCGACCTGTCGGCCCTGCACATTGAAGGCATTCAGCATGTCACGCTGGCAGACATACAGTTCGCGAAAGAGTTGGGCTACAAAATTAAGCACTTAGGCATTATTCAAAATACCGCCGATGGCGTAGAGGCTCGGGTTCATCCAGCCTTAGTGCCCATGAACGCGTTGCTGGCCAATGTAAACGACGTCATGAACGCCGTACAGATCAACAGTGATGGGGCCGGTGAAACCCTGTTCAGCGGCCCTGGAGCCGGTGGTGAGGCCACGGCTTCGGCGGTGCTGTCCGATGCGCTGGCTCTGGCTCAACAAATGACCGGCGGCAATGGTCTGGTCGTGGAAACAGAAGGCGCCGACGCTGGCCCAGTAGCGAGCGTCAACATCCTGCCCATGGCCAAGGTGGTCAGCGCCAACTACCTGCGCATTCCGACCCTAGATCAGCCCGGCGTGTTCGCTCAAGTAACTCAGGCCTTGTCCGAGTTCTCCATTAGTATCGATGCTGCCATTCAGCACGAGGCCGGCGGCGGCCAACAACCCGTGGATATCGTGTTGATGACCAACGAGGTTGCAGAGGAAACCATGAACGCCGCTCTCGCCAAGCTCCAAGGGCTGGATCTGGTAGCGTCAGACATCGTGCGTCTGCGGGTGGCCCCCGGGGCTTAGCATGCACGCCGAGGTACCCTTTGCGTATTGAACAGCGGGGCGTTCCCGGAACACTGGGCTTGGATGATCCTTTGATGGATCGCATTTTCTCGGCCCGAGGTATTACCCATGCGGCTCAGATCGAGCGCAGCCTGGGCAATCTGCTGTCGCCGGCAGATCTGCCGGACATTGATAGAGCCGCCCAACGGCTGGCGGACGCGGTAGAGCAAGACCAAAAGATTTTAATCGTTGGGGACTTTGATGCCGACGGCGCCACTTCGGTAGCCCTGTGCATGCTCGCGTTGCGGGCTATGGGTGCAGGGCAAGTGGACTACCTTGTCCCCAATCGTTTCGACTATGGCTATGGTTTGTCACCGGAAATTGTGCAGTTGGCAGCGACCATGGCACCCCAGGTGATTGTCACCGTGGACAATGGGGTTGCCAGTGTGGACGGCGTGGCCTTGGCCAACGAACACGGCATCGACGTCCTCGTGACCGATCATCATTTACCCGGTGAAAACCTACCGGCGGCCTACGCCTTGGTGAACCCCAATCTTGAATCCAGCACCTTTACCAGCAAGTCCATGGCCGGTGTCGGTGTGGCCTATTACCTACTCAGTTGGGTGCGACAGGTGTTACGTCAGCGCGAATACTTCAGCGCCCGCCAGATTGATGAACCTAACATGGCCCAATATCTGGATTTGGTGGCCTTGGGAACCGTAGCCGACGTGGTGCCGTTGGATCAGAACAATCGTATTTTAGTGCACCAAGGCCTTCAGCGAATTAGACGGGGGATGACCCGGCCCGGAATCATGGCTCTAGCCCGAGTGGGTAAGAGGGATCTCACGACTCTGTCTGCTGCGGACATGGGTTTTGCGCTGGGGCCGCGTTTAAACGCAGCAGGCCGTCTGCAGGACATGAGTGTGGGCATTCGCTGCCTGATTACCGAAGATCCCAAGGAAGCTAACCAGCTTGCCGCAGAGTTGGATGGTCTGAATCAAACCCGCCGGGAAATCGAGCAGGACATGGTGGCGGACGCCCAGATGATCCTGACCCAAATTCAGCCAGAGCCAGATGAAATGGGTATCGCCGTTTACCACGAGAGTTTTCATCAAGGGGTGGTTGGTATTGTGGCAGGGCGGCTGCGGGAAAAATTTCACCGTCCCGCCATCGTTTTTGCCGATGCTTCTGAGGGATCCAATGAACTTAAAGGATCGGCTCGTAGCATCGACGGACTGAACATTCGAGATGTCCTAGACAGTATCGCCACCCGGCTGCCCGGCATGCTCCTGAAGTTTGGCGGTCACGCCATGGCGGCAGGACTGAGCATCAAGCGCGCCCACCTGCCGCGCTTTCAGAAAGCCTTCGATAAGGCCGTAAGAGCCGCCGTGACGCCAGATATGCTGGATGCCGTGGTGCTCACCGATGGTACCTTGGCTCCCCAAGACATGAATCTGCAAACCGTAGAACGACTTGGCGCCGGCGGGCCTTGGGGTAACGGTTTTGCGGAACCGTTGTTTGCAGGGGAGTTCCAGTTGGTGAGTCAACGGGTCGTAGGCCAAGACCACCTCAAGCTCGTGTTGGGACTGGAAGGGCAGCTGATTGATGCCATCGCGTTCCGCCAGCCGCCGTTGGAAGCGTCCACGGCTCAAGTGACAGTAGTCTACAAACCCGCCCTGAACGACTACGCTGGACAGCAGACGTTGCAGCTCATGGTGGAGTACATCGAGGCGATGTCTTAGACTGCACGCCGCATAACGACAGGCGCGGCGGTATTAGAGGTATCGGCGGGTCTAGGGGTTAAAACCCAAGAAAAGAAACCCAGTCCATCAACGTCGAAGCAAGAACACATCATGGCTGAAATCACCAGTATCCGTGAATACCTGAAAGATCTGCAGGAGCGTGACAGCGCACTTCGGGGGTATCTTTGACTTTGAAGAAAAGCGTGAGCGACTGCAGGAAGTCGAGTTGGAACTTGCCGACGGTGAAGTTTGGAATGACCCGGAAAAAGCCCAACAGCTAGGCCGAGAACGAGCATCCCTGGAACAAGTGGTGTCCTTGCTGAGTACCCTTGGCGACAGTCTTACCGATCTATCCGAGCTGGCCGAGATGGCGGCAGAGGACAACGACGCCATGGCCTTGGACGATGTGGCCGCGGAGTTAGATGGTCTGCAGGGGCAACTGGCCACGCTGGAATTTCGCCGCATGTTTCAGGGCGAGTTGGACAGCGCCAACTGTTACCTTGAAATTCAGGCAGGATCTGGCGGCACCGAAGCCCAAGACTGGGCCGAGATGCTGCTGCGCATGTACCTGCGCTGGGCAGAACAGCGGGGTTTTGGTGTTGCGGTCACCGAGGTGTCCGAGGGTGAAGTAGCAGGGATCAAAAGCGCCACAGTTATGATTAGCGGTGAGTACGCCTATGGCTGGCTGCGTACCGAGACCGGAGTGCATCGCTTGGTGCGCAAGTCGCCCTTCGATTCTGGCAACCGGCGCCATACCTCTTTCGCCTCGGTATTCGTGTCTGCGGAAATAGATGACAACATCGAGATCGAAATTAATCCATCAGACGTTCGGGTGGACACCTATCGAGCCAGCGGGGCAGGCGGCCAACACGTAAACCGCACAGACTCCGCCGTGCGTCTGACCCACCTGCCCACTAACACTGTGGTCCAGTGTCAGAGCGAACGCTCTCAGCATCAGAACAAAGACAATGCTTATAAGCAGCTACGGGCAAAACTGTACGAACTGGAGCTGCAGGCCCGACGTTCCGAGCAGCAAGCCATAGAAGACGCCAAGGCTGACATCGGCTGGGGCAGCCAGATCCGCTCCTACGTATTGGATCAGTCTCGGGTCAAAGACCTGCGTACAGAAATAGAACGCACGGACCCTAACAAGGTTCTCGATGGCGATTTGGATCCCTTTATGGAAGCCTGTCTAAAAGCCGGGCTGTAGCGGTAGGCAGGTCGGCAAAATCAGAAGGAAAGATATGAGCGACGAACGAGACGAAAGAGATGTGCTGCAAAACCGTCGTGCGAAGATGGACGCTTGGCTGGCCAAGAGCAAGGTCTATCGCAATGACTTTCGGCGTCAGGCGCTGGCAGCCGACTTGCATCGGCAGTTTGCTGAGCAGGATAAACCGGCGCTGGCGGAACTTGGGGCACGCACAGCCGTGGCTGGTCGGGTGATGTTGCGACGGGTGATGGGTAAGGCGAGCTTCGTTACCCTGCAAGACGTCAGCGGCCAGATTCAGTGTTACCTGACGAAGAACGATCTGGGCGAGGAAGCCTACGAGGACTTTTCCCAGTTTTGGGAAATGGGCGACATTGTCGGTGTTAGCGGCACCCTGATGCGCACGAACAAGGGCGAACTCAGTGTTCATGCCGACGATGTTGTGTTGCTCAACAAAACCTTGCAGCCGCTTCCTGAAAAATTCCACGGGCTAACAGATCAAGAGGTGCGCTACCGCCAGCGCTACGTAGATCTGATCGTGAACGAAGATACCCGGGGCGTATTCCGCACCCGCTCCATGGTCATGCAAACCTTGCGCGATTTCTTTAACCAGCGCGACTATCTGGAAGTGGAAACCCCCATGATGCACAGCATCCCCGGTGGCGCTACGGCCAGACCCTTTACCACCCACCACAATGCCTTGGACATACCGCTATTTCTTCGGGTAGCTCCCGAGTTGTTCCTCAAGCGCCTGGTGGTGGGCGGGTTTGAGCGTGTTTACGAGATTAACCGGAACTTTCGTAACGAAGGCTTGTCTACCCGACACAATCCTGAATTCACCATGCTGGAGTTCTACCAGGCCTATGCGGACTATCAGGATCTGATGAACCTGACCGACGAACTGTTGGCGGAGCTGACTCAGCGCGCTTGCGGCAGCCAGCAAATTGTCTATCAGGGCATAGAGCTAGACTTTGCCAAGTCGCCCCAACGAGTCACCATGGCAGAGTCTTTGGCCCGTTTTGGCGGTATGGACGAAGCTTCGGTAGACAATGTGGAGCACCTGCGCCACCAACTGGAAAAGCAGCAGCTACACATGGAAGACCACTGGGGCGTGGGTAAGCTGCAAATGGAAGTCTTCGAAGCCAATGTGGAAGGCCGGCTGGAACAACCCACGTACATTACACAATACCCAGCAGAGGTATCCCCCTTGGCCCGCCGCAACGATGCGAATCCGGATGTGACCGATCGTTTTGAGCTGTTCATCGGCGGAAGGGAATACGCCAACGGTTTTTCCGAGCTTAACGATCCCATCGATCAGGCAGCCCGGTTCCAGGCACAGGCAGACCTGAAGTCTAAGGGCGACAACGAGGCCATGCACTTCGATCAGGACTACATCACCGCGCTGGAATACGGCCTGCCGCCCACGGCGGGGGAGGGCCTAGGCATCGACCGCTTAGTGATGCTGCTGACCGATGCGCCCTCCATTCGCGATGTCTTGCTGTTTCCATTGATGCGACCCCAGTAGCGGGTAGTGATGAGCCGGTCGGTAGCCTTGGAAGCCTCGTGGCAGAGCTTGTTGGGGGATCAATTCGATCAACCCTACATGGAGAGCTTGCGAGAGTTCTTGCTGGCAGAAAAACGCGCCGGCAAGCGTATTTATCCTCCCGGACCCCAGATGTTTGCCGCCTTGGACTTGGTGCCGGTGGAGCAGGTGCGGGTGGTCATTATCGGCCAAGATCCTTATCACGGCCCGAATCAGGCCATGGGCCTGAGTTTTTCTGTGCCAAAGGATCAGGCCCTGCCGCCGTCTCTGCGCAACATGTACACGGAGATTCAGCAGGATTTAGGGCAACCCTTTGATCTTGGCCAAGCCTCCGGTGACCTGACACATTGGGCCGAGCAGGGCGTACTGCTGCTAAATACCGTGCTCAGTGTCGAACACGCCCAAGCCGCGTCACATCAGGGTAAGGGCTGGGAGCAGTTTACCGACGCCCTAGTGCAACGCCTGTCCAATCGTCGGGAAGGCCTGATCTTCATGCTGTGGGGCAGCTATGCCCAAAAGAAAGCGGCCCAAGTGGCAGCGGATCGTCATCATCTGCTCAAGGCGCCCCATCCCTCGCCGCTGTCGGCCCATCGCGGTTTCTTCGGGTGCCGGCACTTTTCCGAAGCCAATCGGCGGCTCCAGCAGCAGGGTCAGGCACCCATACAATGGCTGCCCCAACAACGAACATCCAGCTAGAGGTTATTTCGTCATGAGTACTACCGACGTCTTGTTTTTCGAGCATCCCAGCAACGGCGGCATCATTGCCCAAGCCCACCTGAACGTGCCAGCAACCCTGAATGCCCTGACCCTGGACGCAGTGGAAGCCATGACACCGAAAATGCTGGATTGGGCAAAGCGCGACGATGTGGTGGCCGTGATCGTTACCGGCGAAGGAGATAAAGCCCTGTGTGCCGGTGGTGACATTCAGGCCCTGTATCACGCCGCCACTGAGAACTTGCAGGCAGGCCGCACGATAAACGACTACCCCCAACGCTTTTTTGAAGCCGAGTATCGACTCGACTACATCATGCACTGCTACCCCAAGCCCCTGTTGACGCTGGGCCACGGCATCGTCATGGGCGGCGGCTATGGCCTGTTCTCTGCCTCGAACTACCGGGTGCTGACCGAGCGAACACGGCTGGCCTTTCCGGAAATCACCATCGGCCTCTTTCCCGACGCTGGCGGCACCGTGGTTATGCGCAATCTGGAACCAGAAATGGCAGCCCTGCTGACCCTCACCGGCAGTCAGGTGAATGCTAGCGATGCCCTGGCCCTAGGCATTGGCACCCATGTGATAGGCCATGATAGCCGTCAGGACTTCGTGACGGGTCTGACTACCCTGGCTTGGCAGGCAGGAGCAACCGCCCATAACCACAAGGTGTTTTCGGACTATTTGCAGCAACAGGCTCACACCGGCGAGATGCCCGCCAGTGATGTGGCCGCCATAGACACCAAGACCATTGATCTGAGTAGCCTAAGCGCCTGTGTGGACAGTATTTTGGCCCTCGAAGGCACTTCTAAGTGGATGGACAAAGGCGTGGCCAGTTTGCGTGGGGGTTGTCCTGTGACAGCGGGCATCGTCTTTAAGCAGCTAACCCTAGGCCCACAGCTGGATTTGGCCCAGTGCTTTATGACCGAACTTGCCGTGGCCACAGGCTGCTTGGCCCGACCAGACTTTGCCGAAGGGGTGCGTGCCTTGCTCATCGACAAAGACCTGACGCCAAA
>JAYOVN010000073.1:8446-10101 GCA_038151515.1 Gammaproteobacteria bacterium | reverse complement strand
ATGGAAGAGGAGCGACAAGCGGTCAAGGATCACCAGAAGCAGGAGAGCGATCGCTCCGGTCCTGCAACCCTAGGTGATTTGATCAAAGCGCAGATGAACAAGCCGGAAAACGACTAGGCCTAGCCTAGTCAATGACCGACGCTTAAATCTGTAGCGAACCGAGCGGGACCCGATGAAGGAAACGAGCATGACAAAGTCCGAGCTGATCGACCGTATGGTCGAGGCTCAGGCTCATGCCAGTGGGCTCCAGCTCACCAGTAAGGACGTTGAACTGGCGGTGAAAACCATGCTGGAACAAATGTCTGGCGCCTTGGCATCGGGTGGGCGCATCGAAATACGGGGGTTCGGCAGTTTTTCGCTGCATTACAGAGCCCCCCGTATTGGCCGCAATCCAAAGACTGGCGAGTCTGTGGGCTTGGCTGGAAAACACGTACCTCATTTCAAACCTGGCAAAGAGCTGCGAGACCGAGTTAATGCAGCCCTTGAGCGCAGTCAGGGAAGCTCAGAAGAATCCTAATGACAGCCCTCTCCGGAGATCATCGTGTCTTGGCTTAAGTCGCTTTTTTTCTTCTGTATTTTACTTCTGGTATTTCTATTTGCCGCACTGGCGGTCAATCAGCAACAAGTCGCCCTGAGTTTCGTGAATTGGCAGACGCCGTTTACCTTGAGTATTTTTTGGTGGTTGCTGATGGCCTTGGTGCTTGGGGTTTTGTTGGGTTGGTTCTACAACTTAGTTCGACACCTACCCTTGCGCATGCAAGTGCGTAAGCTCAAGAAAGCCTTGGCTGCGGCCGAGCAGGCCCTAGAGAAAAACGCGCCGCAAAATACGAGCCCACAGAAGGGAGTGAGTCAGGCTGGCCCACGCGAATAGCTCAAGCCTACCCGACGAGCAGTTATTGCTGGCAGGGTAGTGCGAACCGTGCGCTGTCGGCTGGTGTTGTCACACCACTAGAGTTGCATCTCCACTACTACAGGAGATGGCAATGAACGTTTACTTCCCTCAAAAAACTCCCAAAATAAATGATCAAAGGATGCTGATGCCCAAGTGGCGATTGCCGTTTCCTCGGGTTCTTATTTGGGCATTGGGTTGTCTCGCCTTCACGGCAGGGGCGAACGCGGATATGGGTGTAACGACTGATGCTCAAATCTATTTGGCCAGCAAAAGCGTCAGCGGAAGCTCGAATCAAGCCAGCAGGCCCATAGTCGCCGCTACTGTCGATCTCAACACAGCGACAGCTGAAGAACTGGCCGCTGCCCTAAAAGGTGTCGGGCTGTCGAAGGCCAAGGCCATCGTACGTTACCGTACCGAGATTGGGCCTTTTCGCGATGTTCAGGAACTGGAAGAAGTGAAGGGTATTGGGCCGAGAACGGTTGCCCGCAACAAAAACCGCATCACCCTCAGCAAGGCCAAACGATAACTGCGAGCAATAGGCAGAGTTGGCATATTCTCGCGTCGGTGCTGGAACGCGGTTTGTTTCGTCGCCGACTCACGGTAATAATGAACTCCAGAGTGGGAACGAGATAACGGGAACCCATGAGGAGGGTAGGGTGAGCAGAGAGAATTGGGGGCCACAGAGAGCCCGAGAGGTAAAGGGAACCCTAGAGATAAAAAGAACCCTAGAGGTAAACAGAACCCTAGAGGTAAACAGAACCCT
>JAYOVN010000073.1:0-8346 GCA_038151515.1 Gammaproteobacteria bacterium | reverse complement strand
AGAACCCTAGAGGTAAACAGAACCCTAGAGGTAAACAGAACCCTGGCGCCAACGAAAGCCGGACTAGCTAAGAGAAGGCCATGAGTGCGATCTGGAGCCCCATGTGCGAACGATTTGGTATTGATAGTCCAATATTTGGCTTTGCCCATGACGTGGAAACCGTTGCTGCTATTACCAACGCCGGAGGATTCGGGGTCTACGGCGCGACTCGACGGTTTCCGGAAGAGATTACTCAAGAACTGGCGCAAATTCGTCAGCTGGTGGGTAATCGCCCTTTTGGGGTTGATTTAGTGCTGCCCCCTGGAATGCCAGAACACAATTCTCGTGAGGCTATTGAGGCGGAAATTCCCGAGGAGCATCGTGCTTTCGTTGATGAGCTAATTCAGCGCCACCACGTACCCAAAGCTACTAAGCCCGGCATGCGTACACGCTTTATTCGCTCAAAAGAAATTGAACAAGAACAGTTACGAGCGGTTATGGATAGCGATGTCGATATGCTGGCTTGCGGCATTGGCGCTCCCGCCGACGTGGTTGGTGAAGCCAAAGAGCGCGGTAAATGTACTTTGGCCTTGATCGGCAGCCCACATCACGTGCCCAAGGCCATAGCCGCAGGGGTAGAGGTGATCGTGGCCCAAGGCTACGATGCCGGGGCGCATACTGGCCCCATTGGCACGTATTCTCTGGTGCCACAAATTGTTGATGCAGCTGGAGACGTCCCGGTTTTGGCGGCAGGTGGGGTGGCAACGGGCCGGCACATAGCGGCGGCTTTGGCCATGGGCGCCCAAGGCGTTTGGCTGGGCACCGCTTGGCTGTTGTCGACGGAGCATCAAGGCGATATGCATCCGGTTAATCGCGAAAAACTGATTCAAGCTGGCAGCGCAGACACGGTGATCACGCGATCCGAAAGCGGTAAGCCCTTCCGTCAGGTACGCACCGGTTGGAGCCAAGCTTGGGAAGCCGAGGGTGCGCCGGCACCATTGAAAATGCCCTATCAAGATGTACTGGTCGGAGATTTGCTCGGGGCGATAGAAGAGCACGACATAGAGCCGTTGATTCATTCCGGGGCCGGGCAAAGTATTGCTTACTTCAACGGTGTTAAGCCTGTCGCGGAGATCATGACACAACTGATCGATGAGACAGCCCAAGCTCTTCGCCACCAGACCCGTTATCTTCGCAACGAACCGGCGTAAAGGTAAAAGGTATATGACAACTCCCTTATTGTCGGTCAGGCACTTGGTGCTAGGGATGCTGGGCGTGTTCGTTTTTGGTTGTGCCAATCTCGAGTTAGCCTCTAAACCCACCTCTGCGGTGCCGTTGTCCGGGGTTTGGTTGGTCGACAACACAGCCTCAGACGATATTGCCGAGGTCATGCGCCCGGATAAGCGACCGCTGAGCAAAAGCCGGTTGTCCACACGTGCGGAAATTGAGCGTATACGTCGGGGTTCAGGGTTGGCCATCGTTGCAGATGGCTTTCAGGTTCTAGAAGCCAGCAGGATTGAGATTGAACTGGGTGACGATTCCATGGGTGTTCAGCATCGTCCAGGTGTCTATCGAGATGTGAGTTGGGGTCTCAAAGATCGGGGTATTTGGCGGGTTCACGCTGGGTGGGAAGAGGATGCATTAGTCATCGCCTCAAAAACCAGCGGCATTGATGTGCTGGAGCGTTACCAACTTTTGGATAACGATCGGCTGGTGGTTCGGTTGGATATTCGAGCCGACGGTAACAAACGTTCCATACTCCGAGCGTTTAGGCGACTTCAATAACCGCCCATTGGTTTCGGGAATTCATTAGGCAATTGCCTGAGCCAGAGTATTGCAATTGGAAGGGCAGACATTAAACTACGCGCTCTCCTGTAGGTCCCCAAGGGTCTTACACGACTACTCCGCCTTAGCTCAGTTGGTAGAGCAAATGACTGTTAATCATTGGGTCGCTGGTTCGAGCCCAGCAGGCGGAGCCATTTTTTGTGGTGCATTGACAAGCTCAGTGTCCTGTCGGTGACAAAGGCTTTATTTGAACAGCCTTGTATTCGAACAGCCTCGTATTTGAAAAGCGCCGAAAAAGGCCTCCTGATTGAAATCGGAAACTTTCAAGACGAGCGGGATGTAGCCGCAGCGAAAACAGGCCGTCCACAAGAAGTCCCCGTCGAGAAGCCCATATATAAAAAGGTCTGCCCCAAGATCCTTGTCATGGAAGCTCTGTCACGAAAGCCCTGTTGCGATAGTCTCCTCTTGGCCGCGCGATACCAGCCTGCTTAGGTGAATGCCCCTATTCTATGACTACGCCGCATTCCCGGAGTTCTTTGATGCGCTCTGGAGGCAGGCGCTTGCCAATTCTCTTCTGGCCGTGGAGCCAACTGCCTAAACGAAAATTGTTGCTGCTGACATAGGTGATGGGGACATTGGCGTCGCCATGCAGCTTTCTGTAGCCCCTAAGTTGTTTGATCCCCCTATCCCACTGAGGATCACGTTTTTTCCAAAACATGTGATCTTCTCCATGCGCACCAATGTGGTGCATTACGGCCTTTTAATGATCTTGTATGGGTTAGTCAACTATTAATTAGTGGGTTGATTGAGGGTATGTTGGTCATTCATCCGTGTTCTTTGCCCAGTCACGATACTGTGCGCGTGAACTCAATAGGCTGCTTTGAATACAAATGGTTTGCGGCAGGCATCCTCGGGATGTTTGAGCCAAAGATAATGGCTCTCGCATATCGGCAGCAGCGAAGGGGGAAAGTTGAAGATCAATATCGCTGGGGCCGGTATCGGTGGTTTGGCGGCGGCGTTGGCCTTACACCAAGCCGGGCATGACGTTCGAGTTTTTGAAGCCGTCGAAGAACTCCAGCCTCTGGGGGTAGGGATTAATCTGCTCCCTCAAGCGGCCCATGTGCTGGAGAAACTGGGTGTCCTGGACGCACTGCTGGATCAAGGCGTAGCCACCAAGGAACTTAGCTACTTCAATGCCCATGGTCAGCGTATTTGGACGGAACCCAGAGGTTTGTTTGCGGGTTTCGATGCCCCGCAGCTCTCCATTTCACGGGGCACCCTGCAGATGACTTTGCTGGACTTGGTTCGTCGGCGTCTGGGGTCAGATACCGTCGTTACCGGTCAACGCCTATCGTCTTTTGCCCAAGACAAATCTCAGGCTACTGCTTCGTTCACCACACGAGACGGCTCCACGCGGCACGAGGCGTCTGATTTGCTGATTTGTGCCGACGGAATTCATTCAACAGGCCGGCATCAGATGTATCCAGATGAGGGTGATCCAATTTATTCCGGCCGTCTGCTGTGGCGGGGTACGTCTGTTGCAAACCCCTTCCTGACCGGCGCCTCTATGATCATGGCCGGCTACGAGGATCAGAAGTTTGTCTGTTACCCCATCGAGCCCGTGCGCGAGGACGGCAAGCAGCGCATCAATTGGGTCGCCGAACTACGCCGCCCGTTGCCGGAACGGGCACAGGGCTGGAATCGAGAGGGCAACATGGATGATTTTTTACCCGAGTTTGTTGGTTGGCAGTTTGAATGGCTGGACGTACCGGGCTTGATCCGCAGCGCTGATCGAATATACGAATACCCCATGGTGGATCGTGACCCGGTGCCGTCTTGGAGCCAAGGGCGTGTCTCGCTGCTGGGGGACTCGGCTCACCCCATGTACCCCATCGGCTCCAACGGAGCCAGTCAGGCCATACTGGACGCTCAGGCCTTGGTGGGTTCCCTAGATCAGGCTGAAACCCTCGCCTCCGATGGATCTTTAGGTTTTGCGGGGGTGGCGAGTGAGGCAGTAGCGTTGTACGAACAAGACCGTTTGCCAAGCACCGGGGCCATTGTTAAAGCCAATCGGGGTAATGGTCCAGAGCAGTGTATGCAGCTTGCCCACGAGCGAGCGCCGGATGGTTTTGAGTCTCTGGATGCGATCTTTGCCGTTGGTGAACTGCAGGCCATTGCCGATCGATACAAGCAGTTAACCGGGATGGCGCAACGCAAAGGCTAGGGTTAGTCCATTAACAGCCCGGCATCCTCAAAATCTACCAGCCCGAGGCGCCCAGCCTTCGGCGGGTTGTAGGACCGAAACCCCAACATGCGTTGCGCATACTCGGGCAGGCCTCGGGCGGTTTCAGTAGAAGTGGTCAGTTGATGGTTTTCCTCGGACCGCAACCAGCCCAGCACTAGGCTGGCGTGCAGGCCAATGCGCCACTGATCCGGTGAGGTATTACCGCCGCCACCGTGAAGGACTTTGCCGCTGTAGAGCAGGGCTGAACCCGCTGACATAGTGGCTGGACAAGTGTCCGCCTTGTTTACCTCAGGCATCGCTCCAGGCCAGCGCTGACTGCCCGGTGCGACCACGGTGGCGCCATTGGCTTCGGTAAAGTCGGTAAGGGCAAATATAGCCGATACCGTAATTTCTGCGGGCTGACCTGCGGCGGCGGGCCAGTTTTGCTCGTCTCGGTGCAGCACTTGGGGTGTTTCGCCGGGGCCGATACATATCAGCTGGCCGGTGTTCAGATAATAGTTATCCTCGCCCAAGTAGTGGTCCGCCATCGCCCGGTAAAGCGGATCGCAAAGAATTTCTACCCAAGCCCGGGATATGTTCGCCAAGCCTGTAAGACGCTTGGTGGTGTCCCCATGAAAGGCTTTCACGAAGCTTCGCCCTTGATCTGTGCCAGTGTGATGCTGGTCGATGGCTGGCATGACGTCGACCTGCAATTGTTCTAGGGTCTCGGCGCTTAAAAAGTTGTCAATGATCAGGCCTCCATCCTCGTCGAGTACTCGCCAGATTTCATCCGCAGGGGTATGACGGGGGAGGTGTTGCAGTGAAGGCATAATAACGGCTCCGAATACTGTGAATGCCAGAGGCCTGATTAGCCCCAGTTCACTGTTCGGAAACAAGGTAATCCAGACTCGCTCGGGCTGCTTTGGATGTTCTACGTGCAAATACGATGCGTTAACTCTGTCGGGAAAACAATGTCTCGAAAGAATCCGTCAGGCCGTCTTTACCCAACCCAACCCAACCCAACCCAACCCAACCCAACCGAGAGCCGGCGCTAGCCGCCAAGCTGCGGGTTTGATTCAAGTTTAGGTAGGCTTGGGTGCCGTCTAATAGAGCTGGTGTTCAAGCCGTTATCAGTCTTGGCTGGAGTAGTCGTGTAGTATCTCAACAACCTGTACGTGGTAAGACCGATACCATCGGGTTTTGCCGAGTTCTTGGGCCCGTTTGTGCTCGGCTAGGTTCTTCCACGCTTGAATGTGAACTTTGCTGGGCCAGTAAGAAATAGCCACTTCCTCGGACCCTTGGGTATAAGACGAAAATTCGGTACAGCCGTACTCGGTGAGAGCGAGTTCCCTGAGCCGGGAGGCCGTCTCATAGTACTCGTCATCCAGTTCGTTGATGGTGGCTTTGAATATGACCGCGAACATTGGGTCTAGCCTCCTCGCTACCGATCTGTTGTTTTGGAAGTTGCACCTAGGGTGCCAAAAGCTTCTGCAATCTTGGTCGCAGGCGCAAGAACTTAAGATAGGCGCGTTCCAGAAATGCCAACACCGTGGGTATTCGAGCCAGTTCTCCCAGTGGCCGTAGCAAAGGCAGATGCCGCCACAATGCGGCGAAGGCTGCCGCGCCATCTAGCATGGGCTGGCCCAGTTCCTGCGCGTGAAAACGTGCTAACAATAGGGCCGGTTCAATAGGACAGTCTTGGGCGGTGTCGAGATCCACGAAATCCACCCGGTGGCGCCAGTCTAGGCGCCGCATGAAAGCTATTTCTCTTCGACACAAGGGGCACTGGCTGTCGAACCAGACCCGAACCTGTGGCTGATGGTGTTGCATGTGGCGATGCCTGTTATTTGGTGTCCGAGAACCTACCGCCACTGCTGTGAATTTCTAGTAGATAGGCGTTTGTTAGGCGCGTTTAGCAGCAGGGACGGCAACTTGAGTTACGCGCTTACCGTCGGGGCCATACAGATTTACCTGCAAACTGGAAATTGCATGCACCAGGGCGTTTGGCGAAATGGTCTCCTTGCCTGTCCATGTGATGTTTGGAAATCGCTCAAAGATGCGTTCGAAAGCCATGCGCAACTGCATCTTGGCAATTCGGGAGCCCAGACATTTGTGCACACCGTGACCAAAAGCTAGGTGTTTTTCCA
This sequence comes from Gammaproteobacteria bacterium, assembly GCA_038151515.1. Classification (GTDB taxonomy): domain Bacteria; phylum Pseudomonadota; class Gammaproteobacteria; order Pseudomonadales; family Azotimanducaceae; genus UBA4421. The sequence goes on along the minus strand of JAYOVN010000073.1, from coordinate 2,211 downwards.
CGTTCGGCCGGTGCATGTCGAATACATCGGGGTTGGGGAAAACCTCCGGATCCCGGTTAGCGGCGCCATACCAAAGCACAACTTTTTCGTCCTTGGCAATTTTCTGGCCGTTTATTTCAGCTTCTTCCACAGCTGTACGGCGCATATGAATCACTGGCGAAACCATCCTCAACGCCTCTTCGGACATGCGCGGTATCAGCGTTGGATCCTCCAGTACCATGGCCCTTTGGTCCGGAAACTGATTCATCAGCTTAATGGTGCCGGAGAGTGAATTGCGCGATGTGTCGTTGCCGGCAAAGATAATCAGCAGCCACGAACCATCCAAAAACTCCTGGGGCAGCAGTTCACCGTTCAGCTTTGACTGGGCAATGATGGTCAGTAAATCCTGACGGGGATTGGCTCGTCGGTCAGCCATTACCCGTTCGCCGTAGGCAAACATGTCGTTCACCACGCGGTTAAAGCGAAAGGGGAACATAGGTTCCGAGAAAAACGTTTGCCATGGGTTGGCTAAAAACTGAGACGCCAGTTCCAGATGATGCATCCACGTTTTTACTTGAGGGCGATCCTGCTCGTCGACCCCGAGCATTTCGCAAAGGGTGAACAAAGGTAGCTCTTCAGAGAACAACTTTACAAAATCCACAACAGGACCCTTGCGTTCCAGGTTGTCCAGAAGTCCATCAATGTGCTCTCCAACGCGACCGCGGATCTGATCCACATAGGCAGGAAAAAAGAAGTCGCTCTGCTGCATGCGCATCTCACGATGCAGTGGCTCGTCCATATTGATTAGAGAATTCAGCGCAGCGGGCATGAGTTTTTCTGGACGCCATTGTTTACGGTCCAGAACCGCCAGGTTGATGCTGCCGCGTTGAGAAGAAAAAATACTGTGGGCCAGTTCGGTTTGTTTGATGTCCTCGTACCGGGTCAGGGACCAGATCCCGGACAGACCCTTAGAGGGTTTGGACCACATAACCGGTGCCTCTTCCCGCATTTTTCTGTAGACGCCAAAGGGGTGTCCCTTGGTCCAGGACGCCGGGTCGACGAAATCAAAGTCATTGAACATGGGATACACGGCATCGTATGTAGGCATTTGTTGACCCGAATCGATCAGAATGTCGTCGCTGATAAGTCTCACGCGTGCTTCCTCAAGTTGGTTGCTGTGCAGGCTGTGATAGATGATGCTACCAGATAAAGTTTAATAAACAGCGCTTAGGAAAAGCAGGATCAAAGAAGACCCATGAGTGAGACAACCGAACAAACAGAGCCACAAGCCGACCTGAACCCTTACGAAGGGTTCAAGTTTCTGAGAGACCATGCGCCGGTAACCCAACTGGAGGCGGATGGCCCTTGGCAGGTCGCGCGGCACGCGGATGTACACGCCATATTGCGGGATCATGAGACCTATTCTTCAGAGGTATCTGTTCGCCCGCCGGAAGAGCGGGGTGCGCCGTCCATGTTGTTCAGCGACCCACCGGTGCATCACCGGCTGCGTCGTTTGGTGAGTGTTGCTTTCAAACCCAGTCAGATCGCCAAACAAGAACAGCAGATACGCCAGCGCTGTGCGGATTTGCTGGATGCAATGCCAAAAAATACCGAACTGGATTTGGTTCAAGCCCTAGCAGCACCTTTGCCGGTGATGGTGATCGCGGAAATGCTCGGGGTGGAAGACGGTGATATGGCCACCTTTAAGGCATGGTCAGACGAGATTTTCAGCAACATTGGCGAGATCTTATTTGGCACGCCTAGCCCGGAATCCGAACGTGCCGCGGAAGAAATGAATGCCTACTTTTTGCAGCGCATCAATGACATTCGGCGCGCCCCAAAGGACCACTTGCTGGGTCAGTTGGTAGAAACAGAAACCGAAGACGGCAAGCTAGACGATGAAGAACTACTCAGCTTTTGTCGCCTGTTGCTAATTGCAGGGAACGAAACTACTACGGGTCTGATTACTGCGTCTGCGCGGATTTTCCACGAAGAGCCTCAAACACTTGGGCAGTTGAAACAGCAACCTGAGTTGGCGGGTTCCTTTGTCGAAGAGGCCTTGCGCTATTATTCGCCGTTCTCCGCAACCGTGCGGCGCACGTCTAAGGATGTGGAAATCGCGGGGCAGCCCATTGGGGCTGGCGAGTTGGTGGTGCCGCTGATTGCCTCTGCCAATCGTGACGAGCGGGTGTTTGAGGCGGCGGATACCTTTCGCATCGACAGAAACCCCAA
>JAYOVN010000072.1:0-10141 GCA_038151515.1 Gammaproteobacteria bacterium | reverse complement strand
GCATTGGCACCTATGAAATCTTTGATGACTTCCTCGCCAAGCCCCCCAAGTGGGCCGAGACAACGGATGGGGTAAACGCCTGGATCCGGTTGCAAGATGTGGTGGCAAGAAAAATGCACGCAGGTCTATGTTTCGTTCTTGGCTTCGTGGCTTTGAATGGCGCATTAGAAGGACATGTCACTCGCTTTGAGCTGGAACTGATCTTCATCAGCTTCGCCGTCATCATGCCTGTATTGTGGTCCACCCTGATGCCAGGTCGCTTGGGGGTTACGGTCATGCTGCTGAAGCCCGAATTCTGGCTACAGTTAGTGATGTTTACATTCTTCAGCGACCTAATCCGTACACAAGTGCTGGCCCTGTGCGTGGCCTTCAATTTGTGGGGCATTTTCGTCAACCTGCGCTTGGTGCGGCGGCGGTTTTTCAAGCCCTATACCTACGCGGTTTTGCGCGGCCACATCGTTGCAGCGGTTGGTGAAGAGCGAGCCAAAAAAATTGACCCGCTGGCCGGGTACGCGGTTTCGACAGACTCGCAATCGAACCCGTCCTAGTGGGATTGTCGGTGTAGGGCAGCGTCCAATTAGCGTTCAATAGGCATCGTGCGCCAGACAGCACGACACCCCGTCAATCCAGCAAGTACTTGGCTCTGACTACTGATAAAACCCGGGAGCGAGGGTCAGCGTCTCAAACAGCTGGGCATCGTGTTCGATCCAGAATGTGGCTCCTGAGTTCGCCACAAGGGCCTCAACTTTGTCCATGGCGCTCAGAGTTTGAGCGCTATCCACATTGAACATCGGCACCCTGCGCTGAGCACGACTTAGGCGGAAGTGATACAGGTCACCGGAGAGCACCAAGGGACCAAAGTCCGCCAGTTCTAAGTACAGAACTTGGTGACCCGGCGTGTGACCTGGCGCTGAAATAAGCTGCACTCTGCCATCACCAAAGACATCGAAATCACCATCCAGCACTTGAGTGGGCCGATGCTTGATTTCGCTAAACAAACTCGGATCGACCGCTGGCACGCTGCCATCTCCGGCCATCAGCGCATCGTAATCCCCCCGCTGCACTAACCAAGTCGCACTGGTGAGGTCATTGGCCGCCCCCACATGGTCGTAGTGAATATGCGAGAACGCGGCGTAGTCGATGGTGGAAAGATCGAAGCCAAGATCCAAGGCCAATAGCTGATCTTTCACAGTTTGCTGGAGTCGTGCCCGAATCCCAGTGTCCGGGTCCGTTTGCCAGCCCGCAGGATCCGCCATAGAAAAAGGTAAGCCTCCGTCCCAGAGCAAGGTGCCCTTGGGATGGTCGATAACGTAACAAGGCACTACCAGACGACGAACAGGTGTCTCGACATCGTCCACGCCGAAGGCGGCTATGGAAGGAAAATCGATTTCCCCGCACTGAAAGACATAGAGCTTAAGCGGGCTGGATTCGGTGGTTGAACCTCCGCTGGCATGGTCGGATGCGTTGTCCGATGCCTGTTCGGCCCCACACCCAGCCAAACCAATCAAGCCGATTAAGGATAGGCCGGCGAAAAACCCTTGTATTTTGATTCCCATAACCACCCCTCCACAGGCAATTAACGTCGGGGAATCATGCCACAACTACCGATAGAGCAAATGCTAAACAGACCTCGATCAGGCCACCAAGGATGCCAGCACCCGCCGCTGACCCTGAAACGGTCGGCGGCCATGCATGACGCGAAAGTTGTCCACGATGGCCACATCTCCTCGCTGCCAAGCTAGATCAACGGTCAGCTCTTCGGCAAGGTCGATGGCCAGCGCCATGGCATCACCGTCGATGGCAGAGCCGTCCCCAAAGCAGATGGCTTTTTGGGATTGATTGCGTGCGTCCTGCCAGCCGAAAAACGCGGCGATCAGTTGATTGAAAAATGCTCGGCTGCCGTCCGCCAACTCTCGTATCGCGGGCAATACCGGTGTGGTCACGCTGAGGGAGTCATCGTCCTGCCACTGCCATTGATAGCCCAGCTGCTGCAACTTAGCCTCTGCCGCTGACGGCTCATCAGCGCTCAAGGTACTGCGCCAACTGCGGCCCTGTCCCGAGTCAAGGTCGTCCACAGGCGGCATGGTCTGTGAATAGGTCACTCCCTTGGCCTCGCAGGCACGCACAAATTCCGGGGCCGCTGCCGCCAACCGCGTCAGCAGCAGATCGGATCGACAGATGGGGGTAGCCCCACCCTGCTGGGCAGGCTGTTCACAGAAAAAGAACAGTCGAGACGGATAGATCGGGGTTTGGGCCATCTCATGATGCAGAAAGATGGACACATCCGGCGGCGCCTCGTTGGCGGTAAAAACCCGCTCGGTGCGATTACGCCGTACCGCATTGGATAGGGAGTCCGCGTAAGTAAAATTCGGCCAGTCAAAGGCCTGAATCACCTGATCAAAATCCGTGTCTGTTGCCAGCCCGAACCCACGCAACAGCACCGCACCGCTCTGGTTCAATTGAGCCGCCACCCGGGACTGATGCTCCGAGATCCAGACCACCGTATCTTCCAGACCCAAGGGCTGTGAGGCCTGAAAAACCCGCGGAAAAGCGCTGGCAGCATCGGTTCCGGCCAGATCGATTTGTTCTACCACAGGCATCAGTCGTAGATCGCATGAAAGGTGTTGAACGCGTCGACACAGAAAGCGCCGGGATCGTTAAACCGTCGATTCTTGTTCAGCGCGCTGATGGCCGCCATGTCATCGTCGCTAAGCTCAAAACCCTCCAAGGTCATATTTTCCAGCAGTCGCTCGGGCTTACTGGTCTTAGGAATGACCGCCGTGCCGCGCTGCAAACCCCACTTCAGCACCACCTGAGCGGCACTGACATTCAGGCGCGCCGCAATTTGGGTCACAGACGATTCCGCTAACACCGACTCTTGCTCAGACGCCATATCCAGTTCCAAATAGGAGGCGGCCCCCAAGGGTGAAAACGCCGTTACTGCAATCCCATAGTCTTGGGCGGTTCGCAGCATGGCCTTTTGGGTCAGATAGGGATGGGACTCCAGCTGCAGCATTGCGGGCTTGATCCGTGCGTAGCTCATCAGATCGTGCAGCAGACCGCTGTTGTAGTTACACACGCCAATTTCTCTGGCCAGACCTTGGTCCACTAAATCTTCCATGGCACCCCAGGTTTCGCTCAGGGCTACGTTGTCGCGCTCCATGCGCGGCTCGGCGGCGCTGGGATCAAAAATCCACTCGGGTGGGTAACGATCGGCAAAGTCCACGTAACGCAGCGCGATGGGAAAGTGCACCAAATAAAGGTCGAAATAATCGATGCCAAGATCGTCCAAAGATTTGCGACAAGCCGCCGTTACGTGCTCTTGGCGGTGATAGGTATTCCAGAGCTTGGAGGTGATCCAAAGCTCTTCCCGGGTGCATAAACCGTCACCGATCGCCCGAGCAATGCCCGCGCCGACTTCGGCTTCGTTGCCGTAATCCGCCGCACTGTCTAAATGACGGTAACCAACCTTGATGGCGTCGTAGACCGCTTGGGCCACGTCATTGGGATCGATCTTCCACAGTCCCAGTCCCACGGCGGGCATGCTGGCTTGACCAACGGCAATCGTCTGCATGTGTTTTTGTCCTTTACTCGTTATTTTGGGTGTTAAGCAGCGCATCGAGGCCATGGCGACTGATAAATTCCGGGATGCTAACGGGCAGACCACTGCCCATGGATTCCTGAGCCGCACTGGCTACGACCATGGCCCACATACCCTGCATCGGTGTCGCGCAGTTAACGTCCTTACCATCCAGTCGGTCCATCAAGGCGATGTGTTCGAAATAGGTTGAGCCATGATGACCGCTTTGCTCGATCACCCGGGGGTAGGTCAAATCCGTGGTTTTAGACACACCGCTCTCCCCGCGCCGCAAGGTCATGCGGGCACTGCCCGAGGCCGAGCGATGAATGTCATGCTCTTCAATGGCCTTCAGCCGACCGGCATCACCCACGACAACGAGTTCCTCATAAAAGTCCGGGCAGAACATATTTAGGGTGAAACTGGCGCGTACCTGGTTGTCATACTCGATGCTGACGAAGGCATGGTCATCGATATCCGAAGCCTGCCCGTCGCGCTCAAAGTCTAAAAAATTAACCGCTTGCCCGCCGGTGGCATGAACACGCTGAGGCCGCGTCTGAGCCAACAGGTTGATCAGATCAAAGTAGTGACAGCACTTTTCGACCAAGGTGCCACCGCTAAATCGCTGGAACTTGTTCCACTGACCGACTTTGTCGAGAAACGGCGGCCGGTATTCACTGATGCTAATGGTCTTGATCTCACCCAAGGAACCTCGATCTAGAGCTTCCGAAAATGCCTCTACATACTGGGGCTTATACCGATATTGCAAACCAATTTGTATGAACGTTGGGTAGTCGTCGGCTGCTGCAACGATGGCTGCGGCATCTTGCAGATCCGTGGCCATGGGCTTTTCCAAAAAGATGGGTTTGCCCGATGCCATGGCTGTTTGCAGAACCTCGAAATGACTGAAGTTTGGCGTACAAATTAACAGCGCATCCACCTCCGGATCCTCACAAGCCGCCTCTAGGCTGTCGTAGCGCACCAAGGCTTGTGCCTGGAGGGGCCGAAAATTGGCCTCTGCCATATCCATACTGTGGGGTTGGGTATCGTAGATGCCATGCACGGTTGCTCGCCCCAGAAGTGCGGCTACGCGCATATGCTCCTGCCCCATGGTTCCGGTGCCGATAACCCCAAGCCGATATTTCGGCGGTTCTTGGCGGTAAAGATGCCGATCAGCCTCGGTGACATGACGTTGGCCCGGGGCACTTTCGAATCCTCGGAGTCTCATTTTGCTCATGAACTATGCAACCTCTGGATGGGATCCCCCGCCACTGGGCCGGGCAAGCAGGCTGACCGAGCGGCCAGCACACACTGTGTTATTAAGGAACGAATCGTTACCGGAGCAGGATCAGATCCGCTCAATCACGGTACCGGTGCCCAAGCCACCACCGCAGCACATGGCAATCAGGCCGTAACGACCTTGGGTGCGCTCAAGTTCGTGTAGCGCCGTGGTAATGAGTCGTGCCCCAGTGGAACCTGTGGGATGACCCAGGGCTATGGCCCCGCCATTGGGATTGACCTTGGCTTCATCTGCGCCCACGGCCTTTTGCCAAGCCAGAACGACGGATGCGAAGGCTTCGTTTACTTCAAAGGTGTCAATCTCATCAATGCTCAAACCGGTTTGCTCCAGTACTTTCTCAGTAGCTGGAATCGGGCCTTTCAGCATGGTCACCGGGTCGCAACCCACCAAGGTGGTAGCGCGAATTTTCGCCCGGGGCTTAAGACCGTATTTTTCAACCGCGGACCCACTGGCCAAGATCACCACGGCCGCACCGTCGGATACTTGGGAACTGGAACCCGCTGTATGAATATCTTGACCGGGAACCGCCTGCAAAGACGCCAAGGATTCCATGTCCGTGGCACGCAGCCCCTCATCTTGGCTCACGGTATGCATCTCGCCTGTGGGGTTACCTTCTTTGTCCAACACCGGAGCCTCGACCGGCACGATCTCACGATCAAAGCGGCCCTCTTCCCAAGCAGCAATGGCTTTTTCTTGACTGGAAAGGCCAAAAGCATCGGTATCTTGACGCGTAATTTGATATTCCTCTGCGATCATCGCCGCACCTTGGAACTGGCTGGTGGGTTGATAGTGCTGCATGTAGCTCTCGCCCATGGGTACGCCGCCGGCCATGTTAGAGCCTAGGGGAATCACGGACATCATCTCGACTCCGCAGGCCATCACAATGTCTTCCATGCCGGAGCCGATCATGGCCGCCCCCAGCGAGGTCGCTTGCTGACTGGAACCGCATTGAGAATCCACCGTGGTGGCGGCCACTTCTTCAGGAAAGCCCTGAGACAACCAAGCGATTCGCGCAATGTTAAAAGACTGTTGATTCACCTGAGAGACGCAGCCGCCAATGATCTGGCCCACGTTGGCGGGATCAATACCCGCACGCTCCAGCGCTCCGCGCTGTACTTTGCCCAACAAATCTGCTGGCATCAGTCCAGCCAATCCCTTGCCTCGCTTACCGATGGGGCTTCGCGCCGCCTCAACAATATAAATATCCTGCACTTTGACTCTCTCCTTATCTGCTTGTTTGACTGTATCTGACTTGGCTGTGTTAGGTGGTTAGGTGACTGCCCAACAGCTCGCGGAAGTTGTCCGCATAGAACTTCTGCTTAGCACCTTCGCTGACGCCGTCCATGGTCTTTTCAAACCGCGCGATGGGGTCATCGGTACCCTCGTGATGAGGATAGTCCGACGCGAACAGCAGTAAATCTTGGGCTTCGGATTTGAGCAGCCAGCCCACGTCTTCCCCGGCAAAGGGGGTGACCTTGATGTGCTTTTGCACATATTCCGACGGCTGCATTTGTACCTGAGACAAATCCTGCAGGCGTCGAAAGGCTCTAAACGCCTGATCCAAATGTTTCATCCATGACACGATCCACGACGCGCCCAGTTCCACAACGCCCACTCGCAGGCGCGGAAAGCGCTGAAAAACACCGTCAAAAATCATCGCCGCCAAAAACAGCTCCGCATTGTACTGAATACCCATATAGGCGATGGCATCCCGGGGTGCATCGCCCTCAACATGCTGGGGCACGTTGCCGCCGTTGTTGTAAAACGACAGGGGTACCGGATCCCAGCCTCCATCGGTGCCTACGTGAATGGTAATGGCCATATCCGCATCCTGAATTTTGGCCCAAACCGGATCAAAGTCCGGGTGGGTGAAGGCCCGAGCACCCTGAGGCGCAATGGTGTCGATCATGACGACGGAAAAATTCTGGGCGATGGCCGCGTCCAAATAGTTCATCGCCGCTTCAGGCCCGTGCCTAAAGGGGATATAGGCCGCGCCGTGCATGCGCGAATCGGTTTCGCAGAAACTGGCCAAGCCGCGATTTAACGCGTGGACCGAGCCGGCAAAGATTTCCGGATCTTTGGCGTTCTGTACCTGATCAAAGGCCGAGGTAGGAAACACAATGTGGGCCTTGAACCCGAGCAGATCATTAACCCGCACCCGCTCTTCACGATCCCAAGCGCCCAAGCCCTGAAAGCCCTTGTATTTCATAGACATAAAGGACTGCTCGGTATCGGCATAGGCGGCAGCGTCTTGCTGACGTTTTTCGTAGCTGCGCACCCCAAGCTCCGCTCTCTCCTTGGCAACAGGGTTGTCTTTGGCGAACTCAGCCACATGGGGCCTCACTTTGGCGTCGGCAAACTCCATCAACCAATTCGGCGGTTCCATCATGTGGGTGTCTGCGTCGTAAATGTCGTTTCTGTGCGCGTAAGTCATTAAGCCACCTCTGCCGTTAATGGCCGGTTATCTCACCATATCTGCGCGGCAGACGCCAACGCCAGCCCTCCCCTTAGGACTTTAGAGATTGGTTCTGCTACCTTTCTTTCGCTTTGAACACGATTGAGGGGTATTTCAATGACCGAATCCAACATGCTGGTAGGGGAGTTTCGCAAACCGCGCCAAATGCTGGGCGATCAAGAATATGACGGCCATTTGTCCATTCACGACGATCAAATGGCCGAAGACCTAGGCTTTGCCGGCGCGCCCATCGAAGGCCCCACCCACTTCAGTCAATTTGTGCCGCTGCTGCACGAGGTATTTGGCGATGCGTGGTTCGAGCGTGGCTGCATCAGCGCCCACTATCAAACCATGGTGGTGGAAGGCGAAGAAGTGCGAGTCATGGTGGAGCATGTGGCTCCTGATCAAGTGGCTCAGATCAGTGCTGAAAAGCGCGACGGCACACCGGTGCTGACGGGTACTGCGTCCTTAGGACCAGACTACGGAGAAACCGAGCTCGATCGACGTCGGGCAAAACTGCGGCCGGCAGATCAACTGGTGATTCTCAGCGAACTTGAGGTAGGCCAGCTAGGTGCAGGCAACCCAGAACAAGCCCAAATGGCTTTTGATCAAAACATGGGGGCCATGTATCCCTTCAGCCTAGAAGAAAAGCTGCAAAAAATTACCGAACAGCATCCCTACTACGGTAACGACAACCCTTGGGGGCGTGCGGTCATTCCGTTGGAGATGATCAGCGTGCTAACCCAGTACACTAGCGGTCAGTCTGGGTTCCGAACCAAGGGTCCTGCCATCGGCTTATTTGCCGCGCAAGAAATGAAAATGATCAATGGCCCGCTGTTCGTGGATCATCCTTACAAGCTAGAGCGAGAGATCATCGCCCTAAGCGAGAGCCGGCGCACCGAGTCCAACTGGATAATGACCCGAGTGATAGATGCCCAGACCGATACCCTGTGTGCCGAGGTCATCCTTAACTCCGCCACCTTGAAGGACTCTTACACCAACTACGAGACCGACGCCAAGGCACTGGGCAAAAAACTCGAAGGCTAAGACCGCCCTGACCTCAATCAGCCTCATCACGTAAAACCGAGCAAGAACAATGGGTCGAAAGATACTTTTCATCACGACAGATCAAATGCGATACGACGCCCTAGGCTGCAACGGCGGGCAGGTTGCCCGCACCCCAGCCATCGACCGTTTGGCTGAATCCGGCATCAACTACCGACGTGCCCACAACCAAAATGTGATCTGTATGCCGGCCCGAGCCACCATCATGACCGGCCAGCATGTAGCCAGTCATGGCGTCTGGATGAACGGGGTCAGCTTGCCCGAAGACACCCCCACCGTGGCCCACTGGTTGCAGCAACACAATTACCGCACGGCGATCCTCGGCAAGGCCCACTTTGAACCCTGGCTCGGCTCTGGCGAAGATTTTTACGAGAACCGTATGGCCGCCCTAGGCGAACGTGGTCCTCACCGGGGCTTCGAGCATATGGAGCTAGCCAACCACTTTGGCATGGGCCATTCCCACTACGATCTGTGGCTGGCAGAGCATCATCCGGACATTGATGCGAAGCGCTATCAGGCTGTGACCGACAAGGGACAGCAAAATATGGCCGCCAGCGGCGACACCGGAGCGGTGCAGGTTTGGCCCACAGACATACCTAAGGAGCTGTACCACACGGATTGGGTAGCCCAACGCACCATGGCCTGGCTGGACGGTTTGTCCGACGACGAGGATTGGTTTGTGTGGATGAGCTTTCCTGACCCTCATCATCCTTGGGATCCACCCGCATCCGAAAAACATCGGTATCGTTGGCAGGATATGCCCCTGCCCGAGCTGTATCCTGGCAGCCCCGAAGCCGCCGCAGAGATGCTGAAAGACAAACCCAAACACTGGATGGGTTACTTTGACGGCAGCCTATGGGCCAACTTGGAATCGCCCCGAGGCTTTAAGCCCTGCGATATGACCCCGGATCAAATCCGCGAGATTAACGCCTATACACACATCGAAAACGAACTGATCGATGAAGCCTGCGCCCAAGTCTTTGGCTACCTGCAAAAACGCGGCTGGGATGCGGACACCGATATTGTCTTCACCACAGATCACGGCGAACTGCAGGGGGATTATGGCCTGCTGTTCAAGGGCGCCTACCACGTAGATTCCCTAATGCGCCTGCCGCTGATTTGGCGCCCGGCACCCAACGCTCATGTCGCCCCTGCTGAGGTTAACGCGCCGGTCGGACATCTGGATCTGGCCCAAACCTTTTGCCAAATCGCCGGCATCCCCGAGCCGGACTGGGTCGAAGGCCAGCCCCTGCCCAAGAGCGAGACCGAAGCGGCAAACCAACGCCGAGAACGGGTGCTCACGGAATGGGAAAGCGAACACGGACCGGTCAGCCTGAACCTGCAAAGCATTTATCAGGATCAATGGGTATGTTCCCGCTATGGCGAAAGCTCACTGTACGAAGGCACTGAAGGCGAGCTTTACAACTTGGCTGAGGATCCGGGCTCGCGGGTCAATCGCTGGGACGATCCCAGCTGCGCCTCACTCAAAAGCGACCTGATCGCCGATCTGGACGACAACCTACCCACGGCGCGCCAGCCACGCTTACCCCGACTGGCGCCAGTATAGAGTGAGCCGTCAGACCCCCAGCAAACCCCTTCCCTACATGCAGCGTATGCGGGACTATTACCTCGCCCTTGGCTACAACAATCCCTACCAGTGGGCGCACTTTAGCGATGTGCCTTTTCAGCCGCTGAGTAAACCCGTGACAAAGAGTCGAGTGGGCTTGGTGACCACCGCCGCCCC
>JAYOVN010000071.1:0-10420 GCA_038151515.1 Gammaproteobacteria bacterium | reverse complement strand
ATTGGCACCATGGGAAAAACGCAGGGCGTGAAGGCAAGACCAATACCTGCGACAAAGAACAGGGCGAGTGCTACCGCAAAATGGCTGGCCTCCAGCAGCTCCGCCATAGCCCGATCTTCGCTCATCCCCGATACAGCACCGACATTTGACGTTATCACCGCCACATTGGCAGAGCTTTCGAGCTGCGACGTTCCAGTTTGCGACACCTGAGATTGACGTGACCTACCGGCGGCACCCACGGGTAACAGACTTTGTCCGGAAACTTGAAAGAGCTTTCGTTCCGGCGGATAACACAGACCCGCATCCGCGCAACCCTGAAACTCAATGGTAAGAGACGTTCCGTCTGGAAGACTTCCGGTTAGCGGAATTTCGACGTCTACGGCGCCGTAATAGACCTCGACCTCTCCAAAGAATTCATCGACCTTGGTGATGCCTGCAGGGATCCGCAGTTCGCCAAGCTGCATGCCACTGTCCGGCGCGTTGAGCTTGGCGCCAAATTGATGCTGATAGAGGTAGTATCCATCGGCCATCCGCCACTGGGCTAACACGACTCCATCTGGCCGCAGTACCGCAGACAGACGAAAAGCCTCATCCACTGGTAAAAATTCAGGCTCTGCCAATAGCCTGCTAGAATCAGCGGCAGACGTTGCACCCAAAGAATAATCTGCTGCGCGAGCTTGGCCGACGGTGAAAAAGATCGCAACAGAGGCAAGCGCCAAGACTAAGAGGTAGGACCCTTTGGTTTTGCCCGACATGTCCCAATTCTCCTTTCCCGAGCCGATGTTCGTGTGTTTATCTGACAAGTCTTGGACCTCTTGGTTCGTCCTGCTGCCAGCGGTGACTTCTGCGGACTCTGCGATAAAGGGTGTCACCATAACACGAGTGAATGCGACATCTCGGCCCTCCCCCTTGCACTAAACTTGCTCTAAACCAGCACTGTGATACCGTCGCCATCCCGAGTTCCACTGCACCGTCATGCGGAAAAAACGCCTCTTGAAGTCGCATCAGATTCTCCTTTTGTTTCTCAGCGCCATAAGACCAGCCGTAACGCTTTTGGCATGTTTAGCGGGCTTGTCAAGCTGCGCTGGCATTGACCAACACGAGGCAAAACAGGTCAGCGTTGAGGAGCAAATCCAACTTCAAACGTTAGTGGAACGTGGGCAAGATGCCTTAAGGGCTGGGCGACTGAGCATGCCCAGCCAAACCCAAAACCAAACCCAAACCCAAACCCAAACCCAAAAAAGTGTCGCCAGCACCGGAGCCGCCGAGTTTTTCTACCAAGCCTTGGCAATCCAGCCCGACAACCCTGCAGCCCAACGCGGCTTAGAGCAGATCTTGGAGCACTACTTGGCCCAAGCGATAGCTGCGGCTGACCTTGGCGATTTTTCGTCGTCTTATCGCCTGTTAACTCAAGCCAGATCAATCGACGCGGGGCACCCCTCAATTGCACCCGCTCAAGCCTATATCGCTACATTGGATGATGCCGATTCTAGGAGTATTGTCGTCGCAGGCTTGTCGACACCTGCCTTAAATCGGGTCATCGATAGCCTGGTGTTGGAAGTAAAACCCAACGCAGCAAAGTGCCGCTTTCGCATCTTCGCCCCTTCCGACTCCCAAGCTCGCGCCTTGTACAAAGCGCTGCGCGAAGGTTATGTCCGAAACAATCTCGGCACCCGGATCCGTGCATCCACTACAATCTCTAAACCACAACGACTGGAGCGTATTTGCACCCCATGATCTATTCACGACAAGCCCCTGGGTTATACCGGCTACTCAAAAACGTTCTTTGTCTCCTGATCCTTGGACAACTCGCGAGCTGTACAGGCGCTGACAATGGAGCCGACCATACGCATCCCACTGCAGCATCCAACGCTGAAGATCCCACCTTGGCAGGTCTGCATTTGGTTAGCCCACGCTTGCACGCACCAGTCCCTGGGCAACCGGTCAGCGCAGGATATTTCACCCTGATGAACCATGGGGCCGAGGCCGTGACCTTGGTTGGCGTTGAATCGACCGAGGCCAATGTGCAAATGCACACCACCCAAACTGTAGACGCGGGCACATCTATGCGACCGCTGGATGAAGTCGTTATTGAACCCGATCAGCAAACTGTCTTCCGTCCGGGGGGGCACCACTTAATGATACGTGAGATCAGTAGCGAAGCGCTGGCAGCTCAGTCCTTACCGGTGGAATTGGTACTGGCTAACGGTAGCCGGCTACCATCGGCACTTGATATCGTGCCGATGAATGAGTGGATGCAGGGGGCGGGAGAGGATCACAGCATGCACTAAGCGGAGTCTGGCCTCCTGCGTGGCTAGAGGCAAAGGCGTTAAACACTAGGCATTTTTGCAACCTCGACATATCGCTCTGCACCAATACACAGTCTATGGCCTATGATGGCGGGGGCTGTGGGCAAAAACCCATGATCTGAACTTTCGACCTATGAGATCGACAAATGAACTGGAAATTCTGGCAGCGAGACGATGGCACCATTGGACCTGATCCAACCGAGGCGCACCCCTTGGGCGGCGGCAATGGGGTTTTTGCTATGAGCGCCTCTGGATCGCTTGTAAAAAGTACCGTCTCCGTCGCCAGCGTTTATCTAATCGTTGCAGCGCTGGTTGGCATTTGGTGGAGTTTTGAACCCAACCGCATAGACGCCGTGTCAGGGACACCTGTGGCGGATGTGACAGGCTATCAAACCACCGCCACCACCATTCACATAGCCCGGACCCTTCTTCACAAACCCGGCGGCTATCTGACCAATGATCTGTTCCCTCCCGGTCTGTGGCTGGACAACGTGCCGTCTTGGGAGATGGGCGCTCTCACGTTGCTGCGGGATACGGCTCGGGTCTATCGGAACGATTTTTCTCGCTCCCAGAGTCAATCCGCAGAAGATCCCAATCTGGCCGAAGCGGAGGGAAAATTCTTCTTCGATAACAATTCGTGGTTTCTGCCAGACACCGAGGGCGAGTACGAGGCCGGCATTGATTTCTTTGAAGCCTATTTGGAACAACTCGCCAACACCTCGGCCAATGATGCCCAGTTTTACGCACGCAGCGATAACTTGCAGGTTTGGTTGGGGGCCATGGAGACCCGACTAGGAAGCCTGTCCCAGCGATTATCGGCCAGCGTCGGTAAACGCCAACTGGATACGTCGTTAGCTGGCGACTCAAATGCCAGCCAAAGCACAGCCACACCTGACGAGCGGATGGTGCAAACCCCTTGGTTGGAAATCGACAACGTTTTTTACGAGGCACGAGGTTTTACTTGGGCTCTCATTCCTTTGCTGGAAGCCATCGAGCATGACTTTGGCAACGTGCTGGACAAAAAAGCGGCTCGGGTATCCCTCCGACAAATTGTACGAGAGCTTGAACCAACTCAAGATACCTTGTGGAGTCCCATCGTACTCAACGGTGATGGTTTTGGAATGGTTGCGAATCACTCGCTGATCATGGCTTCTCACATCTCACGAGCAAACGCGGCCATTATTGACTTGCGCGCCTTGCTCGCGCAGGGCTAATCATCGGTTTTCACTAGCATTTCGGCTGGTAAGTCCTTGCCACGCTGTTATCATACGCGCGCTCCGAGGAGTGGGGCTTTGCTGCGAGCGTCATTGTGCCGCTCTGTTGACGCGCCTCTACCTTTTTCATTTATTTGCTGGGGATACTAATGACTTCAACCCTCATTCCACCATTAATTGGTGCCGTCGGCCTTTTAGTCGCAGTCATCATTTACGGTATTGTGCGTCGCTACGACGCGGGCAGCGCAGACTTGGTGAAAATCGCCGACGCCATCCACGAAGGCGCCATGGTTTTCATGAAGCGCGAGTACACCATGCTCGCCGTCTTTGCCGTCGTTTTGCTTGCTGGTGTGTACTTCACCCCAGGTTTGGGTGAACACACAGCCATTGCATTCTTGGCCGGCGCGCTGTCATCAGCCTGTGCAGGCTGGTTCGGCATGTACACAGCTACACAAGCCAACGTACGTACCACCACGGCTGCACACAATGAGGGTCAGGCTGCAGCACTGTCGGTCGCTTTTTACGGTGGCTCCATCATGGGCCTAGCCGTTGCCTCCTTGGGTCTGATGGGCTTGGGTTTGGTTTACCTATATTTTGGTAACGATCCTGAAAGCGCACACCACATTCACGGCTTTGGTATGGGTGCCTCGGTTGTCGCGTTATTCTCCCGCGTTGGCGGTGGGATCTACACTAAGAGCGCTGACGTTGGCGCTGACCTTGTGGGCAAGCTGGAACAAGGCATCCCCGAAGATGATCCGCGCAACCCTGGCGTTATTGCGGACAACGTTGGCGACAACGTAGGTGATGTAGCCGGCATGGGTTCTGACATTTTCGAATCCTACTGCGGCTCTATGATCGCAACCATTGCCATCGCATCGACTTTGGCTCTGGGTTCTTTGAACGTGCTGGTACCCGGCG
Source organism: Gammaproteobacteria bacterium (assembly GCA_038151515.1). GTDB lineage: Bacteria > Pseudomonadota > Gammaproteobacteria > Pseudomonadales > Azotimanducaceae > UBA4421. Next base: position 5,979 of record JAYOVN010000071.1, on the reverse strand, counting down.
CTAGCGAGGGCGATGCACGCTCCGCGCTGATGTTCCTGCCATTGGCCTTGGCCTCTACTGGTTTGATTGCTTCTATTATCGGTATCGGCATCGTTCGCAGCTTCTCTAACGCCAACCCAGCGGTTGCTTTGCGCATCGGCATGATCGGTACGCCAATCCTCTTTATCGGCGCCGCCTACTTTATGATGGGTAGCCTTGGTGTTTCCAACAACATCTGGCTGTCAGTACTGTTCGGCGCTGCTGGCGGCGTTGGTATCGGATTGATCACTGAGTACTACACCTCATCCACCCCAGTTGTCCGAATCGCGGAATCCGGCGAGACCGGCCCTGCTACAGTGATGATCACAGGTTTGGCAGTAGGCATGCAGTCTGTTGTTGGCCCCATCCTCATCATCTGCGCAATTATCTTCGTCTCTACCATGCTTGCCGGCTTGTACGGTGTAGGTGTAGCCGCGGTGGGTCTTTTGGCCACTGTTGGCATGACCATGGCCGTTGACGCCTACGGACCAATCGCGGACAACGCAGGCGGCATTGCAGAAATGGGCGGCCTTGGTGAAGACACACGAGCCATTACCGACTCTTTAGATGAGTTGGGTAACACCACCGCAGCCATGGGCAAGGGCTTTGCTATCGGTGCAGCAGCGCTGGCGGCTCTAGCTATTATTGCGGCCTTCGTTGAAACCGTAGCAGCCAGCCGCGGCGGCGAGTTCCTCCTGCACATCGGTGATCCAAACGTTCTGATCGGCTTGTTCATCGGTGGCCTGGTGCCATTTTTGATCGCCAGCATGACCATGACTTCTGTGGGTGAAGCCGCCATGGAGATGATTCAAGAGATTCGTCGCCAGTTCCGTGAGATTCCCGGTCTGATGGAAGGCACCGCCGAACCTGATACCGCCAAGTGCGTGGACATTGCGACCACTGCGGCCCTAAAGAAAATGCTGATGCCTGGCATCATCGCTGTAGGGGTTCCTGTCGTCGTTGGCTTTGGCCTTGGCGCTGAGGCACTCGGTGGCACCTTGGGCGGCGCCCTGCTCGGTTGTGTGCTGTTAGCACTGACCATGGCAAACGCTGGCGGCGCTTGGGATAACGCCAAAAAGTATGTTGAAAAGGGCAACTTGGGCGGCAAGGGTTCCGAGGTTCACGCGGCTGCTGTCGTTGGCGACACCGTTGGCGACCCCTTCAAGGATACGTCTGGTCCAGCCATGAACATTCTGATTAATGTTATGGCCATCGTGAGTTTGGTAATCGCGCCTGTACTGGCCTAAGCCCAAACCATGTTGACCTGAGAGGGTCAAACAAAAAGGGGACATCATGTCCCCTTTTTTGTGCTCGGTTTTTTTGTCGCCATGCCCGGGTTCAGACGGAACCCGGCATCACTGTTTTTGAGGTTCTCGCGTTACCACTTCACCGGTAGTTTCTTAGCGACTAACTGATTCTTCAATCGTACGTATTGAGGCACACCATTTTTGTAGGCCGGATAGTCCTCGCCGGCAATCAGTGGTGCCAAATAGCGACGAGCCTTGGCTGTAATACCAAAACCATCCTTGCTGATGAAACTCTTTGGCATAAACCGTTCAACGTTGGCTACTCGAGACAGCTTGGCCTCGCCGATTTTCCAGCGATAGGGCTGGTCACTGGTGCGCACTACTGTGGGCATGACCGCAGTCTTGCCCGCCAATGCAAATTCCACAGCGGCTTTCCCCATGGCATAGGCTTGGGCCACATCCGTGGCGGATGCCAGATGTCTGGCCGATCGCTGCAAATAATCAGCCACTGCCCAATGGAATTTGTAGCCCAAGGCATCCTTGATCATGTTGGCTACGGTCGGCGCTACACCGCCAAGTTGCGCATGCCCGAAGGCATCCTTCGCGCCACCGGCTTCGCCCAAAAACTTACCGTTGGCGTACTTCGCACCTTCAGAAACGACGATTACGCAAAAACCTTTTTCACGCACGGTGGCCTTGACCTTGGCTAAAAATGCCTTTTTGTTGAACGCCACTTCCGGCAACAAGATAATGTGCGGGGCGTCTCCGGGTTCATCTTGGGCTAAGGCACCGGCGGCTGCGATCCAACCTGCGTGCCTGCCCATGACCTCCAGGACAAAGACCTTGGTAGAGGTTTCACACATAGATGCCACGTCCAAGGCTGCCTCCTTGGTGGAAGTGGCCACGTATTTGGCCACAGACCCAAAACCCGGGCAGGTATCGGTAAAAGGCAGATCGTTGTCCACGGTTTTGGGGATACCAATGCTTTGCAGCGTGTAACCCATCTTTTTGCTCAGCTGGGAAATTTTATTCGCCGTATCCTGAGAATCACCACCACCGTTGTAGAAGAAGTACTGGATGTTGTGAGCCTTGAATACCTCGATAAGGCGGTGGTATTCCCGGGCATCTTCCTCTAAGGACTTGAGCTTAAAACGACAAGAGCCGAAAGCACCGCCCGGGGTGCTACGCAGGCCAGCAATATCGCGTTTGCTCTCCTTGGAGGTGTCAATCAGCTCCTCATTGAGCGCACCCAAAATACCATTGCGCCCCACCAGTACTTTGCCAATTTGATCCTTGTGGTTGCGGGCGGTCTCAATCACCCCGCAGGCTGAAGCATTGATGACTGAGGTAACGCCACCGGATTGGGCATAAAAGGCATTCGGCTTGGGCATGGTCATTCCTTTTAGACTTAGCTGAGACTGGGGATCTACTGAATAAATTTTTTCATCAGCATCGCAATTGTCCGTGAACCAGCGCTTTTGTGCGACAATTTCACGCACTCAATAGTCGAAGATCTCATGCTTTACATCTTTTCCATGTTCTGGCGCATTGCACAACTGAAAAGCGGCCCGGAAGATCTACCCAGCAGCAGCTTTTTGCTGCTCATCGTTACAGTGGCGAACATCCTCTTGAGCCTGGCGGTATCCACGAGTATTGGCACACAACCGGTGGGGATCATAACAACCACCATTCTGACCAATCTAGCCGCCCAAGCTCTTATCGTTTACGGGCTATTGGCCTTGGTGGGTAAACCAGCCCGACTAACTCAGACACTGACCGCTTACTTTGGCTGCGACCTGCTGTTAAACCTAGTCATTGGTGCGAGCATCGCGATGATGCGTTTGCTCAGCATCGACTTCATGACCACCCTCGCCTTGCTGATTTTTTTCTGGAGCATTCTTATTTTTGGTCACATTCTTCGTAAGGCGATGGAGGTACACTTGGTTATGGCCATCACGCTAGCCTTTTTGCTAACCCTCGTGACTGTCGCTCTGGGTCAACTAGCGGTGGGGCAAACCTAGGGGATAATCCCCGTGTATCACAAGGAGTCTTTCCAATGCTGGGACACCTCTATTTTCTCGGGATCGGCGGCACGCTCATGGGCAGTCTTGCCCTTCTGGCCAAGGATATGGGATTTCAGGTTAGCGGTAGCGATGGGAAGATTTATCCGCCCATGTCCGACTTACTCGCCGACGCAGACATTACAATTCACGAAGGTTTTAGCCCGGCACAGTTAGATCCGGCACCGGATCTGGTTGTTGTGGGTAACGCAAATTTGCCGCGGGGCAGCGATGCCATCGAATACGTACTGAACGCTGGTTTGCCCTATACCTCCGGTGCTCAATGGTTGGGCGATACGGTTCTCCAAGATCGTTGGGTCATTGCCGTTACCGGCACTCATGGGAAGACCACAACGGCTAGCATGATCGCGTGGATTTTAGAGCATGCGGGTATGGCCCCGGGTTATCTAATCGGCGGCGCGCCAGTAAATTTTTCAGCTTCCGCACGCCTGGGAGAGACTCCATTCTTCGTTGTCGAAGCGGACGAATACGATACAAGCTACTTTGATCGTCGATCAAAGTTCGTCCATTACCGTCCACGAACGGTAGTTCTTAACAATCTGGAATATGACCACGCAGACATTTTTCCCGACCTGGCCGCCATTCAGAATCAGTTCCACTTGCTGATGCGCACAATTCCAAACCAAGGTTTAATTGTTGCACCCAGCGATAGCGAGGCCATTAGTGAAGTTCTAAATGACGGCTGCTGGACTCCTATCACTCGCATCGGTCAGCGAGCCGGTAAACGCACCCACCCACAAGATAACGGCGAGCGATGGTCCTTTAGTGCAGAAAAAGGCACACATAACCGTTTTACTGTGCTGCTCAACGACGAGCCTCAAGGAGAAGTGGAGTGGCCCTTGTTCGGCGAGCACAATAAAGCCAACGCTTTAAATGCTATCGCTGCAGCGCGACACGCCGGCGTGCCAACGGAAGTCGCTGTTGAAGCCCTATGTTCGTTTGGCGGGGTAAAGCGTCGCATGGAAGTGATATACCAGGACGAGAATACCGTTGTTTATGACGATTTTGCCCACCACCCAACAGCGATAAGGACCACGCTGCAAGGCTTACGCGCCCAAAACAGCCAAGACGAAATCGTGGCTATCATCGAGCCACGAACCCATACCATGTCGCTAGGTTCACTGCGCAACGAACTGACCACCTGCTGCGCTGCGGCGGATCGCGTAATTTGGTTTCGCGGCGAAAACATCAAGTGGGATCTGCACGAAATAGCAGAACAATGTGTAGTGCCCGCTCAGATTGTGGACAACGTCGATAAACTGGTACAACAGCTTGCAGGAGAGCAACCAGATACCGGCAACCGCAAGCGGCACCTAGTCATCATGAGCAATGGAGCCTTTGGCGGCATTTACCAACAGTTGGCCGAAGCGCTCGGACAGCGCAACTAATCGCGAAACGGAGGGGATCCAATCATGCGAAAAAGTAACTTAAACACTCTGCTAGGTAGCGCATTGCGTGGCCTAGGCCTATTCACTCTGGTTTTAGGCACCGCTCACGCCAACGACAACTGGTACCCGTCCAAATATGGGGCCGAAGACACTATTGGAGCGCTCAACGAATTAAGCCCGGCCAAAACCAAACAGGCCGCCGAGTTGGTGAAGCTGGGCAAAACCTATGCCTTGGGCGTTGAAACAGGCCCGGACTCCCCGGCCTATGCGCCGCGCACCTACAGCGTGACCGTACTTCAGTTGGATGACGGCATGGGAACCCCCATGGGCAGTAACAAGGCTACCGGCAACGATGACCTGCTGACCTTCTGGATGGGCATTGGTAGTCAAATCGATGGCCTCGGCCACATGGGTGAGAATCATCGCTACTACAATGGTCACCTTGCAAAAGATTTCGTCACGCCTGTTGGTCTATCCAAATTGTCCATCGACAAACTGCCTCCAGTGGCGACCCGAGGTGTGCTGCTGGATATGGCTAAGCTCATGGGCAAGGACATTCTTCCAGAGGGCACGGCGTTTAATAGCAAAGAAATCAAAGCCGCGGCCAAGGCCGCCAACATACGGATCGAAGCCGGCGACGTCGTCCTATTCCATACGGGTTGGCTCAATGTCGCTGAAACCGATAAAGCGCGCTTCATGGCAGGGGAACCGGGACTGGGCCTAGAAGGTGCTCAGTATTTGGCCAGTCTTGGGGTTGCAGCAGTGGGCTCAGACAGTTGGGCCTTGGAAGTCCTGCCCGGCGAAGACCCTGCCCAACTGTTCCCTGTACACCCTGAACTCCTAGCTAAGAACGGAGTTTACATTCTTGAAAACATGGACACGCGCGCGTTAGCAGCAGACGGCGCAACAGAGTTTTTATTCGTACTCGGTGTACCGCGTTTTGTCGGTGCAGTGCAGGCAGTGATCAATCCGGTAGCAATCCGTTAGAGAGGCTTATGTTAGAAAATAAGAATATCGTCATCACCGGCGCGGGTAGCGGCATCGGGCGAGCTACCAGTTTGTTGGCTGCCGGTTACGGCGCCAAGGTCGTCTGCGTGGATCTCACCGATGGCGCAGAGGAAACCGCTGCAGAAATCATCGCTGCGGGTGGTACCGCCACCTCAGTACGAGCCAACGTCGCCGAGGAAGCGGAAGTAGAAGCCTTTGTCCAAACCTGTGTGGACCAGTACGGTCGCATTGACGGCA
>JAYOVN010000070.1:0-10430 GCA_038151515.1 Gammaproteobacteria bacterium | reverse complement strand
GGGTGCCCGGTTGTCCCTGACGTGTACATAATCATGGCGACATCGTCATGGGTACATTCCACGGCTTGAAATTCGCCGGAAGCACCGACCAAGGCTTGCTTGTAACCGCAGGCTGGGTCCTCCGAGTCCAGCAGCAAACTCGAGGGAATACGACACAGGCCAATCAGCTGTTCTGCTGCGTCCAAGAACTTTTGATCGAAGATCAGTACCTTGGGCGCGGAGTCACCAAGAATGTATTCCAGTTCGGGAACCGTTAGACGCCAATTCAAAGGAATGCAGATTGCACCAATCTTCGAGCAGGCAAATGCGGCCTCAAAAACTTCGGGACAATTTGGGGTCAACAGCGCTACCCGATCACCCTTCGCCACGCCATTTTCCTGCAACCACGAAGCCAAACGATTGGCGCGATCGTCAAGGTCTCGATACGTCACCTGCTCTTGGGTATCCAAGTCGACAATGGCAACTTTGTCCCCGCGTACATCTGCGTGATACGCAGCCCAATCATAGTATTTGACGTTCATCTATCCCCCCATCGTTTGGTGCTTGTTTTTATCGATCCCGTCTTAACGACCAAGACTATAACCCAATGTTCTTGGGAGCATCTGCCGTCCCTATCCACCGGGGCCTACAAGAATAATTCGGGGTTTGACCCAAACAATGCCCCCATTTAGTGTCCGACAGATCAAAAGACAACCAACGGGACCCGTTATGCAACCACGCATCCAAAAGCATGCCCTACTCGGCCAAGACCCAGAGATTCGTCGTCTGTGGCAACGAAGCATCCGAGGCCTGCTTATTGTTTTTGGAGCTGTCGCACTTTGGGCCTGCGACAGTGCCCCACAGCCTGATCAGGTACTGATCAGCAATGTCCATATCGTGGATCCCGTGGAAGGCCTAGTCCCAGACCAACAGGTATTGATCGAGGCAGGTCAAATCATCTCAGTAGAAAACTCTGGCGCAGAACTCCCCACAAACCCCAATCGCAAAGTCCGCGATGCAGCAGGCCAGTTCCTGACTCCAGGCTTGTGGGACATGCACGTTCACTTTGTCTTTGATCCGGCCCTCACCAACGAAATGGCGGATTTATTTCTGGACTACGGCATCACCAGTGTTCGAGACACTGGCGGCGACATAGATGCCTTGGCGGCGCTGCGCGCACAACTCCCAACGCCCAAACCCAACATTTACATTTCCGGGCCGCTTCTCGACGGGAAATTTGTGGTCTACGACGGCACCGATGCATCCCGACCAGAGCTAGGCACCCCGGTTTTGAGGCCGGAAGACGCGGAGGCCACCGTGGCTGCCCTGCAGCAAGCCGGCGCCGATTTCATCAAGATCTACGAACTGATTAGGCCAGACACCTACGCGGCCCTAGTCGCCGCGGCCAATGCACGCAGCATGCCCATTGCGTCCCATGTGCCCCTGATGATGACCGCAGACACCGCCGGTCCTTTAGCCGGTTCCATGGAGCATCTGCGCAACATCGAGCTTGCTTGCGCCCGGAATTGGACTGAACTACTGGAAGAGCGACAGCGGCGGATCACGAATTTCACCGAGGGCTTAGGCCACAGCCTGCGTGCTGGTTTGCACAACGACCAGCGGCTGCCCGCTATCGCCGCCTACGACGAACAGCGCTGCAACACCGTTCTAGACACCCTAACCAACACGATTCAAGTACCAACCCTGCGCCTGAACACCGTTCGGCATCTAAAACCCTTTCTGAGAGAGGACTGGCCAGAGGCCTTTGCCACCCTCCCAGAAGCCACTAAAGAAAGCTGGACCAACCTGATCAACCTGTTCGAAAACATGCCAGCATCCGATCCGGCTTTTAGCGAATGGAGCGTTTTTCTCATTGAACGGTTACTGGCGCGAGGCGTGCCCATTGGTGCAGGAACGGATACTCCCATTGGCTTAGGCATACCGGGCTACAGCTTGCACACAGAGCTAGAAATGCTGGTAAGCGGCGGCATGACACCCCAACAAGCACTGTTTGCCGCCACCGTCACTCCAGCTCGCTTCCATGATCTGCAAGAGGATGTTGGTCAGATCAAACCCGGGATGCGGGCCGATCTTTTACTGCTGCAAAATAATCCATTGACCGACATCCGTCATACCCGAGGCATTGAAGCCGTGATGCTGGCGGGGCAATGGGTTCGATAAACTGAAAAGGCTTAGCTTTTGAGAAATATCTCACTGCCTGAGGAGAAGTGGCTGACAGCGACGCCATTGGCCCTTGATAAAAACTGACAAATCGAAGACCGTAAACCAACCCTAGCAGTGCCGGAGGCTGCTATGACTCTAGCCAAGGAAGACTTAGACCAAATTAAAAACCACTTTTTTGAGTGGGCATATCAATGGGCCAATGAAGCGCAAGTAGCCGTTGGCCCAAGCCGCGTGGATTCCGACATGCTGGAGCGCATGGTGCGCGTGGAAGAAAGCCTCGCGCGCCAAATGGAGCTAATCAGGCAAACCATCAAGGAAATGCAGATACGGTTTGCACAGATCGAAAAACGTTTTGAGCAAATCGACCTACGATTTGAACAAGTTGAGAAACGCTTTGAGCAGATCGAAAAACGCTTTGAACAAATCGACAAACGGTTTGAACAAATAGACAAACGGTTTGAACAAATAGACAAAAGGTTTGAGCAAGTAGAAAAACGCCTCGAACTAGTAGAAATGCGCCTTGAGCAAATCGACAAGCGTTTCGAACAGGTCGATAGGCGCCTTGAGCAAATCGACAAGCGTTTCGAACAGGTCGATAGGCGTCTTGAGCAAATCGACAAGCGTTTCGAACAGGTAGACAGGCGCTTCGAAGAACTAACCCGGCGAATGGATCGCTTTATTATTTGGTCCTTCGGCACCACCGCTGGCACCGGTGCCATCGTTTTAGGTGTCTTAAGGATTTGGATCTAAAAGCTTTGCCTCCCGGCAGCCTTTAAGGAACCGGGCGCACTAAGCCGCTTTTAAGCGCTGGGTACCCGCCCGGCTGGTAAGTGACGATCATGGCCCGCCGTGGATGCTTGCTTCGGTTTGGCCCCGACCCATGAACGATGAAAGGATCAAAAAACACCACGGAGCCAGCAGGCGCGACCACCGGTGTCTGAGCAGATAAATCGATCGCATCAGGATTGGTATAAAACCCCGCTAGCTGACGACCATCCTCACAGCCCGGCAAACACCCGTGGATATGACTGCCGGGAATAAATCGCAAGCAGCCGTTTTCCTCGGTGGCATCATCAAAGAGCACCATCACATTTGGCAGTCTGTGGACGTGTGAACAGTCGTGAATCCAATACGGTGCATCCTGATGCCAACCAAATCCGGAACCGATGTTGGAGTGCTTCAGATTTAGCTTAGCCGTCCATAAAGACAGTGATTCACTATCAACCAAGTGGCGCATGGGTTCCCAGAGCCGGGGATCGTCTATCAGGGCATCAAGCTCCGGCGACAGGTCGTTCACTGGCTCGACTACCCGCAGCCGGCCAGTATCGCATTCATGCTCAAACTGCGCGGTGATGTGGTCGATATCCACAAAGCGGTTGCCGTCTAAGCAATAATTTGTGATGGCCCTCCCGTCACCACCCTCGTCAGCCAAAGCGAGCGCCTTTGCTTCAACCGCATCTGCCGCGAAACGCAACTGCTCGCATTCTTTGGCGGTGAAGACGCCTCGTCTGACGAAATACCCGTGGGTTTTGTAATACCCTAACTCTTCGTTAGAAACGGCATGTAGCCCCGACTCTTTCATCCCATCCCTCCAACGTTATTACTGATGCTGCATCCAAGTTTTGGATCGGACGAATCAGCCGAGACATCAAGGAAACTCGTGCCCTGCGCAGTTTCACAGGACACCGTCGATTTGACGATAAAAACCACCGCCGCCGCAGATATCTCTTCAACAAACCTCAAAAGGCTCGCACCGACTCTCAAACTTTTCAACGCGATAACGACCACTCCATAGCGAAATGTCATGGAAACTAACGGTTACCTGTAGCGGCTGAAACAAATACCAACATTTTTACACTATTTTCCTACCGCTCAGACGCTGCAATACACCGCTTATCAATCGCCCACTGAATTTTGTAACACAGTTAGCACAGTACGGACGGGGAAACGTTCGTTAACAACGGCGTTCAAAAAAAACTGAACCGGTCGCGATCTGCGACACCGTACCAAGAGAGGGGAGATTATGCGTAAAGCATCCTTATTTAAAATCGGCCTGAACGCAGGTTTGAGCCTGTGTGCCGCCATAGCAGCAGTTGGTGTACAAGCCGAGGGGCGACAGATTGAAGAGGTGATCGTCACCGCTGAGCGCCAAGAAGCGTCGATACAGGATACATCCATTTCCATCACTGCTTTTACAGGTGACTTCATCGACGACTTCGGTATTCGGAATCAAGAAGACCTGCAAAACTTCATTCCCGCGACGACCATTCAACCCTATGACGCGACGGTTCGAGGGGTTGGACGGAACTTCCGCGCCCTTGGCGGTGATCCCGGTGTCGCAACCTACATCAACGGGGTTTACTCCGAAGATCTACTCACCGCGACCGCAGCAACGTTTTGGGATGTAGAACGAATCGAGGTTCTTCGCGGCCCTCAAGGAACACTTTATGGTCGCAACGCCGTGGGCGGCGCGGTGAACATCCTATACAAGCAGCCAACGGATGTTTACGAGGCCGCATTCAAAACCATACAAGGCAGCCTCAGCACGCAAGAGTATTACGGCGTGGTTTCAGGCCCGTTGGTTGAGGACAAGTTGCTAGGTCGCGTGAATTTCAGTTGGCGTGATCGGGACGGCTTTGTTCGTGACATTGGCGGCCACTCGGACATCGACGGCCTCGGCACAGAGAACATTGCAGTGCAACTGAAGTGGAAGCCAACGGATACGCTGACCATGGATGTGCGTCAGAACTGGATGGAAATCGACCGATCCTTCGGCGGCGCTAATGGCGGCGGACTCGTGGTTTTGAATGAGGCTGGGCGTCCATTCCGGGACATCAGTTTAATACCTGGGTATCGATTTATTGACCGCACTCAGACAAATCCTCTGGCGAATGATTTTTTGGATCCATCTTCTGAAGTAAGAAATTTCACCCATCCAACAACAGGCGTTGTTCAGGAGGCACAGCCAAACAGACCCGGATTGGACTATGCCGATTTCGACGGCTTTCAAAATGCCATTGCGTCTCTGGACGGTTTTAATCAAACATCGCCAGAGAGCCTTGCTGCTTACGATGCCTGCGTTCTTCCCGGTGATATCGACGGGGACAATGTTTGCGCAGCAACCAACGGCTTAAACCAAGAGATTTTTGAACAACAAGGAACCCAGCTAAGCATCGAGTGGGACGCTACCGAATCCCTTACGCTGAAATACATCTATGGGTATAACCAACTCTCTTACCAACGTGTTACTGATGACGATAATACGGCTAGTCTATTCCACGACCGGCAGTTCTACGTCAACCACGAAGCCGACTACAGCTCTCACGAACTTCAGGCTTTTTGGGATATCAGCGAAAACCTATCGTTGACATCAGGCATTTTCTTTTATGACGCGACTATTGACCAGCGGGGCGATTTCCACTCAGCAGTTGGCGAGGCTCGGTATCAAAATGCCTATGAAGATCAGACAGGTTTCGCAGCGCTGTTAGGTGGCGCGCCGATGGCAACTCTATTTTCGGCAAAAAACGTTTGTTTGGCGAACCCTGATCGTCCTACTTGTCAGCGGAATTTTTCTTCTGAAACAAGTAACGAACTGATTTTCACTGGTAACGCTGAGGGGCTGGATCCAAGCATCACCCGAAACGACAATCTTTATGTATCCCAGTGGTACGGAGATGATGGCACCAACTCTGACCTGAACGTTATCAACGGCCCCAACACCATTGGTTCCGATTTGCTCTACGCCACTCAGACTAAGCGCGACTCCTTCGCAGCATATAGCCAAGGCGTTTGGGACTTTGCCGAAAACCTAACCTTAACCTTGGGTATCCGCTACGCAGTAGATGAAGTGCAGGCCGAAGAAAATCTGTTCCGCTATTCAGAAACCTTTAGCACCAACCAAATCCTAGCCCGGGTAATAACCGGAGACTTTGCATCTCCCATCGATACGGCTACAACAAATGCTTTGTTCACCTTGAATGCCACGAACGGCGGTTTTCAAACAGACGCCAACGGGGACATCTTAACCGATGGCTATGGCCAACCAATACCAACCGAGAACGTTGTCAACGGAGGTATTCCCTTTGCGTTAAGTGTTTATCGCCCGTTTGAACGTGAGGACAAAAAGGTTACCGGACGAATCAACTTAGACTGGGACGTTAACGATGAAATTTTGATGTACTTTTCAGCTACCTCAGGCTACCGGTCCGGTGGCTATAACTTGGTATTTTTCAGCAATACGGCAGATTACGATCCTGAAGAATTGATCGCCTATGAAATTGGCTACAAGACCCAGTTCTTGGATAACACACTGCAAGTAAACGGGTCTTTCTACCTCTATGATTACGACAATATCCATACCGTGGCCACGGAAGTGACAAGCCTAGGCGGGACATCCACGTCAGTACTGGAGGCTGATGGCGCTAGGGTTTTGGGTATTGAGTCGGAAGTCTTGTGGTTGGCTACCGATAACCTTACCGTTGGCGGCAACGTAAGCTTTACGCCCAGCGAGTACACGACAGATCTTTTGATCCTCGACCCCGCTCGCTCCGAGATACCGACATCCTTGTACCCCGAGCAGGATGATAACCGACTGAATATCAACGGTAATCAGCTGCTTCAGGTTCCCGAGCTAAAATTCACCGCCTACAGCACCTACTCGTTCCCTCTGGATGGCGGTTCGAAGTTTGACTTGTCTGGTGTTTATTCCTGGACCGATGATGTCTACTTCTCCCCCTTCGAGAATGATCGGGAAAAAGCCGATGCTTATGGGCGCTTAGACCTTCGGGGCACTTGGACCAATACCGCCCAGAATTTGATACTAACGGGCTTCGTCAACAACATCTTTGATGAGGTCGCGGTGCTTCAAGTACTTAGGCACGGCGAAGGCGAAAACTTCAGACAATCCGCCGGCGTTACCTCGCCCCGGGTCTACGGCATCGAGCTGACCTACAAGATGGGTGCGTATTAAGCACTAACCCGTCACCGTCTTCTTCAGGCCACCTTAGGGTGGCCTCTTTTTTGCATCATAAAACACCCCTCTCTTCTCAAGATCCCGAATAAAGGCCCGCAAAATACCCTCGGACTCTGTCCCCTACCCACCAAGACAGCGGGTCTGTCTCGGGCTAGACTCATCACACCGCTTCAGTTTAGATATCAATCAAATCACGACGAAAAGAGCTTAATGGGGAGAGCACAATGAGCGAGGCCGTCTTACAAAACTTGGATATCCGGCAGCAGGTTTCTGCTGAGGAATGGGCTATTCGGCAGGATCTAGCCGCCGCTTATCGTCTGGTCGCCAATTACGGCTGGGACGATATGGTGTTCACCCACCTGTCTGCTCGTGTCCCTGGGCCTGAAGATCACTTTTTGCTCAATCCGTATGGGTTCCAGTTCAGCGAGGTAACTGCTTCGAATCTAGTGAAAGTAGATTTGGACGGTAACGTGGTGCTGGATAACGGTTTTGAAGTGAATGCCGCTGGGTTCACCATTCACAGCGCCGTACACATGGCCCGTCACGATGCGGGAGCGGTTATGCATCTACACACCGACGCGGGCGTCGCGGTATCCGCCATGCGAGAAGGCTTGCTGCCGATTACCCAACACGCCTTATTTGTGTACCACGACACCGCCTACCACGACTGGGAGGGTGTGGCGCTGGACTTGGACGAGCGCGAGCGGGTGGTCGCCGACCTAGGCAGCAGGCACCTGATGATGCTGCGAAACCACGGCACCTTGGCTCTGGGTGGCACTGTAGGCTCTTGCTTCATGCGCCTGTACTACATCGAGCGAGCCTGCAAGATTCAGGTCGGGGCGATGAACGGCACATTGAATATGCCCAATCAAGGCGCCATCGACATGATGCAGAGTACCTTCAACAACCCTGCATCTTGGGAAGGCCTTAGCGCCACCGCATGGCCGTCCATGCGGCGCTTGGCAGATCGGTTGGATCCTGGCTACCAGAATTAACAGTGAACAAACCGTAGCCTACGAGTCTTACAATCTAAGGATCGATACCGTGGTGAATAAGTCTGGCGATCACTTGTTTCTCTCGGCACTCATTGTGCTGGGCCTGATCGCTTTCGGTTTTTTTGTGTTAGCAAATACCGGTTTACTGCAACTGGCCCTGACATCGGATCGCAGCATGATCAGCTGGCTGATATTGGCTCTTTATGCCGCGGCGACCCTGCACTGGCTGCTGCGAGCAAGGGCGCTGGATCAAGAATATGCTCGGTGTCGTGCAGCCGAGGATCCCGAGTCCAATGACAACGCCACTTCAAGTACCGGATTTGTTTCCGTCATTCTAAAGGCTAACAGCATCGCTCTGGCAGAGCGCCAACGCCTGCTGGAAACTATTGGCGATGAGTTGGGCAACAAACACGCTGCCGGCCACTTCGTTGCCGACCTGTTATTGAAACTGGGGCTTACCGGCACTGTTATCGGCTTTATCCTTATGTTGCTCCCTATTGGGGAAATCGAGCAGTTCGACCCATCGCTGATGCAGCAGTTACTGTCCGCTATGAGCGGCGGCATGGCGGTAGCCCTGTACACCACCCTGGCAGGCCTAGTGACCAGCACACTGCTGAAGATGCAGTACTACCTGCTGGATTCTGCCCTGACTAACTTGGTCAACCGACTCTCCCTGCTGGGTCACCACCAACAAGACACTGGCAACACGACTCCGTGAAACACCCGTTTCTCAAAAACGGTACAGATCAGGATGTCTTTACAGACCTTTTGTTTAACACGCTGTTGGGCTTTGCCTTTATGTTCGCCTTGGCCTTCATGTTAATTAGCACACCGGAAAAAACCGGCGACATCGAAAGCAAAGCCGAGGTGCTGATCACCATTCGTTGGGCAGACCAGCATCCGGACGATGTGGATGCCTTGGTCGAAGACCCCCGCGGCGGTCTGGTTTGGTACCACAATCGGGACTCGGGGCTGATGCATCTGGACCGGGATGACCGGGGCGTCTTCGCCGATCAAATCAACGTCAATGGCGTCAAAGTAAATAACCCCATCAATCAGGAGACGGTGACAGTACGCGCCACCCAGGCCGGCGAATACGTAGTGAACCTCCTGCACTACAAATCGAACTACTCTGCACCACTTCCGGTCACGGTAAAGGTTGAAAAACTCAACCCCAGCGTCAGCGTGGTGTATTACGACACCATTGAGCTTACCGGCAGCGGCGATGAAAAAACTGCCGTTCGTTTCACTCTGGACGCCGAAGGTGCGGTTATCGACACCAATCAGCGGCCCAAGCGCCTCCTTACACTGGCTACCGCCAAATCATGATGGTATCCCTACTCTTTTTAGGCGCTTCCTACGCCGTGGTTGCTGCCCTTCTGGTGGCCCTGTGCGTCAGCCTGCCCGGACGCAGAGCCCTAAAGATTGCCCTAATCACGCTTGTGAGCGTGTTTTACGGACTCACGTGGATTGGCCATCAGAACACGCTGGGGTGGCCCACCTCAGAGCAGATGCCGGATCAATTCAGGGTGCTGTGGATCACCATCGACGAACCCAACAAGGTCACCCGAGACATGGGAGGCATTTATTTTTGGGTTCGTGAACTGGATGAAGCTGGCATTCCCCAAGGTATTCCTCGGGCCTACCACGTGCCGTTCACGGCTCAAGCCGCAGAAGAAGCGCAGGCTGCCTTGGGCAAAATGGAAGAAGGCAAGGTGATGAACGGCACCCCATCACGCAACGCCGTGCGCAATGAAGAACGCCCCGAACCTCGAGCTAATGAATATGAGGGTACAGATAGGCTGGCCGGCGATGATGGCTTTAGACCCCTGTTCGACCTAAAAGAAGTGGCGCCGCCAACCCTGCCGCCGAAAAAAGTCTAACGCTGTGGCCACACCCTTAGTCATTGGGGCCTTGTCATATCACAAGAACCAAGAGGCTGAACTAGACAAGGAGTTTGGATTGCAGGGTTACCAGCGGTAAGCACCTTCCATTGGGGCCTTTCCATCGGGGGCTTTCCACCACCTGCACCTTTCCATCGGCGCCCTCCCGCAAGCGTTTTATGAGCGCTCTAGCATGTTCTCTCAACGCGCCCCATCCCGATCACCACTAAGCAACGGCTCTGAAAAACCGAACCGTTACCGGACCACTTTGGGGCGACGAAGCAGCCCCCTCCAGTACCGCTTCGTCGCTCTGATCGTGGATCCAATGGCACCTTTAGCCGTGCGCGGGGCCTACTGCCAGGTAAGCTGCCCCATCTCTACCTCACCTGCCGCCTGCAGGCGATCCTGCTCTGCCCT
>JAYOVN010000069.1:0-10590 GCA_038151515.1 Gammaproteobacteria bacterium | reverse complement strand
TATTCAGCATTCCTTCGGGCAACTCGGCTCCCACCGGAAATCCAAGGGTAATGCCATTAGCAGAGCTGAAATTCTTCCAATCGGTATCGACCTTTTTAATGTCCTCGTAGCGGGTCAAAGACCAAAAGCGACCGGCAACATCGGTTTCATTAAAATGCACTGGATCCTCTTCGCGCAGGCGGGCGAAATATTCGTGCCAGCGGTGTTCGCTAAACAGCCTAGGATTGACCGGCAGGATATCTTCAAGCGCCACATCCGATGCAGCGGGCAACGGTCCCTTCATGCTGGCTCCGGCAGCACCAGGCATTCTTGCCTCGGATACCGAGGCTTCTGGAGCACTCTCTTGGACACTCAGGGGCTGTTCACTCATCGTCTTTCTCTTACCAATTTATAGTGGAATTCGCGCCACACAGTGCCCAGAAGTCGTTTTGCTGTCAATCCAATCTCTCAGTGCTTCGTCGTTCATCTTCCACTAAGGTGCGTCTGAAAGAAAAATTGCTGACCAAGAGCCCCATGACACACACCACCCCCTTTCTTTTAGCAACCGCAACCCAGCGCATAGGCGAAAAGCTGGGCACCAGTCCGTGGGTCCACATTGATCAAGTTCAGGTAAACGTATTTGGCGAGGTGACGCGATGGCGCACCCCGGGCCACTGTGACCCAGAGCATGGCAAGACCACGCGTTACGGTGGCACGCTCCTTCATGGTTTTCATGCCATTAGCCTCATCACACATTTCTACAAGAACAGTGGACTTTGGCCGGAAGATGGCAAAGACCCCTTAAACTACGGCTTAGACAAAGTGCGCATACTTCAGCCTGTGGTCGTTGGCGATGGTGTGAGGCTACGCTCCCACATCAGCCTTTTGGATGCTCAACCAAAAAGTGGTGGCGACGTGTTGCTCAAAACCCAACACGACATCGAAGCCGAAGGGCTGGAGGGTTTCGCTGTTTATGCCGAATACCTGACTTACTGGCATGCGGCCTAGTGCAGCATCAAGACAATAGCCGAGTGAATCATCCGGACGGCTCGCCACAGCAGGGCAGACTGCAGAGGCGTGCGAGCGAAAATGGCACCTACATCAGTTCGTTTTGCCAGGTTATCAAACGCCATGGCCTGACCATGGGATTGCTCGCCTCGCTTGGCTTGCTTTTACCGAACTCCTGGGAACGCCTCTACAACACAATGGCGCCCCTGTTCGAGAGCCCTGTGAAATATCTGGTGGCTGCCGCAGGGCTATTCGTCTTTTTTCATGTATATCAACGGCGCAAAAATCGGCAAGCAGATAGCCGGCACACAGTTTGGCTCGGCTACTTACTCTTTATCAGCATCGTCGAGGAGATGGCTTTCCGGCTGTTTTTGCCCAACGAACTTGGTCAGGTGCTGCCTTTTATCGTTGCAGTCGTTCTCAGCAACGCGCTCTTCGCCGCGATCCATTTTATTACCTTGCGATGGCACTGGTGGAACTGTTTGTTCGCTTTCGCCGGCGGCCTGGGTTTCAGCCACATCCTGCACCAACACGGTGAC
The DNA here is from genome assembly GCA_038151515.1 of Gammaproteobacteria bacterium. Lineage (GTDB taxonomy): Bacteria > Pseudomonadota > Gammaproteobacteria > Pseudomonadales > Azotimanducaceae > UBA4421. The sequence continues at coordinate 9,064 of JAYOVN010000069.1, read as the reverse complement.
CTAACCCTTGTCATTTTCGCCCACTGGTTTTTCACCTTCATGAACACACCCGAACCACCTTCCTCTCGACTGCCCATGCACCCAGACCCCCGTACAAAGCCGTAAAAGAGTCAGCGCAGCCAAAAGGTCAACGCACTAGTGAGGCACCACTGGAAAAGCAGATCCTTGCGTCTGCGCCTAGTTTCGGTCTCAATGCTGGCTAGCGCATAACGAATTCATAGGAGAGAAAAATGGCTGAAGGACAACTTGGATTAAGCAACGACGAACTTCTCAGTACGACACGAGCGGTTCGCAAGCGACTGGATTTTGATCGACCAGTGCCCATGTCAGCAATCAAGGAGTGTATGGAACTGGCTGTGCAGGCACCTTCAGGCTCCAATGCCCAAGGCTGGCAATTCGTTTTCGTGACGGATCCGGAAAAGCGCGCTCAGATCGGCGAATACTACCGTCAGGCTTTCAGTCAATATCGCGACATGCCCTTCGCCATTCACAATTTGCACGCCGAAAGCGCCGATCAATCCTTGTCCAGTAGTCAACAACGCAGTGCCTCTTCTGCCGACTATTTAGCCGAAAACATGGGTAAGGCACCGGTGCTAATGATTCCATGTATTGCGGGTCGTATCGACAATCCCGAAGGGGCCAATGCCAGCGCTCAAGCAGGCACCATGGGCTCCATCATTCCTGCGGCTTGGAGTTTCATGCTAGCGGCGCGTGCCCGGGGCATTGGCACCGCCTGGACGACCTTGCATCTTGCCCACGAACAAGCTGTGGCCGAGTTGCTGGGCATCCCCTATGAATCTTTCACCCAGGTGGCCCTGATTCCTATTGCCTACACCAAGGGCACGGACTTCAAAGCCGCCTACCGCCCCCCGGTGGAAACGGTCATGCACATCGATCAGTGGTAAGGACCAACATTCGAAATCGGAGCGCCGCTGCTTAGCTGGCGCTGGATCCCTGCGCTATAAAGCCTCTTTGTAATCAAGAATCAGCTTGGTCAAAAGTTCGCCGTGGGTATTCTGGGGAAAGTGACCCGCGTCCGGGATCGCATCGAAGCTAGCATTCATCTGTTTGGCCCACAGCCTGCCCCAATCTTCGGTAAATACATCATCTGCGCAGCCCCAAATAAAGTGGCAGCCCTTACTGTCATCCGCTGCCCAACTCAACAAGGTTCGATAATGCAGAGTCTGGGCTGCTGCGTTGCCGTTATGGTAGCTGTCCATGGGAATCGACAGCGGGAAGCGTCGATATCCGTTGTAACCGTCATCCTGCAAACCACGATAGGGTGCTGAATAGCCTGCGTACATATCTGCTGCCAAGCCGCTTAGCTGGGGATCCTTGCCGTCCACAAAAGCTTGCATAAAGCTGCCCGGCTCCATCAGTCCTGCGCTGAGCACAAGCAGCAAACCGATATCAGGCTCGGTTCTGGCAAAAGTACCCCCGTCATGCCACCCAGCGTTCCAACGCCGAATCCCCGGCGAATACTCATACTCTGGGTGGTGCAGCCACGTGTTCATGATCACCAAATCGGAGAAACGCTCGGGCATGGTGGCTGCCTGAGCCAACCCAGTTGGCCCACCCCAATCTTGGCAGACTAGGGTTATATTTCGCAGATCCAACTCCACGATTAACGAGGTTAGTACTTCGGTGTGACGCGCAACCGTGTACCAGTGAATGTCTGTGGGCTTGTCCGAACGACCAAAGCCCATGTGATCTGGCGCGACGCATCGATAGCCCGCTGCGACCAAACCCGGGATCAGGTCCCGATACAAAAAAGACCAAGTCGGCATACCATGTAGAAGCAGCATCACCGGTGCGTCCTTCGGACCTTCGTCCAGATAGTGCATGCGCAGGTCTTGCCACCGGTGGTAATTCGGCTGAAAGGAGAATCCCGGCAGGTTGGCAAAGTTCTCTTCAGCGGTGCGAACAAATTCCGTCATTTCTACGACTCCCTAACGAATCGACATTAATCAATTGATAAAACAACTGCCCTGCGGATCTACTGAGATTTCGTGCATCGCGCCGAACCTAACACAGCGCCTAAGGTTCTGCCGGCAGATCCTTAAGGGCTTTTTTATTGCGGAAGAGCACCAAGGGTAAAAAGATCAGCGGCAGCAGCTTATCGTAGTGCATGGGCGTCAATCGCTGAGCTAGGTCAACCAACTTGGCGTCTAAGCCAACGAAAATTCGACTGCGGCGTTTGCGCACACCGTTGAGGATCACTTGGGCTGCCCGACTGGCGTGCATTCCATTTTCGCGAAATGCCGCCCCCTGCTCTTCTTGGGTGGCGTCTGGCCGGGCGAACATGCCCTGGCGCTCTTGCCCTTCTTGTACCGGATTTACCTTGGCCGACGACAGAATATTGGTACCGATATGTCCCGGGTGCACGCTATGCACCTGTACAGAGGTGCCCTTCATCTCTTTCACCAAACTTTCGGTAAAACCGCGCACGGCAAATTTAGTGGCGTGATAGACGCTCTGTCTTGGTACGGCGATCATGCCGAATATTGACGATGTGTTAACTACCGCTGCCTCGGGACGCTCGGCCAAATAGGGCAGGAACGCCCGCGTCATGTTGATCACACCGTGTAAATTAACGTCCATGACTTTGTCCCAATCGCTCTCTGGCATGGAAGCAAAATCGGAATCTACGGTGATACCCGCGTTGTTAAACACCAGATCGACCTTGCCATGCTGGGCAACGACCTTCTCGGGCAGCGCCTTAATAGCCTCTTCGTCGCCAACATCAAGCACATGGCTGGACACCGCGACGTTATAGTTCTTCAGCATACTCGCGGTGCCTGCCAACGTATCCTCGTTAACATCGCACAACACCACGTCGCAGCCCGACTTCGCCAGCAGCACGGCCAAGTACCGGCCCATGCCGGAACCCGCTCCCGTGATCACCGCTACTTTTTGCATAAAATCTTGCATGCCCTCTCCTCTTTTTCCTGGGTTGTCCTTGGGTTGTCCTTGGGGGGGGGTTCTCGAACCTCTAAGCGTCCATTACGTTAAACACTGATACATCGTCTGCACTAGAGTGTAGGAGCGCCGATCCCCCAACAACCCCGGATACATACGGTTCATAACGAAGGAGGCGCTCAGCGCCGCATCTTGATCCACTAAAACACTGGAGCCACCCCAGCCACCCCAAAAACACGCATTTTTATTCGGCGAAAGTGGCATCAACTGCGAATTCAGGCCAAACCCGAGCCCGAAAGCCAGTGGCACGCCCAGAACAAGGTCTTGGCCAGAAATCCTTTCCTGCATCACCGATTCCGCCGTCTGTTTCGACATCAGATCCACACCGAAGGCCGAACCCTTGCACGCCAGTGGGGCTTGAAGGGTCGCTATCGCGCGGGCGTTGCCATGGCCATTGGCCGCGGGTATTTCTGCTCCACGCCAGCCGTCAGTCCAAGAATCCGTCGCCTTAACGTAGGGGCTGGCAAAGGTTCGCACCGGGATCGAATCATCGTCGGTTGCACCTAGGCCCGCAGCCAAGTCATTGCCCTGATCTGGCACGACCAATCTGCCTGTTCGGCCGAATTCACGGGTTGGCAAACCAATGAAAAAGTCGGCTTTCAGAGGTCTGGCTATTTCGTCTTGGAAAAACCTGCCAAGACTTTTTCCGGTAATCCGCCGCACCAACTCCCCAATCAGATAACCCTGAGTCATGGCGTGATAACCCGACGCGGTACCTGGCTCCCACCAAGGTGCTTGGGCGGCAAGAGCATTAACGACTTTATCCCAGTCGTAGTTGTCTTCCCCGGCCATGGGGACATCCAACCCGGAAAGGCCAGCGGCATGATTCATAAAGTGCCAGACCTTGACCCCTTCTTTTCCGTTCTGTGCAAACTCCGGCCAGTAGTCGGCGACCTTGGCATCGAAGTCCAATTGACCGCGATCGGCAAGCACCAAGGCGCAGAGGAAGGACATGGTCTTCGTGCTGCTGTAAACATTCACGATGGTATCCGACTGCCAGGGCTGGGTTTGCTGCTCATCTAGGTGGCCGCCCCAAATATCCACAACCATCTCACCACCAATGGTCACTGCGAAAGAAGCCCCTAGGTCTTGACCTTCGGCAATGCTCTGCGCCAGAACGTCACGCACCGGTGCAAATTTATCGTCACAGAATCCGTGAATATCAACCATCGTCTCTCCTTATTCGCCCCTCGCCGCGTCAGCGCAACGAAAATCCCCATTGATAAAACGTTTGTTCAAGCAGATACCGGGGTTTGGTACTCGGCGTCCAAGAGTCGTCACCGCCTACGCCCATGTGATAACCATCAATATTGACGTGCAATCCACCTTGGGGACGAAGTTGGTGATAGTGAGTAGACTCCGTCAACTGCTCGCGGCCATATCGACTTACCCCAAAATGAAAGCGCCCGGATATCCTCGCCGCCCCAATTTGAGCCTGAGACACATCACAACGCAAACCATTTTCTGACGGAAATAGGTAGTTTGTATGCAGGACATCTAGGGGCACTTGCCAGCGGCCCACGTCAGCACTGGCAAGGCGATCCGGATAATTCTCATGAGGCCCGCGGCCGAACCAACTGACCTCCTCGGGAGAATCTTGTAGGGCCATGTGCGCTCCCACACGGGGTAAGGGCGGCAAGCCTCCGGCCACAAAGACCTGAATGGTTACCGTCATTTGTCCGTCGGCAAGAAAGCGATGATCCCACTGGGTTCTAAGAAGCATCTTGTCACTGGCAAAGTGACCATGCTCCACCAACACACGGCCAAGTTCAGGCTGAGCGACAAGGCTCAAGCAACGCCGTTGCAGATTGAAAAGCCCTGCATTCTGCCACCGTGAAATCCATGATCGAGGATCTGGGCGGTCGGCCTCACTAACGCCAATGTCGTTATCGAGGGGCGCTCGTAAAAAGTGGTCGCTCAGTGGAGCCGCCAACATGGGTTTGCCGTCCTTTCGCCACTGCTGAACTAGGCCCGATGCTTTATTCATGGACCAGACCTGTTTGCCCGCTTTTACATGAATCTCATCTTGGGTTTCCGTTAGCTCGGCAAAGGCATCAATTGTCGGTTTCGCCTCAGCCCGGCCGACCAGTTCAAACTGCCAACGAGCGACTTCGTGATCTGCTGGAGACCAATCGGTTTGTTCTGGCTGTGTAATCCACACATTAAGCCAGCAAGCCGGGCCGACTTGCGACAGGTCCCAAGAGATAGGAAACCTAGCTGACTCCCCCGGACCCAAATCAAGAAGGCCATCCTCGGCCAGCACTGGGCCGTTTTCATTTTCAACCTGCCAATGCAGTCGCTCATTGTCCGTGGTGCGAAACACATACTCGCTGGTGATCACTACATTCAGCGCGCCACGAGTGCTTAGACGAGCAGTAAAGGGTTGCTGACATCGCTTGGCCTCAAACAAGGCCGGATGCGGACTGCGATCCGGAAACACCAAGCCGTTAATGCAAAATTGTCGATCATTGAGTTTGTCGCCAAAGTCACCGCCATACGCCCAAACGGTCTCGCCATCGTCCTTGATTTGATTCAGGCCCTGATCAACCCAATCCCAGATAAACCCACCTTGGATTCTCGGGTATTTTCTGAAGGTGTCCCAATAATCGGCAAAGTTGCCCAAACTGTTGCCCATGGCATGGGCATATTCGCAGAGGATAAGCGGCCGGTTTTCGTCCGCGAAACTGGCCCACTTAATCAAACCAGGCTTGGGCGCCAGATAGGGTCCTTGGGGTAAATCCCTATCCGTGCGCGCGTACATGGGACAGATGATGTCCGTCGCGGGCGTCGCTGATCCGCCACCCTCATATTGGATTGGCCGGGACGGATCAGCACGCTTCGTCCAATGGTACATGGCATCGTGGGCCGCGCCGTAGCCGGACTCATTGCCAAGGGACCAGATTACGATACAGGGGTGGTTGAAATCTCGGGCAACCATACGGGTCATGCGCTCTAAGAACGCACCGGCCCAACGAGGGTTGTCTGCCAGAGCCCCCATGGGCGTCATGCCATGGGTTTCGATATTCGCCTCATCGACCACATACAAACCCAACCGATTGCAGAGCCGATAAAAACCGGGCTGATGTGGATAGTGCGAACAACGCACAGCGTTAAAGTTGTTCTGCTTCATCAGCCGCAAATCATGCTCCACGGCTTCAAGGGATTCCCAGTGACCGTAAGCTGGATCGTGTTCATGCTTATTAACGCCACGCACAAAGATCGGCGACCCATTAACACACAGCCGCCCATCGTTAATTTCCACCGAGCGGAAGCCGATATCAAAGGCCTCGGTTTCTAAGGCCTGGCCCTGTGGATTTACCAAGGTCACTGTCAGCCGATACAGATTGGGTTGCTCCGCACTCCATAGGCGCGGAGAGTCGACAGGCAGATTCAAGTGGCACCGATCGCCATAGCCGCCCTTCTCGTCGATCTGGCGCGTACCCAGCGGATAAACCTCGTGGGACAACAAAGAGGCTCCGCTTTCTTGCAGGGGATAAAGTCCAAGACGAATACCGCAGTCACGAGCACCTTCGGTGAGCAGCCTTATTACAAGCTCGCCGTGCTTGTACGCATCATCCAGATTCGCGGTCACCTGTACGTCTGTAATGCGCTGGGCGGGCTTTCGCAACAGATATACGCGGCGGTAAATACCGCTCAAGTTCCACATATCTTGATCTTCTAAGTAACTACCGTCGCAGTAGCGCATGACCACAACTTTTAGTGTGTTGGTGCCGGCCCGCAACACGGCACTGAGATCAAACTCCGCCGGTAGGCGGCTGTCTTGGGAGTACCCGATCCAAACGTCGTTGCACCATAGGTGAAAGGCGCTGTCCACACCGTCAAAAACAATGCGGGTTTGTTCATCATTGATCCAATCTTGGGGTACGGAAAACTCTCGCCAATAGCATCCGGTCGGATTTTCATCTGGCACCTTGGGTGGCACACAAGGGAATGGATACTTAACGTTGGTATAAATCGGCCGATCAAAACCCTGCATCTGCCAGTTTCCAGGCACGACCACTGATGACAGCTGAGCATCGGATTCTGGCCATTGATCAGGAACTGCCTCTGGACTGGCAAACAGCTGAAAGCACCACTGCCCATCAAGAGACATGACCGCCTCGCTTGGCGCATCCTTTCTGGCGCTGGCTTCACTGCGCCAACTGGACAATGGAACATGGGATGGCATCCTGTGCTGCCCGGAGACATCCGGGGTTTGCCAAGCCTGCTGGGCTTTATAATCCATGCACGCACCTCTGCCGCAACATTGTTCGTAGTAAAACCGAGATACCCTAAGAGCGGCAGCACGGCGGCCGATCATAACCAAAGAGATGTCCAAATGCAGAATCGCACAACCTATCCAAGCCTTGCCGGAAAACGCGTGTTCATCACCGGCGGCGCCACAGGCATCGGCGCGGCATTGGTTCGGCGGTTTACACAGCAGCAAGCCAAGGTGACCTTCGTGGATCAGAACACAGAACAAGGAACCGCCTTGGTTCGAGAACTGGACGATATTCCCGACTTCATCCACTTGGACATCACGGACACTCACGCGCTGCAAAACGCGATTGAAGATGCGGACAAAGGCGCGCCATTGGCCGTCCTCATCAACAACGCGGCCAACGATATGCGACAAAGTCCGGCAGATGTGGACGAGGCTAGTTGGCGCGCCTGTATGGCTGTAAATCTTGACGCGTCGTTTTTCGCCGCACAGGCAGCTGCGCCCATCATGGCCAAGCACGGTGGCGGTTCCATTATTAACTTCAGTTCCATCAATGCGCTTCTGGGGCCAGCCAACATGCCGGGCTACGTCAGCGCCAAGGCGGGATTGATCGGTATGACGAAGGCGTTGGCTCGAGACTACGGTGCCGATTTCGTCCGGGTGAACGCGATTTTACCCGGGTGGGTGGTTACCGAAAGGCAACTGCAAACATGGCTGACCCCGGAGGAAGAGGCGAAGTGGATGACTCAGGTTGCTCTACCCCGCCGGTTAATGCCTGATGATGTGGCGAACCTTGCTCTATTCCTTGGAGCAAGCGATGGCGCCATGATTACCGGTCAGAGTTTTACGGTAGACGCTGGGCGCACCTAGTTTCCGCGCGCCCCGAGTTATCCAAGCTGCTCCCCAGCCCGCTAATTTAGTGGCTCGCGGCTGCTACCAGTCGTTTTCAAAAATCTTTTGCGCCTCACTGCGATTCTCGAAATACAGCAGCGTAGAGGCCACCACTAACCCGCCCATGATCAGCCAGTCTTCCCAGTGAGCTAAATCAAAGGGGAGCCGGAACAAGCCAATAAGAATCAAAAAATTCACAAAAACTTGCACTGGTGCCACGGAAGAAAGCGGCCGTTTGTTACGCAGATGCCTGAAAATAAAGAAAGCCATGGTCAGAAAAACGGCGGCGCGTATAACTGCCAAGCGACCGGTCTCGGTTGCTTGCAGTTCATCAAACACCCCGCTCGGCAAGTACACATCGTAGCCAAGTAACGACATAAAACCGACGACGATAAAACCAACCATTGCCAGGGCCAATAACCCCTTACGCACACTCATCCCTTTTGCCTCAACTTGCGTCATTGAAACATAGCGGCTTTATAGGTTTCTGCAACCCCAGCCGCTCTTCGAAACGCCGTGAAAATGTGGTGTTGGCTAGGCTTTCGGGAACTTGCTCCGACTATCGGCAAAGTGCACTTCCGCCGTCAGCTCGCCTAACACGCTCGCTATGTTGCCTGCTTCACCGATAGTTGCACCAGCACGAGGATCCAATCTTGGGTCTGTCGGCAGGATCCTGTTTGGTTCGCCGAGCCGACCAGGCAAGTTTTTGACATGCGTTTCCCCTAGCGCCAATGCTTCTAATGGGCCAGTGTGTTGCCTAGGCACACAATTTTTCAGTTGCTCCGACTAATAAATTTGAGCCAACTGGCCTATATTGGCTGCCAGAAGTCCACTGTGTACTATCCTTAACCTTTGTCTGAAAAAGTTGAAAGAGCTGAAAAGATCAAACCAACCACAAAAACCTAAGACAAAGACCAACGACAAAGACGAAAGAAGCAAGCCGATGACAACGCTAACAGCTCAGCAACATGC
>JAYOVN010000068.1:0-10984 GCA_038151515.1 Gammaproteobacteria bacterium | reverse complement strand
GTACACCTTGGTATTTGTAGCACGCGCTATGCCATCATCTTGGGCCTCACCTTGGCCGCCGCCCGGCGCTGGCGCGCAGCCCGACATCATCAGCGCCGCGCACAGACATACCACCCACCCCGCGGGTCGAAACGTTAATTTTTCATGGGTCATTTCTATCACCTCACTCATGAACGAATTTGCTTTTTATCGGTCAGTTTTATCAATCGATGGTCTGGAGATTGGCATAACCAACCATCAGCCACTTGGCTCCTTCGGCAAAGTTGACCTGCACCTTGGCCCGTTCGCCATTGCCTTCAAACTGCAGCACCACGCCTTCACCGTATTTTCCGTGCAGCACCCGCTGGCCCATGCGCATGCCGTTGGATTCTTCCTGCATCAGGCTGCTACCGCCGCCCCCAGCATAGCCGCTACCAAACAAGCCTTGGGTGCTGGCCTTCATGCGCACTTCTGACAATAGGTCTTGGGGAATTTCCAGCAAGAATCGGCTGGGGCGATTGTAGCTATCCTGTCCATGCAAACGACGGCTTTCCGCGTAGGTCAGATACAGCTCCTGCATGGCTCGCGTGATGCCCACATAGGCTAAACGGCGCTCTTCTTCTAGGCGCCCGGGCTCCTCAGATGACATGCGATGGGGGAACAGGCCTTCCTCCATGCCACCAAGAAAAACCAGGGGAAACTCCAACCCCTTGGCCGAATGCAAGGTCATCATCTGCACGCTGGGGCCTTGGGCACTTTGACGATCACCAGCATCCAAGGTCATTTGATCCAAGAACTCTTGCAGCACGCTGACCTCGGCGCGATCACTGTCCTCAAAGGGAAAGACCAAATCACCGCTGAATTGACGGCAAGCTGAGACCAATTCCTGCAGGTTTTCTTTGCGGGCCAATCCACGCTCGCCGCGCTCTTGGCCATGAAAGGTCATCAATCCGCTGGCATCGATCACATGCTCTGCCAGTTCATCCAGACGCATAGGAGCCACGGCTTCGGCAAGCTCATCAATCAGCATCAGAAAACCGCCCACGGCGCCGTTGACCCGGGCAGTAAAAGAGCCGCCGGCGATACCATCCTTTGCCGCCTGCCACAGGGAAGTTTGGTTGCTACGGGCGAGCTGCCGAATTCCCTCTAGCGTTTTATCGCCGATGCCCCGAGTGGGCGTGTTAACCACTCGCTCGAAGGCGGTATCCGAATGACGGTCTTCCATCAGCCGCATATAGGCCAAAGCGTTTTTTATTTCCGCACGCTCGAAGAAGCGCTGGCCACCGTAAATCTGATACGGAATATTCAGCCGCAACAGAGCCTCTTCCAGCACCCGAGATTGTGCGTTAGAACGATACAAAATCGCCGCTTCATTAGGACTACCACCGTCGTCAATCCACTGTTGAATGCGCTCGGCAATAAATCGGGCCTCATCCAAATCGTTAAAGCCGGCGTAAACTTTAATGAGTTCACCCCGCTCTCCCTCGGACCAAAGCTCCTTGCCTAGGCGGTTGGTGTTGCGCTGAATCAAGCCATTGGCAGCATCCAGAATGGTTTGTGTTGACCGGTAATTCTGCTCTAGGCGCACGGTGGCTACGTCTTCAAAATCCTCGGCAAACTGATGGATGTTCTCTACCTTGGCGCCTCGCCAACCATAGATCGACTGATCGTCATCACCGACCGCCATGACTTTTGCCGTGCGGCCAGCCAGCACGCGCAGCCAAGCATATTGAATGGTGTTGGTGTCTTGAAATTCGTCTACCAGCAAGTGAGAAAAGCGCTGTTGGTAATGGGCTAGCAGGGTGGCGTCGTTGAGCCAAAGTTCGTGGGAGCGCAGCAGCAGCTCCGCAAAATCCACCAAACCGCCCTGATCACAGGTTTCTTCGTAGGCTTGATAAATCCGTTTGTGGGTGATTTGAAATAGATCTTCCCCGGGCGCAACTTCGTGGGCTCGCTTACCCTCGTCTTTTTGGCCGTTAATAAACCAAGCAGCTTGCCGGGCCGGCCACTTTTTTTCGTCTATATCTTGGGCTTTCATGATGCGCTTAATCAGCCGGACCTGATCGTCGCCGTCGATAATCTGGAAATTCTGGGGTAAGCGGGCTTCCGCCCAATGCATGCGCAGCAGGCGGTGCGCCAGGCCATGAAAGGTACCCACCCACATCGAGCGGGCGCTGACATTCAGTAAAGACTCAGTGCGGGCACGCAGCTCTGCCGCGGCTTTGTTGGTAAAGGTGACGGCCAAGATGCCGTGGGGCGAAACGCCTTCCACGTCAACCAACCAAGCAATACGGTGTACCAGCACGCGGGTTTTTCCGCTACCGGCGCCGGCTACAACTAAGGCATTGGTCAATGGCGCAGAAACTGCGTCACGCTGGGACTCATTAAGCCCGTCAAGAATGTGGGATATATCCAAGAATGAACCCGACTGAATTACAACCCGCCCATCCTACCTGAGCTTGTTGCCAGACGCTTATCGGGGCTTATAAATTTCCTTGATCTGAGGAGACTTCGTCGCCTTCCGAGACAGACGCGTCGTATTCCTCTCCCCGGGCTTGGCTGCTGAAATCCAAGGTGTGAGAGGTTACTAGCTGGCTGATGCCTCGACCTTGGTCGGTTATATGCAGCCGGTGCAGGATTTCGTCCACCAACCCGTGCACCTCAGCCCGTAGCTCCGGCAGATCCTCGTCGGGTACCGTTACCGATTGAGAGCCGATGCGGTAAAACCGCTGCACATAGGAAGAGGGCAGCCATGAATGGATCTCGCCTCGCAAACCGCCTACAGCGGCATCACTTTCCGGCACAGCTTCACGATTGCGCTGGCGATCCAGTTGGCCTTGGTCGATCACTTGTTCTATGTGCCGAGCCAGCACGAAGGCATAGCGGCTGCTGAGTTGTTCGATCACACCGGGATGTTTACCCGGGTTCTCCAGCGCGTCCCATATGGCCTTGCCGCGAAAACCAGACAGGGTTCCCCCATTTTTTGACTTTGGCGCCTCGCCGGCAGGCAGAGCTCCTGAGTCATTTTGCATGGCTTCAAGGGACCGTACGCGCATCAGGATGTAACTGATGACGATGAACAAAATGATGATTAACGCGATGGTAAGCGTAATTAAAAGTATGGGGATGAAATTATCGGCCATTTCTCGTCTTCTCTTGCGGCTTGCGTCTCACGCTACGCCTTTGTGAACTCCACGCCTAGCCAGTTTTCAATTCATTAACCAAAAAATACCTGACATTCCACATTTTATGGCCATGCCACGTATTTTAGTCAACCAAATGTGACCTATTCAGCAAGAGCCACAGGGCCCCGGTCCCGCATCTGCTTGGCCACTCGAGCTCGCTCTATGACGTAAAGGCCGTTTACCGTTTCCTCAACGTTACCTAGGCTTCCTTTCAACTCGGTCAGCTCACGCCGAATACCTTTGAGGGATCCAACAGCTACGCCTTGTGCATCCAAACTTCGTTGAGCGCGATCTACCTGTGTTAACAGACGAGAGGTTTCGGTTTCAAGATTTTGCAGCTGAGCTCTCAGGGCTTGCTGAGTCTCACTCAGCGCATCGCTCGTAGAGGTCTCCATGGTATTCGGCATTGCTTCGAGTTGCTGATTGAGTGTGGCCATGGCAATTTCATTGGCCGCCAACATCTCTTGCAGCATCAGTTGATTGGCCAACCCTTGGTCCACTCGCGTTTCTAGGGCGCTGAAGCTCTCAATACCCTTGGTCATTTGCAGGGTGCGTTTCGCCATGGCGCCTAACATGGAGTCGATTTCTTTCACCTTGGAGGACAACTGGGCGGCCATCAAGACGTAAAACAGCACGGCGGCTAGAAGCGCGGTGCACAAGGCGCCAACGGAATACAGAGTAAACCGCTGAGACTTTTGCAGTTGTTCAGCGATGTCCTCAATCAGCGGGTGCGCTGTTGAAATACGCAAGGTCTCCCCACCAACACTGATTGCGATGTTGGGTTCATCCGCGTCATCAGCCTCGCCCGCTTTGGCAACAGTCGGAGCCACTGGCTCTTCGTCGATTGTTTGAGCTTCTTCCGTTGTCTTGGGCAGAGCGCTGGGTTCGCTCACTTCCGCCAACACATCTTCAATTTCTGCGGCCCGATTTTTTACGTTTTCGGCAATGGCCTCAATGGCCTCCTCGGATCCTTCCGGCGCAGCCTCTGTCACTTCTTCCTCCACAGACTCAGACGCCCCATCGGCGGCATTGTCCTCAACGGATTCCGGCTCGGTTTCTGAAGCCGCTTCGAGATCTTGTTGATCTTCTGGCTTTTGGTTTTCTTCGTCTGCCATGATGCTCTCCAATACCCGATCTGCTCAAGATCGAGGGGTTAATACATTTGCGCTTATAAAGTATGGGCGCGCGGTAATACCGAATTCGGCTAGGTACTCTGTCGCTTGGCCCCGGTCTGAAAACGGACCGCTAACTGTTACAAATCGTTCATCCTTAGCAAAAACTTTAACGCCCGGTATTTGGCCATTGTTGTTTTTCCAGATCACGGCACTTTGCGGCAAGCGGAAAGACGCATGTTGTATGTAAACACCCGACTCTACCGCTGGATTTGATGCTGTAGAAATCTCCGCAGGTGTCTGAGCGGCCTCAGCTGGCAACGGAACGGGAAACAGCGCTTTTAGGCCGGCTTCCTCATCTGTTGGCAGAGCCACGGTATCCTCTGCCCCTAGAGGCGTCACCACCGCAGGGCTGGGGTCGGCAACCTCCGTGGAGATCTCAATTGCTGCGGGTTCCGGCGGTGTTGTTAACATGACCGGCACCGAGATTTTCTGGGCCGGTGCCTGCCCGTCCGCCGTTTTGTTGCTCGTAATGGCAATCACCGGCGCCTTTGTTGCGGGCACGGAGTCGGCTGGCTTTTGCTCTGGTTGGATTGCGCCAATGGATTGAAACCACGCCATGCCCTTATCGAATGCGGAAAATGCATCGACTCCCGGACTGAGATAAAGCGCCATCACCAAGGCACTGGCGATCCCCGAGGAGACTACGATTCGTGTGTTTGATACCCCAGAAGCAGGCCGGTCGGCGCGTACCGCCGCAGCCATGCCCTCAGAGCTCACCGGAGCCTTGGGCTTTGGAACTGGATTGGGGGTCGGCAGCTTCTTTTCTGCCTGCTGCATCAGTGCCGATAAGCTGGCCGGTTGATTGATCTCCGCCATCTCTGAGGCTTCATCACTTTCCAGCCGAATACCCAGCGAGCGAATCAGCTGGTTGATTTGCGCAGATTCAGGGCAACCTCGGGCCTTTTCTGCCAGTGCTTTGCACTGTTCCTCGGTAGGGGTTTGAAAGACTACCGGCTTGGCTCGCATTCGCCTTGCCAACTTCTGCAAGTGCGGAGAGTCCGGGCGGGCTTGCCGCGAGTGCACTACGATGGAAACCCCGGCTGCCTTAAACTGACCAACCATTTTTGCCGCCATCTGCAGCAATTCTGATTCGGCCGGTCCGGGTAGTTCGTACAACCAAATCTCTCTTGTCTTGACCACTCGCTTAGTCTGTAGCGCCGAGATATCGAGGCTATTCAAATGTTCGTTTAAACGCTCCAGCAAGCCATCACTACTTTTCGGCATCCGCCGAATGGCGACGGACTTATCCGCAAACTCGTTGAGACCTGCGAGCAGGGTACGCGTGTAATGAGCCAGCAGGTTTTCATGCCTGGCAGAGGCCAGTATGACGTTGCCTGCTAGGGCAATGTGACTTTGGCAGCTTGCTAGCGCCTCGGCATCGTCATCGCTAAAGCACAAAGCGGCGTTGACTGTGGGTTCTTCCTTTAAAGGGATCATCCTGATTCTTCCTCTGTCTAAATTAGTGAGCCGGGGCCAAGTCGCTGGAACGACGACCGCTTTCATCAAAGATCAATTCTTCTGGTACCTTGGGCTTCGGCTTGGTCATTTTCTGACCGCCGGGCGCCACGGAATTCAAGCTGTACACATAGGCAATCACCTGCGCCACCGCATGGAACAGGCCGTGGGGTATGTACATGCCCACGTCCGAGGTGAAGTACAAAGCACGGGCAAGTAAGGGCGCTTCGAAAATCTCGACACTGCTCTCACCGGCGCGTTCTCGGATTTTTTTGGCCATAAAGTTCTTGCCCTTTGCCACCACTCGGGGAGCCTCTTCTTTGTCCATCTCATAGACCAAGGCCACGGCGAAATGTTGGGGGTTGGTCACCACAACATCGGCAGAGGGCACATCGTCCAATTGGCGCTGCTGGGCCATCTCTCGTTGCTTGGCGCGAATCCGTTGACGCACTTCCGGCTGACCTTCGATGTCTTTCATCTCGTCCTTGATTTCCTGCTTGGTCATCTTCAGCTTCTTGATGAATTCATAGCGCTGGTAGGGCACATCGATTAGCGCGATCAGTACCAATGCGACAGTGGCCACCAAAGCCCCGAGCAGCACGGTTTCAACACTCTGAGCAATGGCCCTGTCGATGGGCATATCGCCTACGCTCATGATGGTGTCGAAGTTAAAATAGAGGTAGGAGCCGCCAATGCCGGCTACCAAGGAAAATTTGAGCAAAGACTTCGTCAATTCCACCAGCGCTTTGAGTCCGAAAATTCGGCTCATGCCCTTGATGGGGTTGAGCTTGCTGGCCTTAGGGGCAAAGGCCTTTGCCGAAAACACGAAACCGCCTAGGGCCGTGGCTGAACCAATGGCGGCAATGATGGCCAGCACAAACACCGGGGTAACCGTCACAAAGCTGTCCAAGGCCAAAATCGATAACCGGTTCAGAGCTAGGTTCGCTTCAAAGGCGTAGTTCGCCGGTATCGTCAGCGCCTCGGTAAAGGTGTCGACAAAACGCGGACCCATCCAGAATCCCCCCAAGTACATGGCGGCGATCACTGTGGCCGTCACCGCCGCGATGGTCATGTCCTGAGACCGCAACACCTGACCGTCTTCCTTGGCTTTTTCCAGGCGTCGCGCGGTGGGTTCTTCTGTTTTGTCGTCTTGTGATTCTTCAGCCATTACAAGCCCAACATGTTTTCGTTAAGTGTTTGAAACGCCAGATACCACAGGCCTTCCATCTTGCCGATAATCAGCACCATGCTCAGCAGAACCATGCCAAATCCAATGGGGATCAGGGCAGGGAAGCCCACGGCAAACACGTTCAGACTGGGAGAGGCTCGGGAAATAACGCCAAGACATCCATTGATCATGAGCAGCCCCAACATGATAGGCAGCACCATGATTACTGCGCCGATAAACACCTGAGAGGACCAAGTTAAAAAGCCGGTGATGGCGTTGGTACCGAGCAATCCGGTGCCAATGGGAATGGAGGTGAAGCTCTGCACCAGCACGCTGATCAAGACCAAGTGGCCGCCGAGGGCTAGGAACACCAACAGGCCAATGATCAGCAAAAACTGCGACAGGGTAGGGACGTTACCCAGATTTGGATCCATCATATTAGCCATACCTAGGCCCATGCTCGATGACACCGCGTGGCCGCTAAGAACGATGGCTGCCGTCACGATTTGCAGGGTGACACCCATCAGCGCACCCACGGTCACCTCGTTAAACATCCCGTACAGGGCACCCACGGTAAAGGGATCAACTGGGGGGATATCGATAAAAGGATAGATCATCCAAGTGATTACAAATCCCGTCACGATACGAACCCGCAGGTTCAAGGCTCGCTGGGAAAAAATCGGTGCGGTCATCATCACTGCTGACACGCGTACAAACGGCCACATAAAGCTTTGCAGCATGTCTACGATTTCGGCGACAAAGAACGTCATGGCGCTACAACGTGACCGTGCGAATGCGTTCAAAAATGTCATTGAAATACTCGGCTAACACGGCGATTTGCCATTCGCCAAAGACCACCAAGGACAACACCATGACCGCCAGCTTTGGAATGAAGCTAAGGGTCATTTCTTGGATAGAAGTCGCCGCCTGTAAAATACCCACCAACAGACCCGAAATAAGGGCAGCAGCTAGAATGGGGGCCGCCACCAAAATGGTGACCTTTAAAGAGTCCAGAGCAATATCCATGACTAAGGAGGTATCCATAACGACCCCTAAGTCATGTAGGTAGCGACGAGGGAACCGGTAACCAGCCCCCATCCGTCAACCAACACGAACAACAGTAATTTAAAGGGCATGGAAATCATCATCGGCGACAACATCATCATGCCCATGGACATCAACACGCTGGCGACCACCAAATCGATGATGATGAAAGGTATGTAGATCAAGAAGCCAATGGTGAACGCGGTTTTCAGCTCAGAGGTGATGAAGGCGGGCACCAGTACCGTTAACGGTACATCGGCGACATCATCCACGGGAGCCGTATCCGACATCTCCATAAACAGCTTCATGTCTTTCTCTCGCGTTTGTCCTAGCATGAATTGCTGCAAGGGAATCCTCGCCCGATCCAATCCTTCTTGAAAGGTGATCTCATCGTTTTGCACCGGCTCCAGCGCATCATCGTAGATGGCCTGCAAAATTGGATTCATGATGAACAACGTCAAAAATAGGGCGATGCCAATCAACACCTGATTGGGCGGGGTTTGGGCGGTGCCCATGGCCTGACGCAAGAGCGACAGCACGATGATGATGCGCGTAAACGAGGTCATCAAAATCAAAATGGATGGCAGTAGTCCCAGCAGAGTCATCACAATGATGAGCTGGAGCGACAGACTGTACTCGGTTCCCCCGTCGTTACCTTCGAGAATTTTCAGCGCTGGAATACCCTCGGCATAGGACAGCTGGGGCAGCAGGACGCTGGCGAGCAAGACCGCAAGGCCAAGCACCGCCGGACCCGGGAGCGGCTTAGCCATTACTTCTCGCACATTCGTGTATATTTGGTTCATATTTTCTCGATGGTCACAGGCTGCTGACGCTTTCTTGTTCAGCGCCTCGGCTTTCATTTCGTTCTAGAAAGCAAAGACTGTGCCATCTTTAATAATCATATAAATCAATAGGTTATGGCTATATGGCGGGTTTTTGCCGGCTTGAGTGCCGCAAGACGGGTTCGTCGTCGGAAATTTGACAGGGTCCTAGACCTCTCCCAAGGCCTCAGATCTGTATATCATTAAATAACAACACCCTTTGAGATTCGGAATGCCAAACCCTTGCTGCCGGAACCCGTACCACGCCCTTAGAAATGCGGCAATTTTTTGCCTGACTTGGATCTTGCTAAGCATTTCGACCGCAGCGAGCGGCGAATCCGACGAGGAAGCCCCTGTTGGCTCGGATAACCCAACCCAATTGGTAACGCCTGCCAACGGCTTAACGGCCAATGAATCAGATTCCAGCGACGAGGAACCCATCGTTGTCGAGTTAGACATTCCACCGGAGTTGGCAGCGTTTTTGGATGAACAAGAGGCCACGGCTCAGGGGCTTTCCCCAGCAGCCGAACTTGAGGACAACGATACCTCCAGTGGCTCAGATACCGGCTTGGTGACGCCTTCGCCTGAGAGCGGGCCCAGTGTGAATACGGGAGTTGAAGCCCCAGTACTGGCAGGCAGCGAACCGACACTCCAAGACTCCCCGCCCTCAATTCCTGGAAACGATCCTGTACAAGACCCGCTGCAAGAGCTGCCCTACCGAGACTGCTTCACCGAAGCAGCCAAGACCCACGAGGTCGAGGAGTTTCTCTTGATGGGCATCGCCATTGTAGAAAGCAGTTTGGACCCAGATGCCGTGTCCAGCTCCGACGCCGTAGGCTTAATGCAAATCAAGTGGCCGATCACCGCAACCCACCTGGGTATTGAGGATCGCCAAGCTCTGTTTGATCCTTGCACTAACATCGATGCCGGTGCCCGCTACTTGCGGGAGCTGTTGGATGACTTGGGGTCTTTTCAGCCGGAGCCTCGCATGCGCTTGGCTTTGGCCAGCTATCGATTAGGCCCAAATGGATTCGACCCCAACGTACCGCTACCGGAGACAGCCCAAGATTATATAGAACGGGTTCAAGCCCAACGGAGCAGCCTTGCAGCGCCCGCGGACAACGCGGCGACGGCATCGGTTTCTGGGCCAGTATTACCCTGTTTGATTCAAAACCTGCGCCAGCTGACCGCGATTACCCATGATCCGAATCAGCGAAACGCCCAATTTGGCAACTGGTTAAACGCCCGGGGACAAGGATGCAGCACCTTGGCGCTGATTCAGATTCGTAACAACATGCCGACTTGGCTGGGTACCAGCCTTACGCCGGAACTGGAGGCCCAAGTGACGAGTCTGCTGGCATCGTCCATCGACCAGCCAGAACGGGAGACATCCCGCCGGAGAACAAACCGGCGTTAGTGGTGTGCGGCCATGGAGGGCAACCTCGGCCTTGCCAAGACGATAAACGGGCCTAGCTGCCTTTGTTTTGATCCAATAGCTGGCGTAACTGACCGGCGAAAGCACCAGACGTATTGTTTTGAGGGTCAGTGGATTGATCCGATGGGTCGCCTTCGGACTCAGTCGATTGGGGCTGATTGTCCAGCAAGGTAATTTGATTGGGGGCCACACCGATGAGCAAGCGACGACCTGCGTAGTCCACCACATCTAAGCGATGCTTGTTGCCTAACCGAAGGCTGTTTACCACCCGCAGGCCTTTGCCATTCATGGGGCCAACGCCTATGCCACGAGCACGAACGATCCAGAGCGTCCCCAGCAGCAAGCCGATAACAAATACAAAACTTAGAACCGCCGATAGCAGCGGCGACATTTCCATGCTCTAAACCGTTTTCACACGTTCCAGCGGAGCCACAATCTCAACCACACTGATGCCTAGTTTGTCGCCCACAGTCACGACTTCACCCTTGGCAATTACCGTGTCATTGATTTTTACGTCCATGAGTTCGCCCACACCACGATCCAGCTCTAGAACACTGCCTTGGGACAAACGCAGCAGGTCTCGCAGCTTCAATGTGGTAGTACCGACTTCCACCGCCAAGGTGATGGGGATCGCTCGAATCACTTCCTGATTAATGCTTCCGTCCGAGGCCTGTTCCGGCTCTTGTCCTGTTTCTTCTGTCTCACTCATGAGTCTTCCTCTG